>NZ_SSOE01000028.1:0-248477 GCF_029871175.1 Pseudomonas sp. BN607
CTGTGGGAGATTCTATGGTTTTCAGCAAGCCAATTTCCGGCTTTTGGTGACGTATTCGCCCTGATCTCGCATCAGGGCGAATGCGACGCGAGCGAGCTTGCGAGCCAAGATCACTAGTGCCTGGGTCGTTGCTTTACCGTTGCTCCGATACTGCTCATACACGTCCTTCCAGGTAGTTGACCTACTGGCCGACATCGCTGCGTTATGCAACAAACGACGAATCTCCGAACAGCCTCGCTTTGTAAGGCGGCGGCGTCCATTCTTTTGCCCGGAGTCATTCACTCGCAGGTCCATCCCCAA
Source organism: Pseudomonas sp. BN607 (assembly GCF_029871175.1). NCBI lineage: Bacteria > Pseudomonadati > Pseudomonadota > Gammaproteobacteria > Pseudomonadales > Pseudomonadaceae > Pseudomonas > Pseudomonas sp. BN607. Next base: position 301 of record NZ_SSOE01000028.1, read on the forward strand.
GAAGGCGATGTAAGCGTCACTGCTTTTGAATTCGCCTCTGATAAACGCCATTACCAGTGCTGACGCTGTGAGAAAACCAATACCTTCCACGGCCTGGCAGCGAATAACCTGTTCAAGCAGCCCTGCCTCTCGCAATACTTCTTTGATCTTCTTTTGTATCAGCAAGTCCAGCCGTTCTATCGACTTGACGAAGGTTTCGAAGGCTGCTTTCAACAGGCCCTCGTTAGCCCAGCTCTGCGTCATTGCAGTACGGGCCGATACCAGCGCAGCCCTGCGCCGCAGAAGGCTCTGCAGCTTGCCGTAGACGGCGGGAGGCGGGGTCCAAGGGCGAAGATCCTCACCCTCGTTTTTCAGAAAACGGGACAGCAACCGCGCATCGGACGGGTCAGTTTTGACTCGGCCGCCAACACTCTTGCGATAGTTACTCAGTTGAAATCCATCAATGACATAAACATCAAAGCCCATGCCGTGGGCTAGCTCGACCAGATCCAAGTGATAGATGTTGGTCGCTTCAACGGCGATAGCCGTGTTCAGTGGCTGCTGCTTGAGCCACTTATTGATTTCAGATTTGGAGTTTTTCAGCTTGATGATCTCATCACGCTCCTCGTGATGGATCACCAATTCAGCTTTTGCAACGTCCGCTCCAATGATCGACTTCACTACCTGCATTGCCATCGGCGGCTCTCCACGTTATGGTTTTTCGGCTTGAAGGGCTTTCACCAAGAGGCGCTGGCTTGCTTCTATCGTCGCTTGCAAACGATGCATTCTTTATCGGCGCTTTGGTGGAAGGGGTGGGGCGATGTCTCCCACGGTCTGTACTGCTCGTAACAGTCAGAATCGGGCATTTAGTCCCACCACCCCTTCAAGTCTAACCATACAAGCGGGTTTACCCGCGAAGGGTTTTACTCGGCCTTCAGGCTCTTCACGCCTTCAGCGGTACCCAGCAGCAGCAGATCCGCCGGCCGCGCCGCGAACAGGCCGTTGGTCACCACGCCAACGATGGCGTTGATTTGCGCTTCCAGCTCCACCGGGTTGGTGATCTGCAGGTTGAACACGTCGAGGATCACGTTGCCGTTGTCGGTGACCACGCCCTCACGGTACACCGGGTCGCCTCCCAGCTTGACCAGCTGGCGTGCCACGTGGCTGCGGGCCATCGGGATCACTTCGACCGGCAGCGGGAAGGAACCCAGTACCGGTACCAGCTTGCTGGCGTCGGCGATGCAGATGAAGGTCTTGGCCACCGCGGCGACGATTTTCTCGCGGGTCAGGGCCGCGCCGCCGCCCTTGATCAGGTTCAGGTGCGCGTCGCTCTCGTCGGCACCGTCCACGTAGAACTCCAGTTCGCTGACGCTGTTCAGCTCATAGACCGGGATGCCGTGGCCCTTCAGGCGCTGGGCAGTGGCTTCGGAGCTGGCGACGGCGCCATCGAAGGCGGTCTTGTGCTGAGCCAGGGCATCGATGAAGAAATTGGCAGTCGAACCGGTACCGACGCCGACAACGCTCTTTTCATCCAGCTTGGGCAGAATGAAGTCGACAGCGGCCTGGGCGACGGCCTGTTTGAGTTGGTCCTGGGTCATGCGGGCTCCGAAAGGGGCAGGGGCGGTTTCAAAGTTGCCTAGTATAACGGCTCGCAGGGCTTTGCTGTGGTCGCCCGACGTAGCGCTGGGGTAGACTCCCAGCCCTTGTCCCGCGGCCCAGTGATGCTTTCCCGATGCTCGAACAGTACGTCAAGAAGATCCTCACCTCGCGCGTCTATGACGTTGCCGTCGAAACCCCGTTGCAGAGCGCCGGGCAGCTGAGCAAGCGCCTCGGCAACCAGATCCTGCTAAAGCGCGAAGACCTGCAGCCGGTGTTCTCGTTCAAGATCCGCGGGGCGTACAACAAGCTGGCCCAGCTGAGCTCGGAAGAACTTGCCCGCGGCGTGGTCACCGCCTCGGCCGGCAACCACGCCCAGGGCTTGGCCCTGGCGGCCCGTGAAATGGGCATCAAGGCCACCATCGTGATGCCCAAGACCACCCCGGAGATCAAGGTCGAAGGCGTGCGTTCCCGCGGCGGCAAGGTGGTGCTGCATGGCGACTCTTTCCCCGAGGCGCTGGCCTACTCGCTGAAACTGGTCGATGAAAAAGGCTTCGTCTACGTCCATCCCTATGACGATCCGCACACCATCGCCGGGCAGGGCACCGTGGCCATGGAAATCCTGCGCCAGCACCCTGGCCAACTGGACGCGATCTTCGTGCCCGTGGGCGGCGGCGGCCTGATCGCCGGTATTGCCGCCTACGTGAAGTACCTGCGCCCGGAAATCAAGGTCATCGGCGTAGAGCCGGATGACTCGAACTGCTTGCAGGCAGCGATGGCTGCCGGTGAGCGCGTGGTACTGCCGCAGGTCGGGCTGTTTGCCGACGGCGTGGCGGTGGCGCAGATCGGCCAGCATACCTTTGATATCTGCCGCCATCACGTGGATGAGGTCGTTACCGTCAGCACAGACGAAATCTGCGCAGCCATCAAGGATATCTACGACGATACCCGCTCGATCACCGAACCTGCTGGCGCATTGGGTGTGGCTGGCATCAAGAAGTATGTCGAGCTGTACGGCGTGGCCGGCCAGACCCTGGTGGCCATCGATTCTGGCGCCAACGTTAACTTCGACCGCCTGCGCCATGTGGCCGAGCGTGCCGAACTGGGTGAAAAGCGCGAAGCGATCATCGCTGTGACCATCCCCGAGCGCCCGGGCAGCTTCAAGGCCTTCTGCGAGGCCATCGGCAAGCGCCAGATCACCGAATTCAACTACCGCAAGCACACTTCGGACGAAGCGCACATTTTTGTCGGTGTGCAGACCCACCCCGAAAACGACCCGCGTGCAGCGCTGGTGCAGCAACTGATCGATCAGGGCTTCCCGGTGACCGACCTGACCGACAACGAGTTGGCCAAGCTGCACATTCGCCATATGGTCGGCGGCCATTCGGCCGGCGCCAGTGACGAGATGGTGCTGCGCTTCGAATTCCCTGAGCGGCCGGGCGCGTTGTTCAACTTCCTCAACAAGCTGGGCGGGCGCTGGAATATCTCGATGTTCCATTACCGCAACCATGGCGCGGCCGACGGGCGCGTGGTGGCCGGGCTGCAGGTGCCGGAGGAGGAGCGCCACCTGGTGCCGGCGGCGCTGGCCAAAATTGGTTACCCCTATTGGGACGAAACCGAGAACCCGGCTTACAAGCTGTTCCTGGGCTGAGCGTCTACGCTTGGCTTATCGCTCAAGGATGTGACGTCATGGAACACCTGACCACGCTCAAGACCCTGCATATCATCGCCACCGCCCTGCTGCTGCTGGGCGCTCTGGGCCTGGCGATCTGGACCGTGCGCGCCCGCCGCCAGGGCGATGCCGAGGCCTATGCCAAGCTGCTGCGGCGGCCGCTGGTGTTCGTCTGGGTGCTAATGGGGCTGTGCCTGGTGAGCATGCCGTTCACCGGCTGGTGGCTGGTGCACCTTGTCGGTTGGCCGCTGGGGCAGACCTGGGTGCTGGCTTCCAGCGTCATCTATACACTCGGCGCGTTTGCCGTCTGGTGGCTGCTGGTGCGGTTGAACCGGCTGCGCAAGGCAGAAGTGGTGGGGCTACGGTTTACCCTGGCCCTGGCGGTGTTCAGTGGGGTCTGCTTCCTGTCCATTGCCGGGCTGATGGGGGCCAAGCCGGTCTGAGCGTCCTGGCTTGCCGGCACCTGCCTCTTCGCGGGTAAACCCGCTCCCACAGGTATTGCGCTGCCTTCAGGCCTTGTGCGGCATCCTGTGGGAGCGGGTTTACTCGCGAAGAGGCCGGCGCAGGAGAATCTCAGTCCCTGAGCGAAACCACCGGCCACCCACGCTTATCAGCCTCGGCCCGCAAGTTTGGGTCCGGGTCAACGGCCACCGCATGCGTAACCCGCTCCAGCAGCGGCAAGTCATTCATCGAGTCGCTATAAAAGTAGCTGTCCTCAAGATCGAAGCCGTTCTCCATCATCCAGCGCTCCAGCCGCGTCACCTTGCCTTCACGGAAACACGCTATATCGGTACTACGCCCGGTATAGCGGCCATCGCGCATCTCGCATTCGGTCGCCAGCAGCACGCGTACACCCAGGCGCTTGGCGATCGGCGCGGTGACGAAGCGGTTTGTGGCGGTAATGATAACCAGCTGGTCGCCGGCCTCGCGGTGCTGCTGCAGCAAGGCCAGGGCTTTGGGCAGGATGATCGGCTCGATGCAGTCGCGCATGAAGTCGCGGTGCCATTCGTCGAGTCTGGCCACAGGCGTCGCGGCCAGGATCTCCATGGAAAAGGCCAAGTAGGCCTGCAGGTCCAGGGTGCCATTGAGGTACTCCTGGTAAAAGTCATCATTGCGCTGCTTGTAGGCGACCGGGTCAAGGATGCCACGCTCGCATAGGTAGTCACCCCAGGCATGGTCGCTGTCGCCACCGAGGAGGGTATTGTCCAGGTCGAATAAAGCCAGGCGCATCGCGGTCACTCGCATCAGCCACAAGGTAGGCCCGCAGAATACGGAGTTTTCACGCAGCTGCACATAAGCTTGGCGGGCGCGTTGCTGCGCTCGCAAGCTTTGTGGAACAATGCGGTGACATGCGTTTGCGAGGTTGCTGCCGTGATCGACCCGGATGGTTTTCGCCCCAATGTCGGGATCATTCTCACGAATGATTCCGGGCAGGTGCTATGGGCTCGACGGATCAACCAGGATGCCTGGCAATTTCCCCAGGGTGGTATCAACCCTGACGAGACGCCGGAAGATGCCCTGTACCGCGAGCTGAACGAAGAAGTTGGCCTTGAACGCGATGATGTGGAAATTCTTGCCTGCACCCGTGGCTGGTTGCGTTATCGTTTACCGCAGCGCCTGGTTCGTACCCACAGCCAGCCGCTGTGCATCGGCCAGAAGCAGAAGTGGTTCCTGCTGCGCCTGGTGAGCAACGAACAACGGGTGCGGATGGACCTGACCGGCAAGCCGGAATTCGACGGCTGGCGCTGGGTGAGCTATTGGTACCCGCTGGGCCAGGTTGTGACATTCAAGCGCGAGGTGTACCGGCGCGCCCTGAAAGAGCTAGCACCGCGTCTGCTGACGCGCGACTGACGACGGAGTTCGACCCCGAGCCATGCTCAATACGCTGCGCAAGATCGTCCAGGAAGTAAACTCCGCCAAAGATCTCAAGTCGGCGTTGGGGATCATTGTCTTGCGCGTCAAGGAGGCCATGGGCAGCCAGGTCTGCTCGGTCTACCTCCTCGACCCGGAAACCAACCGCTTCGTACTCATGGCCAGCGAAGGCCTGAACAAGCGTTCCATCGGCAAGGTCAGCATGGCCCCCAACGAAGGCCTTGTGGGCCTTGTCGGTACCCGGGAAGAGCCGCTGAACCTGGAAAACGCCGCCGACCACCCGCGTTACCGCTATTTTGCCGAAACCGGCGAAGAAAAATTCGCCTCCTTCCTGGGTGCACCGATCATTCACCACCGCCGCGTGGTCGGGGTGCTGGTCATCCAGCAGAAGGAGCGCCGCCAGTTCGACGAGGGCGAAGAAGCCTTCCTGGTCACCATGAGCGCCCAGCTCGCCGGGGTTATCGCCCACGCCGAGGCCACCGGCTCGATCCGGGGCCTGGGCCGTCAGGGCAAGGGCATCCAGGAAGCGCGCTTCGTCGGTGTGCCGGGTTCGCCAGGTGCTGCCGTGGGGCGTGCGGTGGTGATGCTGCCGCCGGCCGACCTGGAGGTGGTGCCGGACAAGACCGTCGATGATATCGACGCCGAACTGAAACTGTTCGAAAACGCCCTTGAAGGCGTGCGCGAAGACATGCGCAAGCTGTCGGCCAAGCTGGCCACCCAGCTGCGCCCGGAAGAGCGGGCGCTGTTCGATGTCTACCTGATGATGCTTGAAGATGCAGCGCTGGGTGGCGAGGTGACCGAGGTCATCAAGACCGGCCAATGGGCCCAGGGTGCCCTGCGCCAGGTGGTCGGCGAGCACGTCAACCGCTTCGAACTGATGGACGACGACTACCTGCGTGAGCGTGCTTCCGACGTGAAGGACCTGGGCCGGCGTTTGCTGGCCTACCTGCAGGAAGCCCGCTCGCAGTCGCTGGTGTATGCCGACAACACCATCCTGGTCAGTGAAGAACTGACCCCGGCCATGCTGGGCGAAGTGCCGGAAGGCAAGCTGGTCGGCCTGGTCTCGGTCCTGGGCTCGGGCAACTCCCACGTCGCTATTCTTGCCCGCGCCATGGGCATCCCCACGGTGATGGGCCTGGTCGACCTGCCATACTCCAAGGTCGACGGCATCGAACTGATCGTCGACGGCTACAAGGGCGAAGTGTTCACCAACCCGAGCGAAGTGCTGCGCAAGCAGTACAGCGACGTGGTCGAGGAAGAACGCCAGCTGGCCCAGGGCCTGGATGCCCTGCGCGAACTGCCGTGCGTCACCCCGGACGGCCACCGCATGCCGCTGTGGGTCAACACCGGCCTGCTCGCCGACGTGGCCCGTGCGCAGCAGCGCGGCGCCGAAGGGGTCGGCCTGTACCGCACCGAAGTGCCGTTCATGATCAACCAGCGCTTCCCCAGCGAGAAAGAGCAGCTGGCCATCTACCGCGAGCAACTGGCGGCTTTCCACCCATTGCCGGTGACCATGCGGACCCTCGACATTGGCGGTGACAAGGCGCTGTCGTACTTCCCGATCAAGGAAGAAAACCCGTTCCTCGGCTGGCGCGGCATTCGCGTCACCCTCGACCACCCGGAAATCTTCCTGGTGCAGACCCGTGCCATGCTCAAGGCCAGCGAAGGCTTGAACAACCTGCGCATTCTGCTGCCGATGATTTCAGGTATTCATGAGCTGGAAGAGGCGCTGCACCTGATTCACCGCGCCTGGGGCGAGGTGCGCGACGAAGGTACCGATGTGCCGATGCCACCGGTGGGCGTGATGGTCGAAATCCCTGCGGCGGTGTACCAGACCAAGGAGCTGGCGCGGCAAGTGGACTTCCTCTCGGTCGGCTCCAACGACCTGACCCAGTACTTGTTGGCGGTGGACCGCAACAACCCGCGGGTCGCCGACCTGTACGACTACCTGCACCCGGCGGTGCTGCAGGCGTTGAACACGGTAGTGCGCGACGCCCATGGCGAAGGCAAGCCGGTCAGTATCTGCGGCGAGATGGCGGGTGACCCGGCGGCGGCAATCCTGCTGATGGCGATGGGCTTCGATAGCTTGTCGATGAACGCCACCAACCTGCCGAAGGTGAAGTGGATGTTGCGGCAGGTGAACATGAGCAAGGCCAAGGAGTTGCTGGTCGAAGCCTTGAGCCATGACAACCCGCAGGTTATCCACAGCTCGCTGCAGCTGGCCCTGAAAAACCTCGGGTTGGCGCGGATGATCGGGCCAGGGGCCAATAAAACCCTCTGATTTTTCGGAGCCGCTTGCGGCCCTTTCGCGGCGCGAGGCCGCTCCTACAGGAGATCGCGTACCCCTGTGGGAGCGGCCTTGTGCCGCGATGGGCTGCGCAGCAGCCCCATGGCCCTCAAACCTTTAACTCTACCTCGCCCAAATGCCCCCCAAAGGGCCCGAAACTTCGCTCTATAAGCCGCCTTCGTCCCAGATCATCCACGATCAGCACCGTACTCGCCCGGGTCCCGTAGTTCTGGCTGGCGATGAATACGCTCGACAGCAATTTCTCGGTCGCCACCCCCACGCCGGTCTCGGGCAGGTCACCATCAGCTGCCGGCTCGTTATCCGCCAGCAATGCCAGCAACCGATCCGGGTCCGGCGTTTCCAGCAGGCCCTCAAGCCCGCTACGCGCCTTCACCAGCTTCGGCCACGGCGTATCCAGCCCTGCGTTGGACAGCCCGTACACCCCAGCCTGAAGCAGGCGCGGCGCCGCGTCCCGGGCATTCAGGTAACCCAGCTGCCGCTCGTCACCTACCAACAGGTTGAACCCCGAATACTGGCCACTGCGGCTGGCCACCTGGTCCAGGTACGCGTCGACCCCAAGCGCTCCCTGCAGGTATGCTGCCACCAGTTCACCCCGCGAGCGGGGCCCCGGTGGCTGGCCCGGGTCACGAATGTTGGTCAGCGCGGCGAAGCGCCCCTGGGGACCTACCCCCAGCCAGGTACCACCGGCCTCCAGGTCGCGCCCGGCATGCACCCCAGGCGTCTCCTCCCAGGCCGCCAGGGGCTGGGTAGGGCGGGCATAGAATTCGTCGCGGTTGGCCGCCACGATCAGCGGCAGGGTGTGCCCCGGCCGCCAGGCAAATACGATCAGGCACATCGGTCGGGCCTCTGTGTTTTTTGTCACTGTACCCACAGCAGCTTGGCGGATCCATCCTGACACAGAGTTCACTAGAGCCCCGAGCCCGGGTTCCGTTACCATGCCGGATTGATTTTTCGGGGAAGCCGAATGGAATTCGTGCTCTATCTGCTGTTGGGCGCCTGCGCCGGTGTGCTGGCCGGGCTGTTCGGCGTGGGCGGTGGCATCATCATCGTCCCAGTGCTGGTGTTCAGCTTCACCTTGCAGGGCTTCGACGCTTCGGTGTTGACCCATCTGGCAGTCGGCACGTCACTGGCAACCATCGTTTTCACTTCGATCAACGCCGTGCGTGAACACCACCGCAAGGGTGCCGTGCAATGGCCGATCTTCGCCTGGATGACCCTTGGCATCCTCCTCGGGGCGGGTGTCGGCGCCAAGACCGCCTCGCTGATCCAGGGCCCGCTGCTGCAAAAGATCATTGGCGTATTCGCCTTGGTCATCGCCGCGCAGATGGCACTGGACCTCAAACCCAAGGCCAGCCGTGGCGTCCCCGGCAAGCCCGCGTTGGTCGGCGCAGGCGGCGTGATCGGTTGGGCCTCGGCCATTTTCGGCATCGGCGGCGGTTCACTGACTGTGCCATTCCTGACCTGGCGCAGCCTGCCCATGCAGCAGGCGGTGGCCACGTCCTCTGCCTGTGGCCTGCCGATTGCCGTGGCCAGTGCCCTCAGCTTCATGCTGCTGGGCTGGCATGAGGAGCACCTGCCGCCCCACAGCCTGGGTTACGTGTACCTGCCGGCGCTGGTCGGCATTGCCGTGACCAGCATGTTTTTTGCCCGCTTCGGCGCGCGCCTGGCGCACAAGCTGTCGCCACGTTTGTTGAAACGCCTGTTCGCAGCCCTGCTGTTCTGTGTCGGTCTCAGCTTTTTGATTTGAATCGAGAGGAAGTTCCATGCTGCCTTACCCGCAGATAGACCCCGTGGCCGTTGCCATCGGGCCGCTGAAAATCCATTGGTACGGCCTGATGTACCTGATCGGCATCGGCGGTGCCTGGCTGCTGGCCTCACGCCGGCTGAACCGCTTCGACCCCACCTGGAGCCGCGAGAAGCTGTCCGACCTGGTGTTCTGGCTGTCGATGGGGGTGATTGTCGGCGGGCGCCTGGGTTACGTGCTGTTCTACGACCTGCACGCCTACCTGGCCAACCCGACGCTGATCTTCGAGGTGTGGAAAGGGGGTATGTCGTTCCACGGCGGCTTCATCGGCGTGATGCTGGCGGCCCTGTGGTTTGGCAAGCGCAACAACAAGTCGTTCTTCGAACTGATGGACTTTGTCGCCCCGCTGGTGCCGATCGGCCTGGGTGCCGGGCGTATCGGCAACTTCATCAACGCCGAGCTGTGGGGCAAGCCCACCGACGTGCCATGGGCAATGATCTTCCCGCCGTTCAGCGACCCAGCGCAGTTGCCGCGCCATCCGTCGCAGCTGTACCAGTTTGCCCTTGAGGGCGTAGCACTGTTCGTCATCCTGTGGCTGTATTCGCGCAAGCCGCGGCCGACCATGGCGGTGTCGGGCATGTTCGCGCTGTTCTACGGCATCTTCCGTTTCATCGTCGAATTCGTTCGGGTACCGGATGCCCAGCTCGGTTACATCGCCTGGGGCTGGCTGACCATGGGTCAGATTCTGTGCGTGCCGATGATCCTGGCTGGCCTCGGCCTGATCTGGTGGGCTTATAATCGCAAGCCCACGGCGAAACCCGCCTGATTATTCCCACGGCAGGGCGATCCCCTGCCGTTTTTGCTACAGGTAAGCCATGAAACAGTATCTGGACCTGGTCCGCGACGTTATCGAAAACGGCACGCTGCAGGGCAACCGCACCGGCATTCGCACCATCAGCCTGCCGGGCGCCATGCTGCGTTTCGACCTGCAGAAGGGCTTTCCGGCCATTACCACGCGCAAGCTGGCGTTCAAGTCGGCAATCGGCGAAATGGTCGGTTTCCTGCGTGGCGTGAAGAACGCTGGTGAGTTCCGCGAGCTGGGCTGCAAGGTCTGGGACCAGAACGCCAACGAAAACGCCCAGTGGCTGGCCAACCCGTTCCGCCAGGGTCATGACGACCTGGGCGAGATCTACGGCGTGCAATGGCGCCAGTGGCCGGGCTACAAGCGTATTCCGTTGAGCAACCCAGCCGCCATCGAAATGGCCGAGAAGGCAGGCTTCCGCCGTATCGCACAGGACGAAGAGGACGGCGTCGCGTTCGTCATTCTGTACAAGGCCATCGACCAGGTGCGCCAGTGCCTGGACACCATCGCCAACGACCCGGGCAGCCGCCGCATCCTGTTCCACGGCTGGAACTGCGCGCAACTGGACGAAATGGCCCTGCCGCCGTGTCACTTGCTGTATCAGTTCCACCCGAATGTAGAGACGAAAGAGATTTCCCTGACCCTCTACATCCGCTCCAACGACCTGGGCCTGGGCACGCCGTTCAACCTCACTGAAGGCGCGGCGCTGCTCTCGCTGTTCGGCCGCCTCACCGGTTATACCCCACGCTGGTTCACCTATTTCATAGGCGATGCCCATGTGTATGAAAACCACCTGGACATGCTGAACGAGCAGCTCAAGCGCGAGCCGTTGGAAGCGCCGAAGCTGGTGATCAGCGACCGTGTTCCGGCATTTGCCGAGACTGGCAAGTATGAGCCGGAGTGGCTGGAGAAGATCGAACCGACTGATTTCTGGCTGGAAGGCTATGAGCACCATGCGCCGATGACAGCGCCGATGGCGGTCTGATAGGTCTGTATTGTTTGAACTGGCCTCTTCGCGGGTGAACCCCACAGGCACCGCGCACGACTTAGTTATGTGCAGTGCCCTGTGGGAGCGGGTTCACCCGCGAAGCTTCTGGTTCAGTGCCCGTGACTTCGCCCCACATGCGAATGTTCGGTATCCGGTACCGATACCGCCCCGTTCGTCTCCAGTTGCTGCAAGATCGCGCACTCACTTCCCTGCGCGTTGCAGCGCCGCCGCAGCTCCACCAGCTGCTCCTGCAATGCCACCAAGCCATCGATCCGCGCCTGAACATGCTCGATATGCTCGTCGATCAGCGCATTGACGCTGCCGCACGCGTCGTCGGGGCTGTCGCGCAGGCGTAGCAGGCTGCGAATTTCGTCCAGGGTCATGTCCAGCGTGCGGCAGTTGCGGATGAAGGTCAGCCGCTCCACATGCGCCTGGGTGTACAACCGGTAGTTGCCCTCGCTGCGCGCCGGCTCTGGCAGCAGGTTTTCCCGCTCGTAGTAGCGAATGGTCTCCACCGCGCAATCGGTGGCTTTGGCCAGCTCTCCGATCTTCATCACCCAATCTCCAACAAGTGGCTTGACCCTATAGTGGCTACAGGGTGTTCACTTGGCAACAGGCTCAATTTAAGGATGACCTCATGAACCAGCCTGTCAGCCACGAACACAAGCACGACCACCACGCCCACGGTTGCTGTGGCGCTGCCGCTGCGTCCGCCACCGTGCAGCTTCGCGAAAACTCCAGCAGCCATGCCCGGCTCAGCCGTTTCCGCATCGAGGCCATGGACTGCCCCACCGAACAGACCTTGATCCAGGACAAGCTGGGCAAGCTGGCGGGTATCGAACAGCTGGAATTCAACCTGATCAACCGCGTGCTGGGCGTGCGCCATACCTTGAATGGCACTGCCGATATCGAACGTGCCATCGACAGCTTGGGCATGAAGGCCGAGCCTATTGGCGCCGAGGACGACGGCAGTGCCAATGCGCCGCAACCTGGCAGAACCCGCTGGTGGCCGCTGGCATTGTCAGGTATTGCCGCGATCACCGCCGAAATCGTGCACTTTTCTGCACTCGCACCGGAGTGGATGGTGGCGGCCCTGGCGCTGGTGGCGATCCTCGGTTGCGGCCTTGGCACCTACAAGAAGGGCTGGATTGCCCTGAAAAACCGCAACCTCAACATCAACGCGCTGATGAGCATCGCCGTGACGGGTGCGGTACTGATCGGCCAGTGGCCGGAGGCGGCCATGGTGATGGTGCTGTTTACCGTTGCCGAACTGATAGAGGCACGTTCACTGGACCGCGCGCGCAATGCCATCAGTGGGCTGATGCAATTGACCCCGGACATGGCCACGGTGCAGCAGGGTGATGGCCAATGGCGCGAAGTGGAGGTGCGTGAAGTGGCCGTCGACGCGTTGGTGCGAGTGCGCCCTGGCGAGCGCATTGGCCTTGACGGTGAAGTGACCAGTGGGCAATCGAGCGTCGATCAGGCACCGATCACCGGCGAAAGCCTGCCTGTAGAGAAGGGGGTGGGCGACAAGCTGTTCGCGGGCACCATCAACCAGGCGGGGGCGCTGGAATTTCGCGTGACCGCCGCTGCCGGGCAATCGACCCTGGCGCGGATCATCAAGGCCGTCGAGCAGGCGCAAGGTGCGCGAGCGCCTACCCAGCGCTTTGTCGATCGTTTCTCGCGCATCTATACCCCGGCGGTGTTTGCCGTAGCCTTGGCGGTTGCGGTCATCCCTCCGCTGTTCATGGCCGGCGCCTGGTTCGACTGGGTTTACCGCGCATTGGTGCTGCTGGTGGTGGCTTGCCCATGCGCCCTGGTGATTTCGACCCCGGTGACCATCGTCAGCGGCCTGGCTGCTGCCGCGCGCAAAGGCATCCTGATCAAGGGCGGCGTGTACCTGGAAGGCGGCCGTCACCTGGATTACCTGGCCCTCGACAAGACCGGCACCATCACCCATGGCAAACCGGTACAGACGGATGCCAAGGTTCTGCAGCCGCTGTTCGAAGATCGGGCGCAGGCCTTGGCCGCCAGCCTGGGCGAGCGCTCGGATCACCCGGTATCCCGCGCCATTGCTCAGTTCGGCAAGGCGCAGGGCCTGGCCTTTAGCGAGGTTGACGACTTTGCGGCCTTGGCCGGGCGTGGCGTGCGCGGCACCATCGACGGAGAGGTCTACCACCTGGGCAATCATCGCCTGGTCGAGGAGCTGGGGCTGTGCTCACCTGAGCTGGAGGCCCGCCTGGATGCGCTGGAGCGTCAGGGCAAGACCGTCGTGCTGCTGCTCGACCGTTCTGGCCCGTTGGCGCTGTTCGCCGTGGCCGACACGGTCAAGGACAGCAGCCGGCAGGCCATCGCCGAGCTGCATGAGCTGGGTATCAAGACGGTCATGTTGACCGGCGACAATCCGCATACCGCCCAGGCCATCGCTGCCGTGGTGGGTATCGATCGCGCCGAAGGCAACCTGCTGCCTGCTGACAAGCTGACAAGCATTGAGGCTTTGTATGCCCGGGGCCATCGGGTGGGCATGGTCGGTGACGGCATCAACGACGCACCGGCGCTGGCCCGTGCCGAGATCGGCTTTGCCATGGCGGCGGCCGGTACCGATACAGCCATCGAAACTGCCGACGTGGCGCTGATGGACGACGACTTGCGGAAAATCCCTGCCTTCGTCAGGCTGTCGCGCCAAAGCGCGGCGATCCTCATGCAGAACATCGTTCTGGCGTTGGGCATCAAGGCGATATTCCTGGCGATCACCTTTGCCGGCATGGCCACCATGTGGATGGCGGTGTTCGCCGACATGGGCGTAAGCCTGCTGGTGGTGTTCAACGGCTTGCGCCTGTTGCGCAAATAGGGGACGTGCATGCTGAGTGCTGAGCTGAAAGCCTTCTACATGGTGGCCCGTCTGGGCAGTATCACCCTGGCGGCGAAGAAGCTTGGCCTCAGCCAGCCCACAGTGACCACGCAGATTCGCAACCTGGAGAGCCAGTACGCCGTGGAGCTGTTTTACCGCGGCGGGCGGCGCCTGGTGCTGAGCGAGGAGGGCGTGCGCCTGCTGCCGATGGTCAAGGCATTGTTGCAGCAGGAGGCCGACATCGAGTTTGAACTGCGTAACAGCGGCCAGGCTCAGGGCAGCCTGCGTATTGCGGCCACGGCGCCTTACTACATTCTTGACCTGGTGAAGATCTACCGCGAACGCCTGCCGCAGGTGGAAGTGGCGGTAGAGATCGGCAACTCGCAGCAAGTGCTGGAGATGCTCGAGGACTACCGGGTGGATATCGCCGCCTCGTCGCAATTGCTGGAAGACGCCCGGCTGGTGCGGCGGGTGCTGGGCACTGACCCGTTGGTGGTGGCTGTGCACCGCAATCATCCGCTGGCGCGTCGGCAAGCGGTGTCGATCGAGGTGGTGGCCGGGCATTGCCTGCTGATGCGCGAGAAAGGCTCGACCACGCGCAAGCTGACTGAGCAGATGTTGCAGGCGGCCGGGGTCGAGGCAGGGACTGTGCTGGAAATTGGCAGCCGCGAGTCGATCCGCGAGGCGGTACTGCGCAACATTGGCATCAGCGTGATAGCCCGGCATGAAGTGCCGCACAACCCGGAGCTGCGGGTGTTGGCGCTGGAGAATGCACCGGTGATGCACGAGTACCTGTATTGCCTGAAAGAACGACGCCAAGCCCGGTTACCGGCGGCATTTCTGGGGGTGGCGCAGGAAGTTGCAGGTTCGCATCTCTGAAAGCCCCGGCGTGACTGCCGGCGATCGTGCCCACCAATGCCAATACAAAATCTGCCTATACCACTATCACCCGCTTTTGCCTTTACGCCACAGAACGTTCGCACAGCCTTCCTAGCATGGGCCCATCTCTTCGATGAGGCCTTGCCATGCACTCCACCACCTCCGGCGCACCGATGAAAGTGCGCAATATCCACAAGCGCTTCGGTGCTTTCACTGCGCTCAACGATGTCTCGCTGGACATCGCCGCCGGCGAACTGGTGTGCCTGCTCGGCCCATCCGGCTGTGGCAAGACCACGCTGCTGCGCTGCATCGCCGGCCTGGAGCGTCAGGACCGCGGCACGCTGTATATCGGTGAGCGCGATATCTCCGAGCTGCCGCCCCAGGCGCGTGACTACGGCATCCTTTTCCAGTCCTATGCGCTGTTTCCCAACCTGACGGTCGAGGCCAACATCGCCTACGGCTTGACCGGCAGTGGCCGCGAGCAGGCCCGCCAGCGGGTGGCGGAAATGCTCGAACTGGTAGGCCTTTCCGGCAGCGAAAAGAAATACCCGGGCCAGCTTTCCGGCGGCCAGCAGCAGCGCGTGGCCCTGGCCCGGGCATTGGCGCCGGCACCTTCGCTGCTGCTGCTCGACGAGCCGATGTCGGCGCTTGACGCCCGGGTGCGTGAGCATTTGTGCAGCGAACTGCGTCAGTTGCAACGCCAGTTGGGCATTACCACGCTGATGGTGACCCACAACCAGGACGAGGCCATGCTGATGGCCGACCGCATTGCGGTGATGAACAACGGCCAGGTCGAGCAGTACGCCACCCCGCAGGAAATCTACGACCAGCCAGCCACGCCGTTCGTTGCCGAGTTCGTCGGCCAAGGCAACTGGCTGCCGTTCCAGCGCAGCGGTGACAGCCATGCCCTGGTCGGCGGCATGAACATGCGCCTGGCCCCGGACTCGGCCCAGGCCAGCAGCGGGAGGCTGTTCTGCCGCCCTGAGGCAATCACGGTCAACCCGGCGGTGCACGAAGAAAACCTGTTCCCGGCCAAGGTCCGCGAGATTACCTTCCTGGGTAACCGCTGCCGCATGAGCTTCGAGCTCAAGGCCCTGCCAGGCCACTCCCTGATGGCCGAGCTGTCCCCCGAGGCAATGCCGCGCCTGGGCTCGCAGGATATCTGGGTGGCGCTGCCGCCGCAGAGCCTGCAGGTGTTTGCCTGAGATGGCCGCGCCAATGTCCCTGCCGCTGAGCCAGGCCAAAGCCACGCCGCGTGCTGGCGTCGCCCTGGGTGACCAGTTGTTCGTCGTCGGCGGCAAGAGTCTGCTGCTGATTCTTCTGGTGCTGGCGGTGTTGCTGCCGCTGTTGGCGATCTTCTGGCGAGGCTTAAGTGCTGAAGCAGGGCAGGGCGGTGGCCTGCTGGCGGCCCGTGAATTGTTCGCCAGCGACACCTTCCACTGGTTGCTCGGCAACAGCCTGTCGGTGGCACTCACCGTCGCGGCCATCGTGGTGCCGCTGGCCTACCTGTTTGCCTATGCCCTGCAACGTACGCTGATCCCGGCCAAAGGCCTGTGGCGGGGGATATCGCTGCTGCCGCTGCTGGCACCGTCGATGCTGCCGGCCATTGCCCTGGTCTATTTGTTCGGCAACCAGGGGCTGTTGCGTGGTTTGTTCAGCGACAACATCTACGGCTTCTGGGGCATCGTGCTGGGCGAGGCCATCTACACCTTCCCGCATGCGCTGATGATCCTGCTGTCGGCGCTGTCGCTAGCGGATGCCCGGCTGTTCGATGCAGCTTCCAGCATGGGTGCCGGGCCAGGCCGGGCGTTCACCAGCATTACCTGGCCAGCCACACGCCAGGCGGTGTTCGCCGCATTCTGCCTGGTCTTCACCCTGACCATCACCGATTTCGGGGTCCCGGTTGTGGTCGGTGGCGACTATCAGGTGCTGGCACTGGAAGCCTACAAGGCGGTGGTCGGCCAGCAACAGTTCGGGCGTGGTGCGCTGATCGGCATGGTGCTGTTGATCCCGGCACTGTTCAGCTTCAGCGTCGATGCCTGGCTGCGTCGGCGCCAGGGCGAGGCCATGAGCGGACGCGCCCAGGTGTTCGAGCCCAAGCCGTCGCGCGGCCGCGATGCCTGCTTCCTGGCGATTGTGCTGCTGGTGTGTGCGGCGCTGCTGCTGGTGATTGGCATGGCCGTGTATTCCTCGCTGGTCACCTTCTGGCCCTACAACCTGTCATTGTCGCTGCGCCATTACCTGTTCGAGGACACCGCAGACGGCGGCTGGCTGGCTTATCGCAACAGCGTGACCATGGCAATCTGCACCGCGCTGATCGGCAGTATCCTGATCTTCACCGGTGCCTACCTGATGGAGAAGACCCAAGGCCAGCGGCTGCTCAACCAGGCATTGCGCCTGCTCAGCTTCATCCCCATGGCCGTGCCTGGGCTGGTGCTGGGGCTGGGTTACGTTTTCTTCTTCAACCTCAACGGTAATCCGTTGCATGTGCTGTACGGCGGCATGGGGCTTTTGGTGGTGTGCACCGTCGCCCACTACCTGACAACCGCGCAGATGACCGCAACCACCGCGCTGCGCCAGCTCGACGGCGAGTTCGAGGCCGCCGCCCTGTCGCTGAAGGCGCCGTTGTACAAGCATTTTTTGCGGGTGACCGTGCCGATCTGCCTGCCGGCCCTGCTGGACATCATCCGCTACCTGTTCGTCTCGGCGATGACCACCGTGTCGGCAGCGATTTTCCTGTATAGCCCCGACACCCTCCTGGCTGCCGTTGCCGTGCTGAACATGGACGACGCCGGCAACGTTGGGGGGGCCGCAGCCATGTCCACCTTGATCCTGCTGACCAGTGCCGGCGCTTCACTGCTGCTGGCCGCAGCCTCACGCGGCCTGTTGCGCCGCTCCCAAGCCTGGCGCCAACGCGCCGCGACCGTCTGACCTGTAAGGAATCTACCCATGTACAAGCACCTTGCACTTGCCGCTGCCGTTTCCGCCGTGTTCAGCCTGCAGGCGTCGGCCGCCGATACCCAGCTGACGGTCTACACCGCGCTGGAAGCCGAACAGCTGAAGACCTACAAGCAGGCCTTCGAGAAGGCCAACCCGGATATCGAGATCAAGTGGGTACGTGATTCCACCGGTATCATCACCGCCAAGCTACTGGCAGAAAAAGAGCGCCCGCAGGCCGATGCGGTGTGGGGCCTGGCGGCATCCAGCCTGGCCATCCTTGACCAGGGCGGCATGCTCGAAGCCTATGCACCCAAGGACTTGGGCAAGATCGCGCCCAATTACCGCGATGCTGCCAACCCGCCGGCCTGGGTCGGTATGGACGTCTGGGCCGCGACCATCTGCTTCAACACCATCGAGGCCGAAAAGCAGGGCTTGAGCAAGCCGGTGAGCTGGCAGGACCTGACCAAGCCCGAGTACAAGGGCAAGATCGTCATGCCCAACCCGGCCTCATCGGGTACCGGCTTCCTGGATGTAAGTGCCTGGTTGCAGACCTTTGGCGAGCCGCAGGGTTGGGCGTACATGGATGCGCTGCACCAGAACATCGGCCAGTACGTACACTCGGGTTCCAAGCCGTGCAAGCTGGCGGCGGCGGGCGAGTTCCCGATCGGTATTTCGTTCGAATACCCGGCCGTGCAGCTCAAGCGCCAGGCTGCGCCGCTGGATATCGTGCTCCCCAAGGAAGGCCTGGGTTGGGAGATCGAGGCGACTGCCGTGATCAAAGGGTCGCCCAAGGCGGATGCGGCCAAGCGCCTGGCGGATTTCTCGGCCAGCCCGGCGGCCATGGAGTTGTACAAGGAAAACTTCGCGGTATTGGCTGCGCCGGGGGTTGCCAAGCCACAGACCGAGTTGCCGGCGGACTATGAGCAGCGGTTGATCAAGAATGACTTTGCCTGGGCCTCGAAGAACCGTGACCAGATTCTGGCCGAGTGGCGCAAGCGCTATGACGGCAAGTCGGAGAAGGTGGCAGCGCAGTGATAGGGTGAGGGCTGGTATGTGTCGGCCTTGAGGTTTTTGTCGCCTGTGAGATCGAGCGCCGCCCGTGCGGCGCTCGATCTCACAGGTGACACCTCCTTCAAGGCATGCACCTCGCATCCCCCTCAAATCTGCGCAACCAGTGCCTCCAGCTGTTCCTGCCGCTCAGCCTGATTCAGCTTCGCCCCAGGATTCAGGGTGGACCACTGCGGATGCGCCCGCGCCTTGACCAGCGCCTCTGGCAACTTGCCCTCGCGCCAGGTCTTTTCATCCAGCTCACCCAGCCTGATGCTGTCCTGCGCCGCATGCCCACGGCTATCCAGCGCCACCATCAACTGCTGCTGACGCAACGCCAGCAAGCGCAATACGGTGTCGTCAACGGTCAGTTCCCGCTTGCCCTTGAGCTTGCCCATCAACCGCGCGCCATAATTGCGTGCTGTTTGCAGCGCGCCACCGGCTATTGCCCCCGCCAGCGCTGCCGCACCCAAGGTAAGCCCCCCAACCAGCAGATCGACCCCGGCCCCGGCCGCAGCCCCCGCTGCCACGCCGCTGCCCAGGCGCACGCCCAGCAGTTTCAAGGTCTCGGGATTGAACAGGTCGTCGCCCCAGCGGCCATCCAGCAATGGCAGGTCGTTGGCATGAGCATCCTCGCGGCGGAAGGCATACAGCTTGAGCAAGGCTTCGACGCAACGCTGTTCACGTTGGCGAATGTCCTGGCGCAACGCTTCGATGGCCCGGGCTTCGGCAACTGGCTCGGCCTCGACGCTACGCCGGCAGGCGGCGCAGTCCAGCAACAGCTCGGCAATCAGGCGCTTGCCGCTGTGCTGGCGGGCCAGGCGCTGCGCCTGCTGGTCGTCGATCAGCCGCTGCAGCGCCGGGCGGGCGTTTTCCAGCAGCAGGGCCAGGCTTTCGTACAAGCGGCGCTCGCCATCCTCTGGCGGGGCCACGCTGTCGAACCGCACCAATGCGTGAAGCCCAAGCCGGGCAAGGGCTTCACGCCATTGCGGCTCGCGGTGCTGGTGGCTGGCGACGAAGTTGAGCACCGGTAACAATGGCTTGCCGCAACTGGCCAGCACTTCCAGTTCGTCACGATACTTGGCCAGCACCGGCTCGCGCGCATCGATCACATACAAGCCGGCATCGCTGGCCAGCAACTGGCGCAGCACTTTGGCCTCCTGTTCGAATCGCTGGCGCGCTTCGCTGCCCTGCAAAAAACGCTCGAGACGGGCCGGACCGTCCAGGCGCTCGCCCGGGCGCTCCAGGCGTTCGAGGTAGTCGAGCAGGGCAATGGCGTCCTCCAGGCCCGGCGTGTCGTAAAGCTCCAGCAAGGGTTCGCCGTCCACCGAAAGCCGCGCGCCTTCGACATGGCGAGTGGTACTGGGGCGGTGGGATACTTCGCCAAAGCCGACGTCACGGGTCAGGGTGCGCAGCAGCGAGGTCTTGCCGACGTTGGTGTGGCCGACCACGGCCAGTTTCAGTGGCTCAGTCATGGCCATGCTCCAGCCAGGTCAACGGTGAGGTGTCGGCATGCTGCAGACCAAGCCGGTCGAGGGCTTCGTGCCAGTCACCAAGGCGCTGGGCATCGAGCGCCTGGCCAGGTGCTGCCTGCAGCAGCCAGATACGGGTAGCCCCGGCATTACGTGCCAGCTCGGCGAGCAGCGCCAGGCTGCCGCGGTCGGGCGAGCGGCGTGGGTCGCAGGCGATGGCCAGGCGTGCCGGCGGGAAGCGACTGAGCTGCTCCAACAGCCGGTTGCGTGATTCGCGGCTGTCGAGCACGCCGGCATCGGTCACGCTTTTGGGCAAGGCGGGCGGCCATGGACGTTGGTCGTCCAGCTCCAGGCCGACCAGCAGGGCACCGCTGCTACCACCTTCCAGCTGGCCTGCGGCAAACTGCGGCAAGGCTTGCGGGGCGGCGTCCTGCACCCCGATGCGCTCGCTGCGCGGCATCAGCGCTTCGCGCAGTTGTGCGTAACCGGGCAGGCTCAGGTCCAGCGTGAGGCGCTGACGGCCTTGGCGCCAACGCCAACAGCACAGCCCGGCCAGCAGCAGGCGTGGCAGCAGGCCGTACACCAGCACCACGCCTAGCAGCCAGCTGGCCCAGGCCTGACGCGCCAGGTCGAGGGCCGGCATGCTGTCGCCGCTGGCGCGAATCATGGCTACATCGGGCACTGCAAAGCCCAGCAGCGAGGGCACGGCCCCCAGCACCTGGGTCAGGTGAATGAACGGGTCGGCAGCGAGCAGGGTGGTTTCCCAGACAAAGCCATAGCGCCGAGTGGCCAGCAGGGCCAGCAGCATGCCCAGCGCGCACAGCATCGCCAGCAGCCACAGGGCATGCACCAGCAGGCCGAGCAGCCAGCGGTTCAGGCGCTGGCGTTGCAACAGCACCAACAGCGCTGGTGCCAAGTGCGCAGCCTTGGCATCGCGGGCAAAGCGCTCGCTCAGCCACAGCCACAGGCGGCCCAGCCCCGCGCCATGCTCGCCGCTCAGGGCAAAGCCGATGGACCAGCCCAGCAGTGTCAGCAGGTTCAGCCCGAGCAGGCTGCCCAGTGCCCAGAATACGTTGACCGGGCGCTGGCCGTCGCCGAGGGCGGCCAGTGCCAGGCCGGCGCCGCTGAGCACGGCGAGCAGCAGCAAAGCCAGCAGCGCCAGGCGTGCGCCCTGCTTCCAGTGGCGCAGGGCGGTGGTGATGCCGTCCCGCTCTGCCAGGAACAGCGCCCGGCTTTCGATGCGTGTCGCCAAGTCGCCGCCGAGCTGGCGCGCATGGCGGTTGGCTTCCTGGTCTTCCAGCAGGCCGGCATGTTCCTCGCGCAGGCGGACCGCTTCGGTGAGCCAGCGCTTGTCCAGTGATGTCGGTGCAGTCACAAGGTCTTCCATTGCACAGGTCAGGGCAGAAGCATAACCCACACGGCCGGTGCTATCCTCGCTGGCATGAATACATCACTCCCCCTCAGCCTGATCGCGGCTCACGCCGAGAACCGCGTGATCGGCATCGACAATTCCATGCCCTGGCACCTGCCGGGGGACTTCAAGTACTTCAAGGCGACCACCCTGGGCAAGCCGATCATCATGGGGCGCAAGACCTGGGACTCGCTGGGGCGGCCGCTGCCCGGGCGGTTGAACATCGTGGTCAGCCGCCAGGTAGGGCTGCAGCTCGAGGGTGCCGAGGTGTTCGGCTCGTTGGAAGACGCGCTGGTGCGCGCTGAGCAGTGGGCGCGTGAGAAAGGCGTCGACGAGCTGATGCTGATAGGCGGCGCGCAGCTGTATGGGCAGGCGCTGGAGCAGGGCCTGGTCAGCCGCATGTACCTGACGCGGGTGGAATTGGCGCCAGAGGGGGATGCGTGGTTCCCGGCGTTTGATGAAGGGCAGTGGAGGCTGACTTCTAGCGAGGCACAGGCTGAGGCAGGTAAGCCGGCTTATCACTTCGAGGTTTGGGACAAGGTTTGAGGTTGTCGGGGCCAGCTTTGCAGCCCTGCGCGGGTAAACCCGCTATAACAGACGACTGCTGGCTGTTCAAATTTTGAGCAAGACCCGAAGTGCCTTGTCGCGTAAGGGGCGCAACGCGCCCCTGGCGAGCTGTCAGGTATGGCTCAGCTCGGCATGCTCATCGCCGGCCAGCACTGCCTTGTCAGTTTCTTTCAGCAGTTGGCTGGTCACCACGCCCGCCGTCATCGAACCGTTGACGTTCAGCGCCGTACGGCCCATGTCGATCAGCGGCTCCACCGAAATCAGCAACGCCACCAACTCCACCGGCAGGCCCATGGCCGGCAGCACGATCAGCGCGGCGAAGGTGGCGCCGCCGCCGACCCCGGCAACCCCTGCCGAACTCAGCGTGACGATGGCCACCAGGGTGGCGATCCACAGTGGGTCGAAGGTATCGATGCCCACCGCTGGCGCGACCATCACCGCCAACATGGCAGGATAGAGACCGGCGCAGCCGTTTTGGCCGATGGTGGTGCCGAACGAGGCGCTGAAGCTGGCGATCGACTGCGGCACACCGAGGCGACGGGTTTGGGCTTCGATGTTCAGCGGGATGCTGGCAGCGCTGGAGCGGCTGGTGAAGGCAAAGGTCAGCACCGGCCACACCTTGCGGAAGAAGCGCAGTGGGCTCACGCCGGTAGCGGCGAGGATTAGGGCATGTACCACGAACATCAGCGCCAGGCCCAGGTATGACACCACCACGAAGCTGCCAAGCTTGAGAATGTCTTCCATGTTCGAGCTGGCCACCACCTTGGTCATCAGCGCCAGAACGCCATACGGGGTCAGCTTCATCACTACCCGCACCAGGCGCATCACCCAGGCCTGCAGGGTGTCGATGGCCGCCAGCGCACGCTCGCCTTTCTCGGCATCGTCCTTGATCAGCTGCAGTGCAGCCAGGCCGATGAACACGGCGAAGATCACCACGCTGATGATCGAGGTCGGTTTGGCCCTGGCCAAGTCGCCTACCGGGTTGCTGGGGATGAACGACAGCAGCAGTTGCGGGATGTTGAGGTCGGCGACCTTGCCTGCGTAGTCGCTGTGGATAACTTGCATGCGTGCGCTTTCCTGGGCGCCGGCTACCAGCCCCTCGGCGCTGAGGCCGAACAGGTTGGTCAGCACGATGCCGATCAGTGCGGCAATGGCGGTGGTCAGCAGCAGCGTACCGATGCTCAGCACGCTGATGCGGCCCAGCGACGAAGCGTTGTGCAGGCGTGCCACGGCACTGAGGATCGAGGCGAAGATCAGCGGCATGACGATCATCTGCAACAGGCCGACGTAGCCGTTGCCCACCAGGTCGAGCCAACCGATGGTGGCCTTGAGCACCGGGTGCCCAGCGCCATAGAGGGTATGCAGGACCAGGCCAAAGACCACGCCCAGCAGCAGGCCAAGCAGCACCTTCTTGGCCAGGCTCCAGTCTGTGTGGCGGGTTTGTGCCAGGCCTAGCAACAGGGCCAGGAACGCCAGCAGGTTAAGTGACAGCGGCAGGTTCATTGAAGCTCCAGCAGAAAAAAGCAGAAATGGCATCGCCTCTGCGAGCGATTCCGAACGGAAATGCTAACAGCCTGAAAACAAACGAATTTATACCCAAATGGAATTTGCATAGTCGTTTATGGAATAACGATGTGTCGCAGATTGCAATAAACACGGCGTTTGCTGGTGCATGGAGGTCGTTATCAAGGGTTGTCGATAGAGATTGTTGCACTAGCGTTTCTGGGTCATTTCAGGAGATTCGCACATGAAAGTCGCTGTGAAAGCCGCCGCCATCGGCCTGTCCCTGCTGTTCAGTATCGAAACCTTCGCCACCGAGCTGAAGCATTGGCCGGCCGAGGCCGCCAAGCAGCTAGACAGCATGATTGCCGCCAACGCCCATAAAGGTAACTACGCGGTGTTCGACATGGACAACACCAGTTACCGCTATGACCTGGAAGAAGCCTTGCTTCCGTTCATGGAAAACAAGGGCCTGCTGAGCCGCGACAAGCTCGACCCTTCGTTGAAGCTGATGCCGTTCAAGGACACTGCCGAGCACAAGGAAAGCCTGTTCAGTTACTACTACCGGTTGTGCGAGATCGACGACATGGTTTGCTACCCGTGGGTGGCCCAGGTGTTTTCCGGCTTTACCCTCAAGGAGCTCAAGGTGCAAGTGGATGAACTGATGGCTTTGACCAAGCCGATCCCCAGCACCTATTACGAAGGCGACCAGATCAAGGCTATCGAGGTCCAGCCGCCCAAGGTCTTCAAGGGCCAGGCCGAGCTCTACAACAAGCTGATGGAGAACGGCATCGAGGTCTACGTGATCTCTGCTGCCTCCGAAGAGTTGGTGCGCATGGTCGCGTCAGATCCCAGGTACGGCTACAACGTGAAGCCGCAGAACGTGATTGGCGTGAGTCTGCTACTCAAGGACCGCGCCAGCGGCCAGCTGACCACTGCGCGCAAGCAGATCGGCGCTGGGCACTACGATGCCAAGGCTAACGAGGGCCTGGAGCTGACCCCTTACCTGTGGACCCCGGCCACCTGGATGGCGGGCAAGCAGGCGGCGATCCTTACCTACATCGATGAATGGAAGAAACCGGTGCTGGTGGGCGGCGACACCCCGACCAGCGATGGCTATATGCAGTTTCATGGCGTGGATGTGGGCAAAGGCGGCATCCACCTGTGGATAAACCGCAAGGCCAAGTACATGGACCAGTTGAACGGGATGATTGCCAAAAACGCGGCGGCACAGGCCAAGGAAGGATTGCCGGTGACTGCGGACAAGAACTGGGTGATCGTGACGCCGGAGCAGATACAGTAGTTGATGTGTTCCTGTGCTGACTTCTGCGGGGACACGGGCATAAAAAAACCGGCGCTCAAGGCGCCGGTTCTTGTTTCAGGCAGGCCTAACGTGCTTTACAGCCCTTCAAGCATCGCCTTGTTACGTACTGCACCCTTGTCGGCACTGGTCGCCAGCAGGGCATAAGCCTTCAGTGCGGTAGTCACCTTGCGTGGGCGTACTTCTGCCGGTTTCCAGCCTTTCTTGTCCTGCTCGACGCGACGTTCGGCAAGCTCTTCGTCGCTGACCAGCAGGTTGATCGAACGGTTCGGAATGTCGATCAGCACCTTGTCGCCGTCACGTACCAGGCCGATCGCGCCGCCTGCAGCAGCTTCTGGCGAGGCGTGGCCGATCGACAGGCCCGAGGTACCGCCCGAGAAGCGGCCGTCGGTGAGCAGGGCACAAGCCTTGCCCAGTCCCTTGGACTTCAGGTACGAGGTCGGGTAGAGCATTTCCTGCATGCCCGGGCCACCTTTCGGGCCTTCGTAGCGGATGATCACGATGTCGCCGGCCTTCACTTCATCAGCGAGGATGCCACGCACGGCGCTGTCCTGGCTCTCGAAGATCTTTGCGGTGCCTTCGAACACGTGAATCGACTCGTCGACACCGGCGGTTTTCACGACGCAGCCATCCAGGGCGATGTTGCCGTACAGCACGGCCAGCCCGCCTTCTTGCGAGTAGGCGTGCTCAAAGCTGCGGATGCAGCCGTTTTCACGGTCGTCATCCAGGGTCTCCCAACGGGTCGACTGGCTGAATGCGGTCTGGGTCGGGATACCGGCAGGGCCGGCCTTGAAGAAGGTGTGCACGGCTTCGTCATCGGTCTGGGTGATATCCCATTTGGCGATGGCTTCTTCCATGCTGCGGCTGTGCACGGTCGGCAGGTCGGTGTGCAGCAGGCCGCCGCGGGCCAGAGAACCGAGGATGCTGAAGATGCCGCCGGCGCGGTGCACGTCTTCCATGTGGTACTTCTGGATGTTCGGCGCCACTTTGCACAGCTGCGGCACTTTGCGCGACAGGCGGTCGATATCGCGCAGGTCGAACGCCACTTCACCTTCCTGTGCCGCTGCCAGCAGGTGCAGGATGGTGTTGGTCGAACCGCCCATGGCGATGTCGAGCATCATGGCGTTCTCGAACGCCTTGAAGTTGGCGATGCTGCGTGGCAGGACCGACTCGTCGTTCTCGCCGTAGTAGCGCTTGCACAGCTCGACGATGGTGCGGCCGGCCGTGAGGAACAGCTGCTCGCGGTCGGCGTGGGTGGCCAGGGTCGAACCGTTGCCCGGCAGGGCCAGGCCCAGGGCTTCGGTCAGGCAGTTCATCGAGTTGGCGGTGAACATGCCGGAGCACGAACCGCAGGTCGGGCAGGCACTGCGCTCGTATTCAGCGACCTTCTCGTCGGAGGCCGTGGAGTCGGCCGCGATGACCATGGCATCGACCAGGTCCAGGCCGTGGCTGGCCAGTTTGGTCTTGCCGGCTTCCATCGGGCCGCCAGAAACGAAGATCACCGGGATGTTCAGGCGCAAGGCGGCCATCAGCATGCCGGGGGTGATCTTGTCGCAGTTCGAGATACAGACGATGGCGTCGGCGCAGTGGGCGTTGACCATGTATTCCACGGCGTCGGCAATGATCTCGCGGCTTGGCAGCGAGTACAGCATGCCGTCGTGGCCCATGGCGATACCGTCGTCGACCGCGATGGTGTTGAATTCCTTGGCCACGCCACCGGCGCGTTCGATTTCGCGGGCGACCAGCTGGCCCAAGTCCTTCAGGTGCACGTGGCCCGGAACGAACTGGGTGAACGAGTTGGCGATGGCGATGATCGGTTTCTTGAAGTCTTCGTCCTTCATCCCGGTTGCGCGCCACAGGGCACGGGCGCCGGCCATGTTGCGGCCTTGGGTGGAAGTCTTGGAACGATAATCAGGCATGAAACACTCCTGGCGGCTTAATCAGGTCACAAAAAGGGGAGTGAGCTTCTCTTGTCCTTTGTGCCGCAGGCCGGTTGCCACTGGCACGGATGGGGCCGAAGACCGCGCGGGATCGCCGCGTGCTTGGCCAGAGCTCATAAACCCGCCGGGGATGACTGGCGATGAATAGGCCGATTCTACACCGCTGGCGCGGCGAGGGAATGAAGATGTGCCTGGGCGGTGACTTTGGCCTGTTGGCCGGTACTTGTAGGACGCTTCCGAAACGGGGTGCAAGGGGCTGACCAGCCCACTCCGAACGCCTATTATCCGGCCGCCGCATGTGCGGTATCACGAGACACATCCTCAATGGACCTTCCCAGTTACCGGTTCTACCCGAACCTGCAATCTGGCACTGAGCGCGCCGCCGCCAGGGCTGCCGAAGGCTTGAGCCCGCAAGGCTGAAGTCTGTAGGCGCCTGCGTTGGCGCCTGGAGAACTTCATGCAACATCAAATCGATAAAAACATCCTTCAGCCGGACACCCTGGCAGCCCTCGAAACCCAGCGGCGCGAGGTGACCGAGGACTTCCACAAAGGCGCGTCGATCACGAACCACGTTGGCAACCTGCGGGATGCGACACTGGGGCTGCTGTACCGCAAGCGAGTGCTATGGCTGGTGTTGCTGGTGTTCGGCAACCTGTTTTCGGGGGCGGGTATTGCCGCCTTCGAAGAAACCATCGCCGCACACATTGCCCTGGTGTTCTTCCTGCCGTTGCTGGTGGACAGCGGCGGCAATGCCGGTGCCCAGTCGGCAACGCTGATGGTGCGCGGGCTGGCGACAGGCGAGGTGTTCATGCGCGACTGGTGTCGCATGCTGGGTCGCGAATTCGGGGTGGCCCTGGCGCTGGGCTGCACCATGGCATTGGCGGTAGCGTTTCTGGGAGTACTCCGCGGAGGCCCGCAAATTGCCCTGATCGTCGCCAGCAGCATGGTCGTGATCGTGCTGGTCGGCAGCCTGATCGGCATGAGCCTGCCGTTCCTGCTAAGCCGTTTCAAGCTGGACCCTGCCACCGCCAGCGGGCCGCTGATCACGTCGATTGCTGATGCGGCAGGGGTGCTGGTGTACTTCGGCATTGCGACGCAGGTGCTGGATATCTGATGCGGTTCTGAACGGGCTTCACCGGCCATTGGGGGCGGTGAAGCCCGTACATCGCTGTATCAGCTGTTTGGCAGCAAGCGGCAGGTGATGCTCTTGATGTAGCGGGTCTCGGCGATGGCCGGGTGAACCGGGTGGTCAGGGCCCTGACCGCCGCGCTCGAGCAACTGCATGTTGCGGTCCAGGTGACGGGCGCTGGTCAGCAGAATGTTGTGCAGGTCGTCCTCGGGCAGGTGCATCGAGCACGAGGCGCTGACCAGGATGCCATCCTTGCTCAGCATGCGCATGGCCTGTTCGTTCAGGCGGCGGTAGGCCGCTTCGCCGTTTTTCAGGTCTTTTTTGCGCTTGATGAAGGCGGGTGGGTCGGC
Source organism: Pseudomonas sp. BN607 (assembly GCF_029871175.1). Classification (NCBI taxonomy): domain Bacteria; kingdom Pseudomonadati; phylum Pseudomonadota; class Gammaproteobacteria; order Pseudomonadales; family Pseudomonadaceae; genus Pseudomonas; species Pseudomonas sp. BN607. The sequence goes on from NZ_SSOE01000028.1 coordinate 28,729, forward strand.
AATGATCACGTCGAAGCGCTCTTCGGCAGCCTTGAGCTCGCGCAGGGCCTCGAATACATCGCCTTCGATGCAGGTGAGCTTCTCGCTGATGCCGTTCAGCGCGGCGTTACGCTCCACACCATCCAGGGCAAAGCCCGAAGCATCGACGCAGAATACTTCGCTGGCGCCGAATGCGCCGGCCTGCACGCCCCAGCCACCGATGTAGCTGAACAGGTCGAGTACACGCTTGCCCTTCACGTAGGGGGCCAGGCGCGCACGGTTCATGCGGTGGTCGTAGAACCAGCCAGTCTTCTGGCCTTCACGAACCGGGGCTTCGAACTTGACACCGTTTTCTTCCAGCGGCACCCAGTCTGGCACTTCGCCGTAGACGGTCTCGACATAGCGCTGCAGGCCCTCGGCGTCACGGGCGGCGGAGTCGTTCTTGAACAGGATGCCGCTTGGCTTGAGCACTTGCACCAGGGCAGCGATCACGTCGTCCTTGTGCGCTTCCATGGTGGCCGATGCCAGCTGTACCACGAGAATGTCGAAGAATCGATCGACCACCAGCCCAGGCAGCAGGTCGGAATCGCCGTAGACCAGGCGGTAGCAAGGCTGGTCGAACAGGCGCTCGCGCAGCGAAAGGGCGACGTTCAGGCGGTGTACCAGCAGCGACTTGTCCAGTGGCAGCTTGATATCGCGCGACAGCAGCCGGGCGCAGATCAGGTTGTTCGGGCTAAGGGCGACGATGCCCAGTGGCTTGCCGTTGGCTGCCTCGAGAATGGCCTGCTGGCCGGCCTGGAAGCCTTGCAGTGGGGTCGCGCTTACATCGACTTCGTTGCTGTAGACCCACAGGTGGCCGGCGCGCAGGCGGCGGTCGGCATTGGCTTTGAGGCGAAGGCTGGGCAGGGACATGACGTCGCTCCGGGAAAAAGAGCGGGATTATAGCGTGTCTGCCTGGTCTTCGCCTTCAGAGGTGTAGTGCCTGTCAAGGCGAGCCCCAGGGGGGTAAAATCGCCGGTCCTAACCGAGTATGCACGTATGTCCCAAGAACTCAGCGCCGAACAGATCCAGCAAGCCTTGCAAGGCATCACCATCCCGCCGCAACCGCAGATCATGGTCGACCTGCAGTTCGAGCAGTACATGCCTGACCCGGACCTGGAAACCATCGCCAAGCTGATTTCCCAGGACCCGGGCCTCTCGGGCGCCTTGCTCAAGCTGGTCAATTCGCCGCAATTCGGCCTGTCCAACAAGATTGGCTCGATCCAGCGCGCGGTAAACCTGCTGGGTAGCCGGTCGATCATCAACCTGATCAACGCCCAGTCGATCAAGGGCGAGATGAGCGACGAGACCATCGTCACCCTCAACCGCTTCTGGGATACCGCCCAGGACGTGGCGATGACCTGCCTGACCCTGGCCAAGCGCACCGGCATCCAGGCCGCGGACGAGGCCTATACCCTCGGCCTGTTCCATGACTGTGGCGTGCCGCTGATGCTCAAGCGCTTCCCCAACTACATGGATGTGCTGGAAGAGGCCTACGCCAAGGCCGACGGGGAAACGCGGGTGGTCGACACCGAAAACCGCGCGTTCAACACCAACCATTCGGTGGTCGGCTATTTCACCGCCAAGTCCTGGCGCTTGCCCGAGCACCTCAGTGCGGCCATCGCCAACCACCACAATGCCCTGGCGGTGTTCCGCGACGAGAGCTGCCGCAATACCCAGAACCAGCTGAAGAACCTGTTGGCGGTGCTGAAGATGGCCGAGCACATCTGCGCCTCCTACCGGGTACTGGGCAACCAGGTGGTGGACCACGAATGGAACGTGGTCGGCCCGTTGGTGCTCGATTACATTGGTTTGTCGGAATACGATTTCGAAAACCTCAAGCAGAACATTCGCGAGCTGGGCGGGCACTGACACATGCCGGAATTACCTGAAGTAGAAACCACCCGGCGCGGTATTGCGCCGCACCTGGAAGGCCAGCGCGTCAGCCGTGTGGTAGTGCGCGACCGGCGCCTGCGCTGGCCGGTCCCCGAAGACCTCGATGTGCGGCTTTCGGGGCAACGTATTGTGAGTGTCGAGCGGCGCGCCAAGTACCTGCTGATCAATGCGGAGGTCGGTACGTTGATCAGCCACCTGGGCATGTCGGGCAACCTGCGCGTGGTCGAGCTGGGCTTACCGGCGGCCAAGCATGAGCATGTGGATATCGAGCTGGAGTCGGGGCTGATGCTGCGCTACACCGATCCGCGCCGCTTTGGTGCCATGCTTTGGAGCCTGGACCCACTGAACCACGAGTTGCTGTTGCGCCTGGGGCCAGAGCCGCTGACCGACCTGTTCGACGGTGAGCGGTTGTTCCAGCTCTCGCGTGGGCGGTCGATGGCGGTCAAGCCGTTCATCATGGATAACGCGGTGGTGGTGGGGGTAGGCAACATCTACGCCACCGAGGCGCTGTTCGCCGCGGGTATCGACCCACGGCGCGAGGCGGGCGGGATTTCCCGGGCGCGTTACCTGAAGCTTGCGATCGAGATCAAGCGAGTGCTGGCGGCGGCGATCGAGCAGGGCGGCACCACCCTGCGCGACTTCATCGGTGGCGACGGGCAGCCGGGGTATTTCAAGCAGGAATTGTTCGTCTACGGGCGCGGTGGACAGCCGTGCAAGGTATGCGGCACGACGTTGCGCGAAGTGAAGCTGGGGCAGCGGGCGAGCGTGTACTGCCCGCGCTGCCAACGATGAAACGTTCGCTGCAAGCCTATTGAAGTAAATGTGCTGTCACGCAGAGAACGCCGGTCATTGTGGGAGCGGGCTTGTCCCGCGAAGGGGGCCGCGCGGTGTATGGCACCGGCTTTGCCGGTGTTCGCGGGGCAAGCCCGCTCCCACAGAGTCCCTGCCAAATCAATAAGTCATGTTTTGTTCTATGGGAGCCATGCAGAGAGGGGCAGGTGATCAGCCCTTGCCAGTGATCCGGCGGTACTTGGCCATCAGCTGTTCTTCGGTCTCTGGGTGCGCTTCATCCAGCGGGATGCAGTCGACCGGGCAGACCTGCTGGCACTGCGGCTCATCGTAGTGACCCACGCACTGGGTGCACAGGTTAGGGTCGATCACGTAGATCTCTTCGCCTTGGGAGATGGCCTCGTTCGGGCACTCGGGTTCGCAGACGTCGCAGTTGATGCAATCGTCGGTGATGATCAGGGACATGGGGACTCCGGCCGGGGCGCGTTGCCCGGGCATATTCAACGCAATGGGCACAATTGTGCCGCATTCGCGCCCGCAGTGCACGTGGGCGCGATGATCAGGCGCTAAAGATTACTTCTTGAAGCGTTCGGTCAGCGCCTCGGCCACCACCGGGTGGACGAACTTGCTGATATCACCACCCAATGCGGCTATTTCCCGGACCAAGGTCGAGGAAATGAACGAATAACGCTCCGACGGCGTGAGGAACAGGCTCTCGACATCAGGAGCGAGTTGCCGGTTCATGTTCGCCAGCTGGAACTCGTACTCGAAGTCGGACACCGCACGCAGGCCGCGTAGAAACACATTGGCGCCCTGTTCCTTGGCGAAATGCGCCAACAGCGAAGAGAAGCCGATGACTTCGACATTGGGCAGGTGCTTGGTGACCTCACGGGCCAGCGCTACCCGTTGTTCCAGCGGGAACAGTGGGTTTTTCTTGGGGCTGGCAGCCACCGCGATAATCACGTGGTCGAACAGGCGCGAAGCGCGCTCGACCAGGTCGCCATGGCCTTTGGTAATGGGGTCGAAAGTACCCGGGTACAACACTCGGTTCATCGCGTCATCCTGGCTGGAGTGCGTTGGGGAGTCGGATGGTAGCGCAGCGACGGCGCCCCGGCCAAGTCGTGCGGCCGGCTGATGGCACTATAGACAGTGGGCGTATTCGTTGTCATGCGCTGTGTGCTGGCGGGCGACCAGCGCTTTGCTGTCAACGGATGAACACCCTGTAGACCAGGCGCTGCAGGGCTTTGCCATAAGGCGGGTAGATCAGCCGGGCGGCGTTGATGCGTTGCTTGGCCAATACCGCCTTGGCCTTGCTGAAGGTCAGGAAGCCTTCATGGCCGTGGTAGTGCCCCATGCCGGAAGGCCCGATGCCGCCGAATGGCAGGTCGTCCTGGGCCACGTGCAGCAAGGTGTCGTTCAGGCACACCCCGCCGGAATGGCTGTATTGCAGGACATGTTGCTGTTCGCTGCGGTCGTAGCCGAAGTAGTACAGCGCCAACGGCCTCGGGCGCTGGTTGATGTACGCCAGCGCGTCATCGAGGGTGTCGTAAGGCACCAGCGGCAGCAGCGGGCCGAAGATTTCATCCTGCATCACCTGCATGCTGTCGTTCACCTTTGTCAGCAGGTGCGGGGGCAGGCGCCGGCCTTGGCGCGCTTCGTGGGTGTACAGGTCGATCACTTGCGCGCCCTTGCTGCGGGCGTCCTCCAGCATGTGCTCCAGGCGCTTGAGCTGGTGAGGGTTGATGATGGCGCTGTAGTCGGGGTTGTCGGCGATGTGTGGGTACATGCGCTGCACGGCATTGCGATAGGCATCGGCAAAGTCGTTGAGGCGCTCGCGTGGCACCAGTACGTAGTCGGGTGCGACGCAGGTCTGGCCGGCGTTGAGCGTCTTGCCGAAGGCGATGCGCTCAGCGGCGGCATCCAGCGGCACGCTGGCCGAGACGATGGCCGGGGACTTGCCGCCCAGTTCCAGGGTCACCGGGGTCAGGTTTTGTGCGGCTGCCAGCATGACCTGACGGCCGATGCTGGTGGCACCAGTGAACAGCAGGTGGTCGAAGGGCAGGCGGGCGAACGCCTGGCCAACCTCGACCTCGCCAAGCACGACGCTGACCAGGTCTTCGGGGAATACCCGCTGCAGCAGTGACTTCAGGGCCAGCCCACAGGCGGGGGTCGCCTCGCTGAGCTTGAGCATCACCCGGTTGCCGGCGGCCAGTGCGCCGGTCAACGGGCCGATGGCGAGGAACAGCGGGTAATTCCACGGCACGATGATACCGACCACGCCCAATGGCTGGTACAGGACCCGTGCGCTGGCCGGCTGGAACGCCATGCCCACGGTCCGTCTGGCCGGGCGCATCCAGCGCTGCACGTGGCGTTCGGCATGGCGGATGCCTTGCACTGACGGCAGCAACTCGGCCAGCAAAGTCTCATCGGCGCTGCGCCCGCTGAAGTCGGCATCAATGGCCGCGATCAGTTGCTGCTGGTCTGCCAGCAGAGCCTCGCGCAGGCTTTCAAGCCACTGCCGGCGCTGGGCTGCAGGGGGCATGGGGTTGCCGGCAAACGCCTGGCGCTGGGCGGCGAACGAGGCTTCAAGTTCGCTGTCGGAATGCACAGGAGGCGAGGCAATGGTCGAGTTCACGGCGGTCTCCCGGCTGGGCTTGAGGTCTCTGGAGCCTATACTTTGATTGGTACCATAGTGCGACTATTTTCATGCAAGGCAACGGTGCATCAGCGGGGTGAATCGCCGTAAGATGACCCTTTGTCGAAAGCCCGCAGATTGGGAGCTGAGCATGGCCCCGCGCATGAAGACTCGAGAGCGCATCGTGCAGAACAGCCTGGAACTGTTCAATCAGCAGGGCGAACGTAGTGTCAGTACCAATCACATTGCCGCGCACATGGAAATCTCGCCCGGCAACCTGTATTACCACTTCCCCAACAAGCAGGCGATCATCGCCGTGTTGTTCAGCCAGTACGAAGCGCTGGTGGACAGCTTCCTGCGCCCTCCACAAGGACGAACAGCCACGGTGGAGGACAAGCGCTTCTACCTCAAGGCCTTGCTCGCGGCGATGTGGAACTACCGTTTCCTGCACCGCGACCTTGAGCACCTGCTGGATAGCGACGCGGAGCTGGCCGGCCGTTACCGGCGCTTTTCCGAGCGCTGCCTGCACCAGGGCCAGGCGATCTACCGTGGCTTCGTCGAGGCTGGCATCCTGGTCATGGCGCCGGCGCAGATCGAGTCGCTGACCATCAATGCCTGGATCGTGCTGACCTCATGGGTACGTTTTCTCAGCACCACGCGTGAACATTCCGCGCACCTGGGTGAAGAAGCCTTCAAGCGCGGCGTCTATCAGGTGCTGGTGCTGGAACTCGGCTTTGTCACCGATAACGCACGCAATGCCGTGGACGCGCTGTGCCAGGAATTTCACGTTCCGTTCAACCAGGCCCTGGAGCTCTAGCCCGGGGCCTTTGTGCCATCGATCAGGAGATTGTCATGCCGCTTGCGCAATTGATCACCCCGCAGCAGTTGGCCGAGCGCCTGGACTCGCCCAAGTTGGTGATCCTCGACTGCCGCTTTGCCCTCGAGGATGTGGACTATGGCCAACGCAGTTATGCCCAGGGGCATATTGCCGGCGCGCATTTTGCCGACCTGGACCGTGACCTCAGCGGGCCGGTGAGCAAGGGCCGCACCGGGCGCCACCCGTTGCCCGATGCGCAGCGGCTGGTTGCGCGCCTGCGTGAGTGGGGCCTGGATAACGACAGCGAGGTGGTGCTGTACGACGATGGCCCTGGCGCCTTTGCCGCCCGCGCCTGGTGGCTGCTGGCCTGGCTGGGCAAGCGCAGCGGCGTGGCGATTCTCGATGGCGGCCTCAAGGCCTGGCACGCGGCGCATCTGCCGCTGAGCCTGGACCCACCGCCCAGACGCGAAGGCACCTTCAGCGGTGAGCCTGACGCCAGGCTGCTGATCGATGCCGAGCATCTGGGCAAGCGCCTGGGCAGTGCTGACCTGACGTTGATCGATGCACGTGCCTTGCCGCGTTTCCGCGGTGAAGTAGAACCGATCGACCCGGTGGCAGGGCATATTCCAGGTGCCCGATGCGCAGCGTTTACCGACAATCTGGGCGCTGATGGGTGCTTCTTGCCGGCGGACCAGCTCAGGCAGCGCTTTGCCGAAATGCTTGCCGGGCGGGCGCCGGAGCAGTTGGTGTCTTACTGCGGATCTGGGGTGACGGCTTGCCATAACCTGTTTGCCTTGGCGCTGGCGGGCTACCCGCTAGGCAAGCTGTATGCCGGGTCGTGGAGTGAGTGGATCAACAATCCCGCGCACGGCGTGGCTACGGGCGAATAGATTCCGCTCGGGCTAGGTACCTTCGACCAGCCACTGCGGAATCCGGCGCTCCAGGTAATACCCCGGATTGCGCAGGCTGCCGTCCACAAAGCCCACATGCCCACCACGGCTATGCAGTTCGAAGCGGGTTTGCGATGCCAGTTCACGGGCTGTGGGCAAGCTGTGGCAGGACACGAACGGGTCATCGCTGGAATGGATGATCAGCGTCGGCGTGCGGTTCTGGCCCAGGAAGAAATGGCTCGATGAGCGACGATAGTAGTCGTGCACGTCGCGAAACCCGTTCAGGGGGGCGGTAACCCTGCCGTCGAAGTCCCAGAATGTGCGCAACTTGGTCAGTGGCCCCAAGCGCTGCAGCGTCGCCAGCCGGTCATGTTGGCCGTTGGCGTGAAAGTGCTGCTGCTTGAGCTGTACATACGCCAGCATTTCGCGCATGAAGTGCGCTTGGTAAACCTTGGAGAAACCTTGGCCAATGCGGTCGGCACAGTGGTCCAGGCGAAACGGCACCGATACTGCGACCGCCGCCTCCAGCTGGCTGGCGACCCCGCTCTCGCCCAGGTATTTCAGCAGAACGTTGCCCCCCAGCGAGTAACCCACCGCATACAGCGGCGCCAGTGGGCGCTGGGCGCGCAGGTGGCTGACAATTTCGGCCAGGTCCTCGCTGGCGCCGGAATGGTAGCTGCGGGGCAGGAGATTGGGCTCGCCCGAGCAGCCGCGCCAGTTCGCTGCCACACTGGCCCAGCCGCGTGCGTGCAAACTTTGCTGCAGGCCTTTGACGTACGGCGAATGGGACGAACCGGTCAGCCCGTGCAGCACCAGCACCAACGGCACATGCGGCTGGTGCGGGCCGTGCCAGTCCAGGTCGATGAAGTCACCGTCGGCCAGCCACAAGCGTTCGCGGCTACGTGGCAGGTCCGGCAGCTTGCGCCACAATGGCCCCCACAGCGTTTGCAGATGGGGGTTGGACAGGCCGAAGGCTGGGTGGAACGTGGCGCTGGTAGTGGGCATGCTGGGCGACTCATGTTGTGCCTGCCTAGAGTGCCATGAAACAGCGCCACAGTACCTGCGCTATTGGTAGAGGGCCGGCAACGCTTGCTGCTCGGCTTGAGGGCCGACACTGACCAGCACCTTCTGGTCCAGGTCGAGCCGGCGCTGCATGACAGCGCGAAGGTCCGCTGGGGTCAGCCTGCCGATGCGCTCGATGTAGGTGTTCAAATGGTCCGCGGGCTGGTTTTGATGGGTGATCTGCGCGAGCAACGCTGCCAGGCTCTTGTTTTGCGCTATCCCGCGTAGCTGTTGCCCGGCCAGACGATTGCGCGCCAGGTCCAGCTCGGCCTGGGTCGGGCCTTGGTCGATGAAGTCGCGCAGCAGCTCCTCTACCAAAGCCTGCGAGCCTTGCACGTACGCAGGGGCGATTTCCCACGAGATGCTCAACAGGCCACCGGCACTCATGGGCGACACTCGACTGTAGATACCGTAGGTCAGCCCACGGCGTTGGCGCATTTCCACCATCAGGCGGGATTCGAGGTCTGCCCCCAATACCTCGCTAGCCAACACCAGCGCTGGATACTCCGGGTCATTGGCGGGTACGTTCATGGGCACTGCCAATACCAATGCACTGCTGGCACCCTCCTGCTCGATGTTCACAGTTGCACTGGCTGCTGCCGGCACGGCAGGCAGTTCCACGGCGGACCAGCCCTGGGGCAGGGCCTGACTTATTTGCTGGGCAATGTCTTGTGCATCAGCAAGCGAGAGGTCCCCGACCAACACCATTTCCAGGTTGCTGGCGGAGTAAGCACGCTGGTGGAATGCCCGCAAGTCCTCAGGGGTGACAGTTGCCATACCCTCGGCTGTGCTGCCCCACGGGTTGCCGTAGGGGTGCCCCTTGAACAAATGGCGGAAAACTTCGCTCCGGGCCCTGATGTCGGGGCGCCGTTCTCGTGATGCATTGGACTGCAACAGCTGGCGCTTCACCGTCTCCAATGCAAGGGCTGGAAAGGCAGGGCGTGCGGCAAGATCGATGAAAAGCGCCAAGGCAGGATCAAGCAGGGCTTTGCTGCTCAGGCTGCGCAGGCTCAATGTCGCGTGCTCCAGGCGGACCTGTTTGTCCATGATCGCGCCCAGCCGCTCCATGCGCTCGGCTTGCTGGGCGGCGGTGTAAAGCTGGCTGCCCTCGTCGAGCATATACAGCGTCAGGGCTGCCAGGCCGGATTGCAGGGTGTCTTGGCTTGTGCCGGCCTTGAACCGCAATACCACATCGACGATAGGTAACCCACGTGCTTCGACGAACTTCACACCTGCGCCTGTTGCTGTTGTCCAGGCTTGCACATGTGTCTGATGGGGGGTGAGCTGGTTCAGGTCCAGCCCCTGGGCAGAGATCAGGCCGCCAAAAATATCATCGCCATCGGCCGTCTGCTGGGGCTGCGCAATAGTGTCACTCATCAGCGCTCTCCTTGGTGTGCATGAAAGTAATAGCGGCTCGGTCTTCGGTGAGGAAGTCCAGGGCAGCCTGGCCAACGTGTTCGGCTGTCACGGCGTTGATGGCCTGCCGTTCATCGTCCAGCGTCACGGGGTCCAGGCCGCAGCTGGCCTGCTTGCCGATGGTTTCTGCCTGTTTGCCGATATCGTCCATTTCGAACATTCGCCTGGCCAGCAGCCGCGCTTTGGCGCGTTGAAGGCCTTCCTTGGAGGGGGCTGAGTGGCGGAACGCATTGATTTCCAGCATCAGCCTTTCGGCTGCTGCTTCTGGCGTAACCTGTGGGCTGCAGAAGGCGTAGAGGGTCAGCAGGCTGTCGCCCCGTTGCCAGGGCTCATAATCTGACCGGATCCCCCGTAGTAGCGGTTCCTCCAACACCAACCTGCGTTGCAAGGTGCTGGCTTGACCGTCGGCCAGGATGTCGGGTAGCAGCCTCAGTGCATAAGCTTGCTCATCAGACTCGGCGGTACATTGGCTGGGGAGGTTGAAACTGAGGATCACGCCCGTGTACAGGCCTTGCAAGCGCAGGGTCTGGTCGCGCCGTACAAGAGCGGGCGGGGCTTTGTGGGTTTGTCGCAGCGGCAGGCGATTGGCGGGGATCGCTGAAAAGTGCCGGGTTACCAGGGTTTGCAGCTGTGGCAAGGCAATGTCGCCGGCTACTGCAAGCGTGGCGTTGTTAGGGTGATACCAGCTTTGGTACCAGGTACGTGCTGCAGCCAGCGTCATGTGGCCAAGGTCCGCTTTGTGACCGATCACTGGCGTGCCGTAGCCGCTGTTGCCATAGGCCAGTAGCTGGTGATGCTCCAAGGCCAGCGCGAGAGGGGTGTTATCGATATTTTCACGTCGCTCGGCCATGACCACCGCCAGTTCGCGAGCGAAGGGTGCGCTGTCGAGGGTTGCGCTCGCCATCACGTCGGCCATGGCTTCCAACGCAATCTCCAGGCGATTGCTGGGCAAAGTAAGCGGGAAGATTGTGGCTTCTTGGGCAGTGAATGCATTCGGATTGCCACCCAGGCGGGCCATGAGCGCGGAGTACTGGCCGCCGGCCAATTTGCTGCTGCCTTCGAACAGCAGATGCTCCAGTGCGTGAGAAAGGCCAGTGTGGCCTTCAGGCTCATAGCTGGAGCCGACGTGATACCACAGTTGCGCACTGACCAGCGGCGCGCGCCTGTCTTCACGAAGGTACACACGCAAGCCATTGGCCAGTGTAAAAGCGCTTACTGCGCTGGTGGGCGCAGGCGGGGAAGGGTTTTGGGGCATGGTTGACGCGCTCCTGCAAGAATCGAAGGAGAAGCTTCAGCCATGCCCCAGGCCGGTTGGCGGTAACTAAATACACCAGCCCCGGGTTACGTGGTCAGGCCCGCTGCCAAAGTGCGTAGTGCACCTGGCCAGTCTTTTTTTCACGGTGCAGGCGCCAGTTGCCTGGCAGCTGCAAGCTCGACGGCGCCGCCTCGCTTTCGGTGTAGACCCACGCCTGTTCACTCAACCACTGGTGTTGCTCTAGCAGGTTGCACGTATTGGCCAGCAGATCCTGGTTGAACGGAGGGTCGAGGAACACCACGTCGAACTGCTGCTTGGCCGGGCCTTGCAGGTAGCGCAAGGCATCGGTCTGCAGGATCTGCCCGCGCGGGCAGCGCAGGATCTCGAGGTTGTTCTTGAGGTTGGCGATGGCCGCCGGGTTGCTGTCCAGCGCCACCGCATCTTCCGCCCCGCGGGACAGGGCTTCGAGCACCAGGGCACCGCTGCCGGTGAAGGCGTCCAGCACCCGGGCGCCCTCGATGTAGGGGGCCAGCCAGTTGAAGACGGTTTCGCGCACGCGGTCGGGCGTTGGCCGCAGGCCTTCGCCTTCAGGCACCGCCAGGCGGCGGCTGCGCCACTCGCCAGCGATGATGCGCAGGTGGCCCTGGCCCTTGCTTTGGCCTGTTTGCGGGCGGGCGGGAGGGGTGGATCTTGGCATTAGTGCTCCGGTACCCCGAGCGGCTGCTCGGAGGGCTTGTCAGTGGGTGCTGGCAGCGCTTTCTGTGGCACTTTCGGGCCAACGGTGACGATCACCAGTTTATCGGCTGACAGGTGTTTGTTCATGGCTGCCTTGACCTGCTCGACGGTAAGCGCCTGGGACTGCTGCATGAAGTCCTCCAGCCAGGTCAGAGGCAGGTTGTAGAAACCGATGGCGCCGAGTTGGCCGACGATGCTGGCATTGCTGGCATTGGACAGCGGGAAACTGCCGGCCAGCTCACGCTTGGCGTCGTCCAGTTCCTGTTGGCTGGGCCCTGTCTTCAGGTAGTCGGCGAGAATGCCCTGCACCAGCTTGAGCGTGCCTTCGCTGAGCTCGGCACGGGTTTGCAGGTTGATCATGAACGGGCCGCGGACCTGCATCGGGCTGAACACCGAGTACACACCGTAGGTCAGGCCGCGTTTTTCTCGCACTTCACTCATCAGCCGGGTACCGAACGCACCGCCGCCGAGGATCTGGTTGCCCAGCGACAGCGCTGGCCAGTCCGGGTCCTGGCGGTCGATGCCCAGTTCAGCCAGCATCAGGTGGGTCTGCTTGGACGGGAAGTCGATATGGGTAAGGCCTGCCTTGGCATCGGCGGGCTGAGCCGGTGCGGCAAGCGCCGGGCCCTTGGGCAGGCCGGCAGACACCTGCGCGGCGATGGCTTCAGCCTCGGCGCGGCTGAGGTCGCCGACCAGGGCGATCACTGCGTTGCCGCCGGTATAGGCCTTGGCGTGGAAGGCCCGCAGCTGTGCGAGGCTAATGCCGTTTATGCTTTCGGCGGTGCCGTCGCTTGGGTGAGCGTAGGGGTGGTCGCCGTAGAGGTTGGCGAACAGCGCCTTGCCGGCAATCTTGCCGGGGTTCTGCTTCTCGTACTCGAAACCCGCCAGCATCTGGTTCTTGATGCGCTTGAGGGCGTCCTCAGGGAAGCTAGGCTTGCCGGCCACCTCGGTGAACAGCTTGAGCGCCGGCTCGCGCTTGTCCTTGGCGCTGAGGCTACGCAGCGAGGCCACGGCCATGTCGCGGTAGGAACCGTTGCCAAAGTCTGCGCCTAGTCCTTCGAAACCTTCCGCGATAGCGGTCACGTCCTTGCCGGCCACACCTTCGTTGAGCATGGCGTTGGTCAGCGCAGCCAGGCCTGGCGTGCCGCCGTCCTGGCTGCTGCCGGCAGCGAAAGTGACACGCAGGTCGAACATCGGCAGTTCGCGGGCCTCGACAAACAGTACCCGGGCACCCTCGGCGGTGTTCCAGTGCTGGATGTTCAGCTGGCGCCGGCTGGGCGCTTTGCCATCCAGCTCGGCCAGCGACTGCAAGGTATTGGCCGGGCGAGCCGCGTTGCTGTCGGCCTTGGCGGCGTTGTCGGCCATGGCCGGGGCAGCCAGCACTGCCGCCAGCGCCAGGGCGCGGATGCCGGTGGCCAGCAGGGTTGGGCGTGGTGCGCGACGATCACTCATGAGCGGGCTCCTCAGGCAAAACATGGGCAACGCTCAGGCGTTCGCGGGTGAAGTAGGTGCGCGCGGCGTTCTGGATGTCCTGCGGGGTGACGCGCTTTAGCTCATCCAGTTCGCTGTCGATCAGTTTCCAGGACAGGCCGACGGTTTCCAGCTGGCCAATGGTGGTGGCCTGGCTGCTGATGGAGTCGCGGTCGTAGACCAAACCGGCGATGACCTGTGCACGTACCCGCTCCAGCTCTTCGGCGCTGGGCGGGGTGGTCTTGAGTTCGTCCAGTAATTGCCACACGCCTTTCTCGACGTCGGCCATGGTTTTCTGTTTCTGTACGTTCGGTGTGGCCGAAATCAGGAACAGGCTGTCGCCTCGGGTGAAGGCGTTGTAGCTGGAAGATGCGCCGGCCACCAGCTCCTGGCCACGTTCCAGTCGGGCTGGCATGCGGGCGCTGTAGCCACCGTCGAGCAGTGCCGAGATCAGGCGCAGGGCATGCACGGTACGCGGGTCCTTGGCAGTCGGCAGACCGGGCACGTTGAAGCCATAGATCAGGCTTGGGAGCTGGGTGCGTACATGCAGGGTCAGCTGACGCAGGCCAGGCTCGGCCAGCTCCAGTGGCAGCTTGGCCGGCGGCACGGCGCGCTTGGGGATGCTGCCGAAGTACTTCTGCGCCAGGCCCTTCACCTCGTCGGGTGTGACGTCCCCAACTACCACCAGCGTGGCGTTGTTGGGCGCGTACCAGGATTCGTACCAGTGGCGCAGTTCCTCTACCTTCATCCGTTCCAGGTCGGCCATCCAGCCGATGGTCGGGGTGTGGTAACCGCTGGCCGGGTAGGCCATGGCGCGGAACAGCTCAAAAGCCTTGGCGTTGGGCTGATCGTCGGTACGCAGGCGGCGTTCTTCCTTGATCACCTCGATTTCCTTGCTGAACTCGTCGGCCGGCAGGCGCAGGCTGGCCAGGCGGTCGGCCTCCAGCTCCAGCGCTACCGGCAGGCGGTCGCGTGCCAGCACCTGGTAATAGGCGGTGTAGTCGTCGCTGGTGAAGGCGTTCTCTTCAGCGCCCAGGTCACGCAGTACCCGCGAGGCCTCGCCGGGGCCAAGTTTGGCGCTGCCCTTGAACATCATGTGTTCCAGCGCGTGCGACAGCCCGGTCTGGCCCGGCGTTTCGTAGCTGGAGCCGACCTTGTACCAGATCTGCGAGACCACCACCGGGGCGCGGTGGTCTTCGCGCACGACCACCTTCAGGCCGTTGTCGAGGATGAATTCGTGGGTGGGTTGCACATCGGCGGCGAAGGCTGCGAGCGGCAGGCAGAGCGTGCCGAGCAACAGGCCTGCGGCGCGGCGGGCTAGAGCATTCATAAGGTGTTCAACCTGTTCGACGGCCCGCTGGGTTTAGCGTCGGCGGGCCAGGAGGTGCTAGGATACTGATCCGGTTGCCTGGCGACCATGCCTGTCGCCGTTCTGGCCCGCAGGACACTAAGACAAAACGTTGCGCATGAACCAGCCGGCTTCAAGATAGTCTGTTCTGCGTAGAGAGAATTCCCGATGAGCCATTGCTGGCTCATCGCTACCCTGAGATAGCCGTCCTCCATGTTTGGTTCCAACGACGACAAGAAAGCGCCGGCCGAGGCTGGCGAGAAGAAAGGCCTGTTCAGCTGGTTTCGAAAGAAGCCGCAGCAACCTGTCGCCGAACAGCCACAAGCCCCTGAACCCCAGGCTGTAGAGCCTGTAGCACCGGCGTCCGCCGTCGAGCAGCTTGAAGCTGCTCCGGTGGCACCGACGGTTGCAGAAGCCCCCGTACCTGCACCTGAGGCCCCTCGGGCTACCGAGCCAGCATTGGCCCCTGAGCCTGCACCTGCCCCGGTGGTTGCGCCGGTCCCTCAGCCTGCACCTGTCCCAGTGGCTGCCCCGGCTCCTGAGCTTGCGCCGGCCCCTGTGGTTACTCCGGTGCCTGAGCCTACCCCTGTGGGCATGGGCGTGCCCGCGAATGCCGAGCCTGTCGCCCCACAGGTCGAAACCCCTGCGCCAATAGCAGCACAGGTCGTTCAAGCCGTTGAACCCCCGGTCAGCAACCTGGTCTTGCCCGTTGCCGAGGAGCCCGTCGCTCTCGTCCCTGACTTGGAGCCGAAGGCTCCGCCAGCGATCCCTGAGCGCCCGGTAGCAGAGCCCGTGCAGTCCGAGGCCGAGCCTGTGGCGGCCGCAACCGTTACCGAACCAGCCAAACCCGGCTTCTTCGCCCGCCTGAAGCAGGGCCTGTCCAAGACCAGCGCCAGCATCGGCGAGGGCATGGCCAGCCTGTTCCTCGGCAAGAAGGTCATCGACGACGACCTGCTCGACGAGATCGAGACGCGCCTGCTGACCGCCGACGTGGGTGTGGAAGCCACCTCGGCCATCGTCCAGAACCTGACCCAGAAGGTCGCCCGCAAGCAACTGGCCGACGCCGACGCCCTGTACAAGTCACTGCAGGAAGAACTGGCAGCATTGCTGCGCCCGGTCGAGCAGCCGCTGAAAGTGCAGGCGCAGAACAAGCCCTACGTGATCCTGGTTGTGGGCGTGAATGGCGCCGGCAAGACCACCACCATCGGCAAACTGGCGAAAAAACTGCAGCTGGAAGGCAAGAAAGTCATGCTGGCCGCGGGTGATACGTTCCGTGCCGCGGCGGTCGAGCAACTGCAGGTGTGGGGCGAGCGGAACCAGATCCCGGTCATCGCCCAGCACACCGGTGCCGATTCTGCCTCGGTGATCTTCGACGCCGTGCAGGCCGCCAAGGCCCGTGGCGTTGACGTGCTGATCGCCGACACTGCCGGCCGCTTGCACACCAAAGACAACCTGATGGAAGAACTGAAGAAGGTCCGCCGGGTCATCGGCAAGCTTGACGTTGAGGCGCCGCACGAGGTGCTGCTGGTGCTTGACGCCGGCACCGGCCAGAACGCCATCAGTCAGGCCAAGTATTTCAACCAGAGCGTCGAGCTGACCGGCCTGGCCCTGACCAAGCTGGACGGCACTGCCAAGGGCGGGGTGATCTTCGCCCTGGCCAAGCAGTTCAACATCCCGATCCGTTTCATCGGCGTCGGTGAAGGCATCGACGACCTGCGCACCTTTGAAGCCGAGCCGTTCGTCAAGGCTCTGTTCGCCGAGCGAGACTGACCATGATCCGATTCGAACAGGTTGCCAAGCGCTATCCCAATGGTCATGTCGGTTTGCATGAGCTGAGTTTCCGGGCGCGCCGGGGCGAGTTCCTGTTCGTCACCGGCCACTCGGGTGCCGGCAAGAGCACCTTGCTGCGCCTGCTGCTGGCCATGGAACGCCCTACCAGCGGCAAGCTGATGCTGGCCGGGCAGGACCTGGGCCAGATCAGCAACGCACAAATCCCGTTCCTGCGCCGGCAGATCGGCGTGGTGTTCCAGAACCACCAGCTGTTGTTCGACCGCACGGTGTTCAACAACATCGCCTTGCCGCTGCAGATTCTCGGCCTGTCCAAGGCCGAGATCGCCAAGCGCGTGGACTCGGCCCTGGAGCGCGTGTCGCTGTCCGACAAGGGCGAGCTGTTCCCGGCCGACCTGTCCACCGGGCAGCAGCAGCGGGTCGGCATTGCCCGCGCTATCGTCCATCAGCCGGCGCTACTGCTGGCTGACGAACCTACCGGTAACCTCGACCCTCGGCTGGCGGCAGAAATCATGGGCGTGTTCGAGGACATCAACCGGTTGGGCACCACAGTATTGATCGCCAGCCACGACCTGGCACTGATTGCGCGCATGCGTCACCGCATGCTCACCTTGCAGCGCGGCCGCTTGATCGGCGATGGGGAGGCCGGCCAATGAGCACTACACGTACGCCGAAGGTTTCCGAGCGGGTTGCGCCGAAGCCGGCCGACCCGCAACCTGCGAAGAAAAAACGCGGTGAAGACGATGACGGCCCGGATTTCCGCACGCTGCTGCATGCCTGGCTGGAAAGCCACCGTGCCAGCATGGCCGACAGCCTGCGCCGCCTGGGCAAGCAGCCGATCGGCAGCTTCTTCACCTGCCTGGTGATGGCGGTGGCACTGAGTATGCCGATGGGCCTGTCGTTGCTGCTGAAGAACGTCGAGCAACTGGGCGGCTCGTGGCAGCGCGCAGCGCAGATTTCGCTGTACCTCAAGCTGGATGCCGGCAGCCGTGACGGAGAGGCGCTGCGCGACGAGATCAAGGGCATGCCTGGCGTGGCGGATGCGCAATATGTCAGCCGCGAGCAGGCGCTTGAAGAGTTCCAGCAACAGTCCGGCTTGGGCGAGGCCCTGCGCGAACTGCCTGACAACCCGTTGCCAGGGGTGGTGGTAGTCACTCCGACCGAGGTCGACAAGCCGGCCCTGGACGCCTTGCGTCAGCGCTTGTCGGAGCTGCCACGGGTGGAAGTGGCGCAGCTGGACCTGGTCTGGGTCGAGCGGCTGGCCGCTATCCTCAAGCTGGGTGACCGCTTCGTCTTTGGTCTGGCCGTGATGCTGATTTCTGCCCTGCTGTTAGTAATCGGTAACACAATTCGTCTACACATTGAAAACCGCCGCGTCGAGATCGAAGTGATCAAGCTGGTCGGTGGCACCGACGCCTACGTGCGCCGGCCTTTCCTGTACATGGGCGCCCTGTATGGCCTGGGCGCGGGGTTGCTGGCGTGGGGTATCCTGGCGTTTGGCCTGAACTGGCTGAACGAGGCGGTGGTAGGGCTTTCCGGGCTGTATGGCAGTGACTTCGCCCTGGGTGGGGTGCCGGCGTCCGATGGTCTGTCGCTCTTGATCGGAGCGGTGCTGTTGGGGTATATCGGTGCATGGATTGCAGTCGCCCGCCACCTGAACGAGCTGGCGCCGCGATAGTTTTTACGTGCCAGCATTGACATTTTCTTCACTGCGGAACTTGTACCGTCGTTCCAGGTCAATGTTGGCAGCGCCCACAAGGCGCGAGTTTTGAAAGTCGGAGGTTCTTGAATGACCACATCGTTGCAACCTGCCTATGCCCTGGTACCCGGTGCAAACCTGGAAGCCTACGTGCACACGGTCAACAGCATCCCGCTGCTGACGGTCGAGCAGGAGCGTGATCTGGGCGAGCGTCTCTATTATGAGCAGGATGTCGAGGCCGCTCGTCAAATGGTGATGGCCCACCTGCGGTTCGTCGTACATATCGCCCGTAGCTACGCCGGCTACGGGTTGGCCCAGGCCGACCTGATCCAGGAAGGCAACGTCGGCCTGATGAAGGCCGTCAAGCGCTTCAACCCGGAAATGGGCGTGCGCCTGGTGTCGTTCGCCGTGCACTGGATCAAGGCAGAGATCCACGAGTTCATCCTGCGCAACTGGCGCATCGTCAAGGTGGCCACCACCAAGGCCCAGCGCAAGCTGTTCTTCAACCTGCGCAGCCAGAAGAAGCGCCTGGCCTGGTTGAACAACGACGAAGTGCATCGCGTGGCGGAAAGCCTGGGTGTCGAGCCGCGCGAAGTGCGCGAGATGGAAAGCCGCCTCAGCGGCCAGGACATGGCCTTCGACCCGGCAGCCGAGGCTGACGACGACAGCGCCTTCCAGTCGCCTGCGCACTACCTGGAAGACCATCGTTACGACCCTGCGGTGCAACTGGAAGATGCCGACTGGAGCGACAACTCCACCAGCAACCTTCACGAAGCGCTGCAAGGGCTGGACGAGCGTAGCCGCGATATTCTCTACCAGCGCTGGTTGGCCGAAGAAAAGGCTACGTTGCATGAGCTGGCTGACAAGTACAGCGTTTCGGCTGAGCGAATTCGCCAGCTGGAGAAAAATGCGATGAACAAGGTCAAGGCGCTGATCGCTGCCTGATCAAGCCTTGATTGTAAAGAAAGCCGCTGGCCCCGATGGGGCGAGCGGCTTTTTTGTGCGCGGCGCTCGATCTGCGCATCACCGCGAAATTCAAAGCTTGCTGCGTGAGGTGTCGAGCTGCATCAGGTAACCCGGCCCGCCCAACTGGCTCATCTGCCGGCGAATCCAGCCGGCCCGGCTGGCCACGTAGGCGCTTGGCCGGCTGGCACTCCACTTGATTGGGCTGGGCAGCACCGCCGCCAGTTGCGCGGCCTGCTGGCGGCTGAGCCGGCTGGCATCCACACCAAAGTGATAGCGCGCCGCGGCTTGGGCCCCAAACACTCCCTTGCCCCATTCGGCGCTGTTCAGGTAAACCTCAAGAATCCGCTCCTTGGACCAGAACAGCTCGATCAAGGCTGTGAACCAGGCTTCCAGCCCTTTGCGGAACCAGCTGCGCCCGGACCACAGGAACAGGTTCTTGGCCACCTGTTGGGTCAGGGTGCTGGCCCCGCGAATGCTGCCGCCGCGCTCGTTGTAGGCCAGGGCCGCCTGGATGGCAGGGATGTCGAAACCCCAATGGTTGGCGAACTTCTGGTCCTCGCCGGCAATGACTGCGACCTTTAGCTCATCGGAGATGTTTTCCCATGGCTCCCAGTCGCGCTGCAGGTCGATCGGCTCGCCATTCACCCATGACTGTACCTTGCGCTCGACCATCAACGCCGTGCCGGGCGGCGGCACCCAGCGGAACACCAGCACCAGCACGATGCTGCCGGCAACGAACCAAAGCAGGGCGCGGGAGAGGCGGCGGATAAGGGTTGGCAGCATGGCGATGGCTTGGCCGTTTGGGTGGAAGGGGCCATTATACAGACCCGATACAAGGAGTCGTCCCATGCTTCGCAGCTTCCTGATGCTTGCCGCTTTTTTCGGCTTTACCGGCGTCGCCCTGGGCGCGTTCGCTGCCCATGGCCTGAAGAATCGTCTGACGGCCGACTACCTGGCGATCTTTCATACCGGCGTGACCTATCAGTTGGTACATGCCCTGGCGATCTTCGGTGTTGCCCTGCTTTCTGCTCACCTGCCCGGGCGCCTGGTCGGTTGGGCCGGGGGGCTGTTTGTCATAGGCATCGTGCTGTTCTCCGGCAGCCTGTACCTGCTGACCCTCAGCGGCCTGGGCAAGCTGGGCATCATCACCCCGATTGGTGGCCTGTGCTTCCTTGCCGGCTGGCTGTGCCTGGGCCTGGCAGCCTGGCGGCTGGGCTGACCGAGTGGTCCACAATCGCGACTAATGGCGCGCACCGCCCTTGGGTTGCAGGTCGGTTCGGCGCTAGAATGCGGGCCCCAACGAACAATGGTGGCCGTGCGCATGCGCATTCAACTGAACGGTGAACCTTACGAACTGCCTGCCGGCGAGAGCGTTGCAGCCCTGCTGACGCGCCTGGAGCTGAGCGGGCGCCGCATTGCCGTGGAACTGAACCTGGATATCGTGCCGCGTAGCCAGCACGACAGCACGCTGCTGAACGACGGCGACCAGGTCGAAGTAGTTCACGCCATCGGTGGCGGCTGACAGCAGCCTGGCGGTTCACAAGCAAGCCCTGCAACCTTTTCCCGAGGAACAACGATGAGCAACGTTCGTAGCGACAAGCCCTTCATCCTGGCCGGGCGCACTTTCCAGTCGCGCCTGCTGGTTGGCACCGGCAAGTACCGTGACATGGAAGAAACCCGCCTGGCAACCGAGGCCTCGGGTGCCGAGATCGTCACCGTGGCCGTGCGCCGGACCAACCTTGGCCAGAATGCGGGCGAGCCGAACCTGCTCGACGTACTGTCGCCCGACAAGTACACCATCCTGCCAAATACCGCAGGTTGCTTCGACGCCGTCGAGGCAGTTCGTACCTGCCGCCTGGCCCGTGAGCTGCTCGATGGCTACAAGTCCCATGAGTCGCGGACCTTGGTCAAGCTGGAAGTGCTGGCTGACCAGAAAACCCTGTTCCCCAATGTGATCGAAACCCTCAAGGCCGCCGAAGTGCTGGTCAAGGACGGTTTCGACGTGATGGTGTACACCAGCGACGACCCGATCATCGCCCGTCAGCTGGCTGAGGCCGGCTGCATCGCGGTCATGCCGCTGGCCGGCCTGATCGGCACCGGCCTGGGCATCTGCAACCCCTACAACCTGCAGATCATCCTGGAAGAATCCAAGGTGCCGGTGCTGGTCGATGCCGGTGTGGGTACCGCTTCCGACGCCACCATCGCCATGGAAATGGGCTGCGAGGCAGTGCTGATGAACTCGGCCATCGCCCACGCCCAGCAGCCGGTGCTGATGGCCGAAGCCATGAAGCACGCCATTGTCGCCGGTCGCATGGCCTACCTGGCCGGGCGTATGCCGAAGAAACTCTATGCCAGCGCCTCTTCGCCGCTGGATGGTCTGATCAAGTAAGAGCTCCTGATGACTGAATCGCACGATACGCCGATCACCCCCGACGGCGAAGCCCGCCCACACCGCCGCATCAAAAGCTTCGTGATGCGCGCCGGGCGCATGACCGAAGGCCAGCAACGCGGCCTGGACCAGGGCGGCCCGCTGTACATCCTGCCGCTGGCCGACAGCCCGGTGGACTATGACCAGGTGTTCGGCCGTTCGGCGCCGCGCACCCTGGAGATCGGCTTCGGCATGGGCCATTCCCTGCTGGAAATGGCGGCTGCCGCGCCTGAACAGGACTTCATCGGTGTGGAAGTGCACCGCCCGGGTGTCGGCGCGCTGCTCAACGGCGTACTGACTCAGGGCCTGAAGAACCTGCGGGTGTACGACTGCGATGCCATCGAAGTGCTGAACCGCTGTGTGGCGGACAACAGCCTCGACCGCCTGATGCTGTTCTTCCCAGACCCTTGGCACAAGGCGCGCCACCACAAGCGCCGCATCGTCCAGCTGGAGTTTGCCGAGCTGGTACGTCGCAAGCTCAAGCCCGGTGGCGTGTTCCACATGGCCACCGACTGGGAGCCGTATGCCGAGTACATGCTGGAAGTGATGAGCGCCGCCCCGGGCTATCGCAACCGTGCAGCCGACGGCACCTACGTGCCACGCCCGGAAGAGCGCCCGATCACCAAGTTCGAACGCCGCGGCGAGCGGCTGGGGCATGGGGTGTGGGACTTGAAGTTCGAGAAGGCGGATTGATCGGCTGATCTGGCCTTTCGATGTGCTGGTGCTTGCAGAAATGCGGGCGAAAAAAACCGCCTTGAGAAAGGCGGTTTTTTTGTGAGCGACAGGACTGAGTATCCTTCGCTCTGGGACTTCACCGAAAACGTCCCCACAGTCAGGGGATCATAAGCAGCCAAAAAGGGCGCGTCAACGATCAGAAATTCCAGCATCACGTGTGTCTGCGCGGTTAACAGCTTTGATTGCGCATCCCAATTATCATCGTGTTGCTCCTGTGGGGAAAAATTCGGTGATGGGTCGGGTAGGAGAAGAATTCTGCTTTCCGGCCCCTTCGACACGGCCTGAGAACCGTGCCGGTAACTGACTTCGAAGGGCCATTAACCTGGCCACTTCACCGAACACGTCCCCAGAGTTTTCGAAGGCATCGAAGTGCCGGTTAGATGCTGGAAGATTGGCCCGCCAACACGGAGGCCAAGGCATATGAAGCGTTTGCTTGATGCGCTGAGCCGCGTCTGGAAGCTCATTCGGATCTTGATTGTGCTCAAGACCGTTCGGGACTTCATGCGTGACCACTTCGATGATGCCCGTTAAGGGCTAGTCAGGTGGTAGGGCTGCCCTGGTTTCCCGGGGCAGCTTTTTGCAACCCTTACCCTCGGCGATCAGCCACCACACCAATCAACACCAGCACCACCAGCAACACCGGCGCCAGCGCGTAGTTGTTGAACTGGCCCAGCCCCTTCACCACCCACGGCGTGGCGTAGATCAGTGCCGCACCGCTGCCGATCATCACCATCAGGGCTATGAACGGCACCCGCAGTGCACCCGCTAGGCCACCGAGGCGTTGTTCGGCCCAGGCTTTGACATCGCTGCCGAACAGCACCAGCAGGCAGCCTACCAAGGCCAGTGAAATCTCCGACAGGTTGCCGCGGCTCCAGCGGGAAACCGTCGCGAGCAGATCAAGTACCAGATCCATGGGTCATCCTTAGGTCAAGAAATACTGCAGCAGGTCATTGAGGAACAACTGGCCCCTTGGCGTGGCCACCAGTCGATCCGGTTCGACCTGCAAAAGGCCCTTTTGTTCGGCGGCGCGGCGTGCCTCGCGCAGCTGTGCCAGCGGCAAACCCGTGCGCTGTGTGAACAGTTCGGCCTCCACGCCATCGGTAAGCCGCAGGGCGTTCATCAGGAACTCGAACGGCAGCTCGTCGACCGGCAGCAGCTTCTCGCCAGCTTTGAACGGCTTGGCCAGGTTCAGGTAGTCCTTGGGCAGGCGGGTTTTCCAGGTGCGCAGGATGCGCCCGTCGGCGAAGGTCAGCTTGCCGTGGGCGCCGGCACCAATGCCGATGAAGTCACCAAAGCGCCAGTAGTTGAGGTTGTGTTGCGCCGCTCGGCCTGCCTGGGCATAGGCCGATACCTCGTACTGGCGATAGCCATGGTCAGCCATCAGTGCCTGGCCGGCCTCCTGGATGTCCCAGAGGATGTCGTCTTCGGGCAGCTCTGGCGGCTGATTCCAGAACACCGTGTTCGGCTCCACGGTCAATTGGTACCACGACAGGTGCGTCGGTCCCAGGTCGATGGCCTGGCGCAGGTCGCCCAGCGCGTCTTCCAGCGACTGGTCGGGCAGGCCGTGCATCAGGTCCATGTTGAAGTTGTCGAACCCGGCCGCGCGCGCCATACCGGCGGCTCGCACCGCCTCGTCACCGTTGTGGATGCGCCCCAGCGCCTGCAGCTTGGCTGGCTGGAAGCTTTGCACGCCGATCGACAGGCGGTTGATGCCTGTCTGCCGGTAAGCCTTGAACTTGTCCTGCTCGAAGGTGCCCGGGTTGGCTTCCAGGGTGATCTCGATGTCTGGCGCGAACGGAATGCGTTGCTCAACACCGCGCAGCAAGCGGCCAAGGGCATCGGCGCTGAACAGGCTGGGCGTCCCGCCCCCGAAGAAGATCGAGCTGATCGGTCGGCCTTGAACGGCGGCCATTTCCTGGTCGAGGTCGTCCAGCAGGGCCGAGACGTAGGCGTCTTCCGGCAGTTCAGGCCCGGCAGCGTGGGAGTTGAAGTCGCAGTAAGGGCATTTGCGTACGCACCACGGAATGTGGATGTACAGCGCCAGCGGCGGCAGGCTGGCAAAGCCCGCCGCGCCGGGAGAGGACAGCATTTCGATCATGCCAGGCCCAGACGTTGGCGCAGCAGGGCCATGGCACGGGCGCGGTGGCTGAGCTGGTTTTTATCTGCCGGGGCCAGGTCGGCGCTGGAGCAGTTGCGCTCCGGTACCCAGAACAGCGGGTCGTAGCCGAAACCGTGCTCGCCGCTGGCCTCGAACAGGATGCTGCCGTGCCACAAGCCTTCGCACAGGATCGGCAGCGGGTCGTCGGCATGGCGTACCAGTGCCAGGACGCAGACGAACTGCGCGCCGCGCTCGGCTTCGGGCACGTCTTTCAGGGCTTCGAGCAGCTTGGCATTGTTCGCCGCGTCACCCTTGCCGTCGGCATACCGTGCCGAGTAGATGCCCGGCGCACCACCGAGGAAGTCCACGGTCAGGCCAGAATCGTCGGCCAGGGCCGGCAGGCCGGAAATACGCGCGGCGTTGCGTGCCTTGAGGATGGCGTTCTCGACGAACGACAGGCCGGTTTCTTCCGGCTCGACCTGGCTGAACTCGCCAATCGAGCGCAGCTGCACGGACTGGCCGAGCATGGCCTGGAGTTCCTTGAGTTTGCCGGCGTTATGGCTGGCCAATACGAGTTGCTGGAAATTCATCATTCGCCTGGGAACACTTCCTGGTTGAAGCTGAGGGAGTTGCTGATGCCGCCGGTTTCGATGGTCAGGTCGAAGGTGACGGTTTCGGGTTGTTCGATCTTGAACTGGGCGATGTAGTACACCGCACTCTGTTCGGTAACCTGCTTGAACGACAGCGGGCTGCTGCGCCCGGTCAGGTCTTTGACCGTGCCGCTGACCAGTGCCGGGGCGGGCTTGCCGGCCTTGAGCACGGCAATGTTGAGCACGCCCTGGTTCTTGCTGCGCACCAGACCGGTGGCCGCAGCCACCTCGGGTGTGAGCATGCTCGAAGTGAATGCGCTGTAATGCACCGTCACATCGCCAAACACTTCCTTGCGCTCGGGCCGGGCGGCATCGGCAGCCAGTACCGGCAATGCCAGGCACAGGCTGATCAGGAACAGGGCTAGGCGACGCATGGGGCAATTCCTCCAGTGGACGTCAGACGGCGAGCTGGTGTTCTTGCAGGCCCGGGCTGCTGACGCGGTAGATGCCGATTTCACCTAGAAGATTAGGCCATAGCCGGCCACCCCACCCGTTACGGTGCAAGTGGTCGACGGCCAGGCGGTCGAGTACCTTTGCCCTGCGTTCGTGCACCAGTTCTTCGAAGTCGGCGAAGGTGCAGAAGTGGATGTTCGGCGTGTTGTACCAGGTATACGGCATGAAGTCCGATACCGGCATGCGGCCTTTGGTCGCCAGGTACCAGCGGCAGCGCCAGTGACCGAAGTTGGGGAAGGTGATGATGCACTGGCGACCCACGCGCAGCATCTCGTCGAGGATGCGGTCAGGGTACTCCACGGCCTGCAGGGCCTGGGTCATGATCACTACGTCGAAACTGTTGCTGGCGAAGTTGCCCAGGCCCTTGTCCAGGTCCTGCTCGATGACGTTGACGCCCTTGGCCACGCACGCGGCGATGTTGTCGGCGTCGATCTCCAGGCCATAGCCGGTGACCTGCTTGCGGTCACGCAGCGAGGCCAGCAGTTCACCGCTGCCGCAGCCCAGGTCAAGTACCCGGCTGCCGGCGGGGATCCAGTCGTGGATGATTTCCAGATCGGCTCTCATGCTGTCCTCAGATGGCAATGCGGTTCATGTAGTTCGAGAAACCCTGCATGTAGCGAGGTGTGGGGATCAGGAAGGCATCGTGGCCGTAAGGCGAGTCGATCTCCAGGTAGCAGACGTTCTTGCGCGCCGCCATCAGGGCGTCGACGATCTCCCGCGAACGGGCCGGGGAGAAGCGCCAGTCGGTGGTGAACGACATGATGCAGTAGTCTGCTTTGACCCCTGCCAGGGTGGCTGCCAGGTCGCCGCCTTGGGCGGCAGCCGGGTCGAAGTAGTCCAGCGCCTTGGTCATCAGCAGGTAGGTGTTGGCATCGAAACGGCCGGAAAACTCCTCGCCCTGATAGCGCAGGTAGCTCTCGACCTGGAACTCGACGCTATGGAAGTCGTAGTTGAGCTTGTCGCTCTTCAGCTCACGGCCGAATTTTTCACCCATCGAATCATCGGACAGGTAGGTGATGTGGCCGACCATGCGCGCCAGCATCAGGCCACGCTTGGGAATCACGCCCTGGTCCTGGAACGAGCCTCCATGGAATTCGGGGTCAGTGAGGATGGCCTGGCGCGCCACTTCGTTGAAGGCGATGTTCTGCGCCGACAGCTTGGGTGCCGAGGCGATGTCGACGCAGTGGCGTACGCGGTCGGGGTAGGTCATGGTCCATTGCAGTGCCTGCATGCCACCCAGGCTGCCGCCGACGATAGCTGCCCACTGCTGGACGCCCAGGCGGTCGGCCAGCCGTGCCTGGCTGTGCACCCAGTCTTCCACGGTCAATACCGGGAACTCGGCGCCATACGGTTTACCGGTGGCCGGGTTGACACTGCTGGGCCCGGTGCTGCCGTTGCAGCCGCCGAGGTTGTTCAGGCTGACCACGAAGAACCGGTTGGTATCGATCGGTTTGCCGGGGCCGATGCAGCTGTCCCACCAGCCCGGCTTACGGTCGGTGGCGGCATGGTAGCCAGCGGCATGATGGTGGCCGGACAGGGCATGGCAGATCAGCACGGCATTGCTCGCGCTGGCATTCAGGGTGCCGTAGGTCTCGTAGACCAGCTCGTAGCCGGCCAGGGAGCGGCCACAGGCCAAGGCCAGCGGTTCATCGAACCGGGCGGTTTGCGGTACTACCAGACCGACAGAATCTTCGGGAAAGACAGTGGACATCGACCCTGCTCACGCTTGACGGAGGCGTAAGTCTAAAGAGCGCTACCCCCAGCGGCAAGCAAAGGCTTGCGGCTGGGGGCAAGCGGGGTCAGATCATCCGCCACAGCTCTTGCGGCATGCCGGCGTAGGCGGCCAGCGGTGGCATGACGAACGACTGGATCACCTGGATCGCGAGGAAGGCGAAGATCGGCGAAATATCCATGCCGCCCAGGTTGGGCACGATGCGGCGGAACGGTGCCAGCACCGGTTCGCTGATCTGGTAGGCCAGCTCGGCAGCCGGGTTGTGGCTGTTGGGCGCAACCCAGGAGACGATCACCATGACGATCATGGCCACCCAGAAAATCTTGAGGAACAGCGAGGTGATACCGATGATAGCCCACATCAGCAGGTGCAGGACGTCGCCGAAGGTGCCATAGGTGACCATCAGCACGAAGGCCATCAGCAGCGCCTGGATCAGTACCGACAGCAGCAGCGACGAGGTGTCCAGGCCGCCAATGCTGGGGATGATGCGGCGGATCGGCTTGAGCAGCGGCTGCGTGGCGCGGACGGCGAACTGGCACAGCGGGTTGTAGAAGTTGGCCTTGACCAGTTGCAGCACAAAGCGCAGCAGGACGATCACCAGGTACAGGCTGACCAGGGTTTGCACCACGAAGATCGCGGCGCCGGACAGTGCATTCATCTAAAACTCCTTATTTGCCCAGTTGTTCGGCCAGCTCGGCGGAGCGCGTGGCCGCAGCCTGCAGCGCCTGCTCGACAATGGCTTCGAAGCCGCTGGCCTGGAACGACTTGATTGCCGCTTCGGTGGTGCCGGCGGGCGAGGTGACACGGCGGCGCAGTTCGGCAGCATCGACATCGCTGGCAACGGCCATGTGCGCCGCGCCCAAGGCGGTCTGCAAGGTCAGCTGGGAAGCGGTCTCGCGTGGCAGGCCGAGTTTTTCGCCGGCTGCGGTCATGGCCTCGATCAGCAGGAAGAAGTACGCCGGGCCGCTGCCGGACACCGCAGTCACGGCGTCCAGTTGCTGTTCTTGCTCCAGCCACAGGGCGGTGCCCACGGCCGACAGCAGTTGCTCGGCTTGCTGGCGCTGTTCGCCAGATACCTCGGCGGTGGCATACAGGCCGCTCACGCCCTGGCGCAGCAGCGCCGGGGTGTTTGGCATGCAGCGCACCACCGGGCGGGCGCCTACCCAGCTTTGCAAGCTGGCGCAGGTGATGCCGGCGGCAATGGACACGATCAGCTGACCGTCCTGGAGGTTGGGTTGCAGGGCCTGGCACACCGCTTTCATGACCTGCGGCTTGACCGCCAGCACGATTACGTCGGCGCCGTCGATGGCCTGGGCATTGTTCTCGAAGGCTTCGATGCCATGCTCGGCCTGGATGCGCGAGCGGGTCTCGGCGCCCGGGTCGCTGGCGCGGATCTGCGAAGCTTCCAGGCCTTGGGCACGCAGACCACCGATCAGGCTGGCGGCCATGTTGCCGGCGCCGATAAACGCAATACGAGTCTTGCTCATGTCAGGTCCTTGTGGGGAAGAGTGAGTTAAGCATGCAATCAGTTAGGGCCGTAGTCGCGGGCACCGAACAGGGCGGTACCGATACGTACCCAGGTCGCACCCTGCGCAATCGCCGCTTCGAGGTCGTGGCTCATGCCCATGGACAGGGTATCCAGGCCCAGGTCCAGGCCCTCTTGCAAGGTGCGCAAACTGGCGAAGGCTGCCTGCTGGGCGGCGCGGTCATCGGTGGGTTCGGGAATGGCCATCAAGCCGCGCAGGCGCAGGTTAGGCAGTGCCGCCACAGCCTTGGCCAGGGCTGGCAAGTCGGCGGGAGCACAACCGGATTTGCTGTCCTCGCCACTGACATTCACCTGCAGGCAGATGTTCAGCGGCCCCCGCCCGGCAGGGCGCTGTTCCGACAAGCGTTGGGCGATTTTCAGGCGGTCCACGGAATGTACCCAGTCGAAATGCTCAGCAATGGCTTTGGTCTTGTTCGACTGAATGGGGCCGATGAAGTGCCAGATCAAGGGCAAGTCGCCGAGTTCCTGCTGCTTTGTCAGTGCTTCCTGTAGGTAGTTTTCCCCGAAATCGCGCACGCCAGCAGCGTGCATCTCGCGGATCGCGGCGGCGGGCTTGGTTTTGCTCACGGCCAGCAACTGAACGCTGGCCGGTTCACGCCCGGCTGCCTGGGCAGCACTGGCGATACGGGCGGAAATCGCGGAAAGGTTGTCTGCTAGGGTGGACATGGATGGATGCCGGCAGCTTTAGGGTTTGCGGCATTCTACCTGCTTGAAGGCCTTTGGGGAGTCTCATGGAAGTGACCGACCTGTTGGCCCGGGCCATGGAGGCGGGGGCTTCGGACCTGCACCTGGCGGCGGGCCAGATACCGATGCAGCGCGTGGATGGTGAGTTGCAGCGCATGAATTCGCCGCCCTTGGGTGCAGATACCTTGATCGAGGCCATGGCTGGCGTGCTGGATGATGAGCGGCGCACGCAGTGGGCACAGGGCGATGAACTGGACATGGCGCTGGAGTTACCTGTACTAGGGCGCTTTCGCGTCCACCTGTTTCGCCAGTTGAATGGGCCCGCGGCCACCTTCCGCCTGATTGCGGGGCGTATCGCTACGCTGGAGGAGCTTGACCTGGCGGATGTGTTTCAAGCTGTTGCGCAGTATCGGAATGGCTTGATCCTGGTGGGTGGCCCGACCGGCAGTGGCAAGTCCAGCACGCTGGCGACACTGCTCGACCAGCTCAATCGGGAGCGGGCGCTGCACATCATCACCCTGGAAGACCCTGTCGAAGTTATCCACAGCAGCCAGCGGAGCCTGGTCAATCAGCGTGAGGTCGGTCGCCATAGCAGTGGCTTCGCTCAGGGCCTGCGCAGTGCGCTGCGCCAGGATCCGGATGTGATCATGATTGGCGAGTTGCGCGATCTTGAAACCATTCGCCTGGCCTTGCGTGCAGCCGAGACTGGGCACCTGGTGCTGGCGACCGTGCATGCGCGTTCGGCGGCCAGCAGCATCGACCGGCTGGTAGAGGTGTTTGCTGCCGAGGAAAAGGGGTTGGTACGGGCCATGCTGGCCGAGTCGTTGCAGATGGTGGTGGCGCAGGTGCTGGTCAGGCGTGTGGGCGGTGGCCGGGTTGCGGCGCGGGAAGTGCTGGTGGCTACGCCGGCAGTGCGAAACCTGGTCCGGGAGGGGCGGATGGCGCAGTTGTGCTCGGTGATGCAGGCGGGTGCAGCGCAAGGGATGCGGACGATGGAGGGGGCGATGCGGGGGCTGAAGGAGAGCGGACTGATCAGAGGGCATAGTGCCTCTTGAGGCCCCTTCGCGGGCAAGCCCGCTCCCACATTTGTTTCGGGCCAATTATTTCTGTGGGATTTTCGCGCGAACGCCTTGGCGTACACCTCGATATCGCGTCGTACAACCCAGGCGGTCGGGCGCGTCAGGCACAGGTAATACTGGCCCGAAACAAATGGGGGAGCGGGCTTGCCCCGCGAAGCGCCGCGCGGGCGGCGCTCGATCTCACAGACGCTGAAGATGCCATGGCGAGCACCTGGCAACCCTGATGCCATTGCCAGAAACCATGGAATCTCCCACAGGTACGGCACAGGTTTAAAGGCTGTGCTGGCGGTGGCAGCGGGCTTGCCTGGGAAAAGGTCTGACCTTTTTAGCGCTTGGCCAGATTCAGCTGTTGCTGCTCTTTCGGCAGCACCCGTTTGGCCACCACGTAGTGCTTCTGCCAGTAAGGCTTGCTCAAGGTATCGATGCTCACGCGCTTGCCACGGCGTGGCGCGTGGATGAAGCGGTCGTTACCCAGGTAGATGGCTACGTGATTGACCCGGCGGCTCTTGATATTGAAGAAGATCAGGTCGCCCGGCTTCAGGTCACCTTTGGCCACCTTCACGCCGTGGCCCTGGGCCATGGCATTCGAGGTGCGTGGCAGGTCGACGTCGGCAACGTCGTTGAATGCGTATTTGACCAGCCCGCTGCAATCGAAGCCTTTTTTCGGGCTGCTGCCACCCCAAACGTAGGGGGTGCCAAGCACATTCACCGCACGGCTGAGCACATCGCTGCTCTGTTTGGGCGACATGGCGGCAACCGGCATGCCGCTGCGGCTGCTGGCGGCATTGGCCGGACGAGCGCGCAGTGGGGCGTGCTTGGCCGGTGCGTGTTTCACCGAGGCATTGGTGGTATAGCCGGTGAAACCATTAGGAAGACGTTGCTCACGATTGGTGGCGTGGGCGGCCAGGGGCAATAATAGGCAGAGGGTCAGCCATGTCTTGAATAAAGGCGGCATAGATGAAGCTCTTATGAATAGTTATGTGTTGGGCGCGCAACTTTATAACAGCTTTTTGATCAATCTTTGATCCGTTGGTCGATTGCCTAGCTGCCGTACGTCGGCCTGCGACGAGAAAGTCACATTTTTTTTTAGAAAATTTTCGGATAACCCACGAGGGCTATGAATGAACAGTTATCAACAGGGAACGCCATTCCACGACACCCACAGCAAGACCATTGGCTACCTGCTGTGGATTTTCGGCTTCACCGGGTCGCATCGCTTCTATTACGGCAAGCCGGTAACGGGGACCATCTGGTTCTTCACCTTCGGGCTACTGGGCATCGGTTGGCTGATCGACCTGTTTCTGATCCCGTCCATGGACCGTGAAGCCGACCTGAGGTTCCAGTCGGGGCGCATCGACTACAACATCGCCTGGATACTACTGACCTTCCTAGGGGTTTTTGGCCTGCACCGGTTGTATCAAGGCAAGTGGGTGACCGCGATCATCTACTTCTTTACCGGCGGGCTGTTCCTGGTGGGCGTGCTGTACGACTTCTGGACGCTGAACGGCCAGGTTTCCGAGCGGAACGCAGGGCGCGGTTGAGGCGTTTATGGGGGAGCAGGGCAGCGCAAGGCTGCTCCTGCAGATGCTCAGGTTACCCGCGGGCGGTTACTGGCGGGTCTGGCGCTGTTGCAGCAGCAGGTTGCCGAAACCAGCCCCGGCCAGTTGCTTCTGCGCCCCGGTCAGCTGTTCACGGTTACTGAACGGGCCGACGAGCACGCGGTACCAGGTTTCTTCCTTGACCGTGCCCGATTCCACCTTCACCGACTGGCCCAGCAGGATGATCTGTGCGCGTACCTTGT
This sequence comes from Pseudomonas sp. BN607, assembly GCF_029871175.1. Classification (NCBI taxonomy): domain Bacteria; kingdom Pseudomonadati; phylum Pseudomonadota; class Gammaproteobacteria; order Pseudomonadales; family Pseudomonadaceae; genus Pseudomonas; species Pseudomonas sp. BN607. Next base: position 60,719 of record NZ_SSOE01000028.1, read on the forward strand.
CGGCATCGGCCTGCTTGCGGAACGAACCGGCCTGCAGGAAGTACTGGGTCGTTGCAGCCGGCTTGATGACCGGTGGTGCCGGTGGCGGGGTCTGGCCGAGTAGCGCGGCCTGGGCACGCGCGGTATCGATTTTCGCCGCTTCGGCCGGGGTCACCGGGGTTACCGGCTGGGCCGGTACTGGTGGCGTTTTCTCGGGCACGGCCTCTGGCGGCACGATCACCTCGGACTCCGGCAGTAGGGTGTAGAAGTCGTACTTCGGCTTCACCGGCTGCTGCGGGGTGGCCTGCGCCGGCTTGCCGGCTTCGGCCACTTTCTCCGCCTTCTGCTGCTCGGGCTTGGCGCGCTTGATGTCATCGCCGCCAGGTTCAAGTTTCATCAGGAATACGATGAACGCGCCTACGGTCAGGCCGACCGCCAGCCATACCCAGCCGGGAATCGGCTGCTTGGCCGGCGCCGTCTGGCGGCTGGCGCCGCGTTTTGGGGCAGGTTTTTTCTTGGCAGCCAACTTACATGCGCTCCAGGGTTTCCAGGCCGAGCAGTTCCAGACCTTGTTTGAGGGTGCGGCCGGTCAGTGCTGCCAGGCGCAGGCGGCTCTGCTGCTGCGAAGGGGTTTCGGCAGCCAGGATCGGGCAGTTCTCGTAGAAACTGGAGAACAGGCCGGCCAGGTCGTAGAGGTAGCTGCACAGCACGTGTGGCGTGCCTTTTTCGGCGACGTTGTTAAGGATTTCGCCAAACTGCGCCAGGCGTGCGGCCAGGTCCTGCTCGTGGGCGGCTTGCAGCACGATGTTGCCCTCGACTTCGTCAAAGCCCTTGCCCAACTTGCGGAACACGCCGGCCACGCGGGTGTAGGCGTACAGCAGGTAGGGCGCGGTGTTGCCCTCGAAGTTGAGCATCAGTTCGAAGTTGAAGCTGTAGTCGCTGGTGCGGTGCTTGGACAGGTCAGCGTATTTCACCGCACCAATGCCCACCACCTCGCCGATGTGGCGCAGGTCTTCGTCGGCCAGGCTAGGGTTCTTTTCCTTGACCAGCGCGTAGGCGCGCTCCTTGGCTTCGGTCAGCAGGTCGATCAGCTTCACCGTGCCGCCGTCACGGGTCTTGAACGGGCGGCCGTCGGCGCCGTTCATGGTGCCGAAGCCCATGTGTTCCATTTGCATCGGGTGGCCGACGAAGCCTGCGCGGCGGGCCACTTCGAACACTTGGTTGAAGTGCAGGGCCTGACGCTGGTCGACGAAGTACAAGGCACGGTCAGCCTTGAGCACATTGCTGCGGTAGCGCACGGCAGCCAGGTCGGTGGTGGCGTACAGGTAGCCGCCGTCGGCCTTCTGCACGATCACTGGCAGCGGGTCACCGTCGCTGTTCTTGAACTCGTCGAGGAACACGCACTGGGCGCCCTGGTCTTCGACCAGCAGGCCTTTGGCCTTGAGGTCGGCCACCACATTGGCCAAGTCGTCGTTGTAGGCACTTTCGCCCATCACGTCGGCCATGGTCAGCTTGACGTTGAGCAGCTCGTAGGTTTTCTGGCAGTGCGACAGCGAGATGTCCTTGAAGCGTGTCCACAGGGCCAGGCAGTCCGGGTCGCCGGCCTGCAGCTTGACCACCAGCCCGCGGGCGCGGGTGGCGAAATCTTCCGATTCGTCGAAGCGTTTCTTGGCGGCGCGGTAGAAGTTCTCCAGGTCCGACAGCTCGTCGCTGGTGATCGGGTTTTCCTGCAGGTAGGCCATCAGCATGCCGAACTGGGTGCCCCAATCGCCGACGTGGTTCTGGCGGACGACGTCGTCGCCAAGGAACTCCAGCACCCGCGCCACGCTGTCACCAATGATGGTCGAGCGCAGGTGGCCGACGTGCATTTCTTTGGCCAGGTTGGGTGCCGACATGTCGATCACCACCTTTTGTGCAGGGCCGGCCTTGCGTGCGCCCAGGTGGGCGTCGGCCAGGGCGGCATCCAGGCGGCTAGCCAGGGCGTCGGTGTTCTGGAAGAAGTTGAGGAAGCCTGGACCGGCAATCTCGACCTTGCTGATGTCGGCGCTGGCCGGCAGGGCGTCGATGAGTTTTTCGGCCAGGTCGCGCGGCTTCATGCCGGCCGGCTTGGCCAGCATCATGGCGATGTTGCTGGCGAAGTCGCCGTGGGTCTTGTCCCGGGCGTTTTCCACCTGGATCGCCGGCGACAGCCCTTCAGGCAGCACACCGTCGGTGACGAGTTGGGTGAGGGCTTGCTGGATCAGCTGGCGAATGGTGTCTTTCATGGGGATCTCTTTTCGACCGCAAGCGCGGTGGAGCGCTTGGATGCGCAGGTGGAAAAACTGGGCATTATCCGTGGCTGGGAGCGGGTTGCCAACCTTTGGGGCTTGCCAGCCTCAAGAATGCCGGGGCCGCTTTGCGGCCGTTTCGCGACGCGAGGCCGCTCCCACTGGAGGTATTTGCTTCCTGAAATCAATAAAGGTCTACCGGGTCGACATCCAGCGACCAGCGAACCTGACGCCCGCTCGGTAGCTGCTCCAACACTAGCAACCAGGCGCTGATCAGTCGATGCAAAGGCGCCCGGGTATTGGCCTGTATCAACAGTTGCGCGCGGAAGCGACCGGCGCGGCGTTCCATGGGAGCCGGTACCGGGCCAAGAAGTTCGATGCCCGGTAGCCGTTGTTCGGCCACCAGGCGCTCGGCGGCGGCGCAGGCTTCGTCAAGGAAGCCTTCGGCCTGCCCCGGCTTGTGGGCCTCGGCGCGCAGCAGGGCCAGGTGCGAGTATGGCGGCAGCCCGGCGGCGCGGCGTTCGTCCAGGGCTTGCTCGGCGAAGGCGAAGTAGCCCTGCTCGGTCAGCTGAACCAGCAGCGGGTGGTCGGCCAGGTGGGTCTGGATGATGACCTTGCCGGGTTCTTCAGCCCGGCCGGCACGTCCGGCCACCTGCACGATCAGTTGCGCCATCCGCTCGCTGGCGCGGAAGTCGCCGGAAAACAGCCCGCCGTCTGCATCGAGGATGGCCACCAGCGTCACTCTGGGGAAGTGATGGCCCTTGGCGAGCATCTGGGTGCCGACAAGAATGCTCGGCTGGCCCTTCTGGATGGTGCTGAACAGGTTATGCATGGCGTCTTTGCGAGCCGTGCTGTCGCGGTCCACACGCAGGATAGGGTAGTCCGGGAACAGCACTTTCAGGCGTTCTTCGGCGCGCTCGGTGCCGGCACCGACCGGGCGCAGGTCTACGTGGTTGCATTGCGGGCACTGGTGCGGCAAGCGTTCGTCATAGCCGCAGTGGTGGCAGCGCAGCACGCCAGACCGCTGGTGCACGGTCATCCGCGCATCGCAGCGGGGGCATTCCGACAGCCAGCCGCAATCGTGGCACAGCAAGGTCGGGGCAAAGCCGCGGCGGTTGAGGAATACCAGCACCTGCTGGCCGGCTTCGAGGGTCTGGCGAATCGCTTGCTGCAGCGGGCCGCTGATGCCGCTGTCCAGAGGCAGGCTTTTTACATCCAGGCGCAGCATGCGCGGCGGGCGCGCACCGCCGGCACGCTGGTTCATGCGTAGCAGGCGGTAGCGCCCGGTGAGGGCATTGTGCAGGGTTTCCAGCGACGGCGTGGCCGAGCCAAGCAGGATCGGGATGTTCTCCTGGTGGGCGCGCACCAGCGCCAGGTCGCGGGCGTGGTAGCGCAGGCCCTCCTGCTGTTTATACGAGCCGTCGTGTTCTTCGTCGATGATGATCAGGCCAGGGTTTTTCATTGGCGTGAACAATGCCGAACGGGTGCCGATGATGATGTCGGCCTCGCCGTCCCGCGCTGCCAGCCAGGCATCCAGGCGTTCGCGGTCGTTCACCGCCGAATGCACCAGGGCAATGCGCGCGTTGAAGCGTTGCTCGAAGCGCGCCAGGGTTTGCGGGCCGAGGTTGATCTCCGGGATCAGCACCAGCGCCTGCTTGCCGGCTTCCAGGGTTTCGCGGATCAGTTGCAGGTAGACCTCGGTCTTGCCGCTGCCTGTGACACCGGCCAGCAGGAACGCACCGAAACCGCCAAAGCCCTCGCGCACGGCGTCAAAGGCATCGCGCTGTTCTTCATTGAGCGGCAGTTCCGGCTGTGCCAGCCAATGTTCATGGCGCAGCGCTGGAAGGTGGCGTCGCACCTCGATCTGCACCAGCTCCTTGGCCAGCAGCAGGTCAAGGCTGTCCTTGTTCAAGTTGAGCTTGGCCAGCAGGCTGTGGGCCACGCCGTGCGGGTGCTGGGCCAGGGTCTTGAGGGCGTCGCGCTGGCGCGGCGCACGGGCGATGCGCGGGTCGTCCAGGCGGGCATCGGGGGCCATGCGCCAGAAGCGTTCCTGGCGCATTTCGGCGGGTTCGCCCTGGCGCAGCAGCGTCGGCAAGGCCCAGCTCAAGGTGTCACCCAGGCTGTGCTGATAGTACTGCGCGGTCCACAGGCACAGCTTGAACAGCGACGGCGGGATCGGCGACACCGGATCGAGCAGGGCGCTGGCTGGCTTGAGCTTGTCGGCGGGCACATCGCTTTGTGCGCACACCTCTACCAGCACGCCGATCATTTCGCGACGGCCGAAGGGCACCCGAATGCGCATGCCCGGGGTCAGGGCCTGGCGTGCCATGCTCGCCGGGGCCTGGTAATCGAACAGGCGGCGCAGCGGGGAGGGCAGGGCAAGGCGCAGGATGACGTCGGGCACGCGGAAAGTCTCGGAGGGCGTTACAAGAAGTGGCGAGCCTAGCAGACGACGGTCGGTGCAAGCGACAACTTGCACTGGCGCTGTGCTCTGGTATTATTCGCCGCCTAATTACGTGCGGTATTCAACAATTGGTGTTGGGTGGCGGCACGCAGCTCGAGGAAGTGACCATGAAAGAAGGTATCCACCCGAACTACGAAGTAGTTGCAGTCACCTGCAGCTGCGGCAACAAGTTCGAAACCCGTTCGACCCTGGGCAACACCCTGTCGATCGACGTTTGCAACCTGTGCCACCCGTTCTACACCGGTAAGCAGAAAGTCCTGGACACCGGTGGTCGCGTACAGAAGTTCGCCGATCGCTTCGGTATGTTCGGTACCAAGAAGTAATCATGCGCATGGCGAATCCTTCGGGCTTCGCATTGCGGCTGAAGAAGGCGCCCCTCGTGGGCGCCTTTTTTGTGGCCGCCGTCTGGCAGTTACCGGCCCTGGCATTTTGCCCGCTGCCGGATCGGCCGCAGCAGGTCATGGTGAGAGCGGTGGTCGATGGCGACACCTTGCGCCTGGTCGATGGCCGCAGAGTGCGGCTGATCGGTATCAACGCCCCGGAAATCGGCCGAAAGGGGCGCACCAGCGAGCCCTATGCCGAAGCCGCCAAGCGGCGCTTGCAAGCCCTGGTGAAGGGCAGTGACGGGCGCGTCGGGCTTGTGCCAGGGGTCGAGTCCAAAGACAAATACGGCCGTACACTGGCGCATGTATACGGCCCTAATGGCGACAATCTTGAGGCACAACTGCTCAGGGAAGGCTTGGGCTTGCATGTGGCGGTTGCCCCCAATGTGCGCCTCAGTGGCTGCCAGCAGCTTGCCGAGCACGCTGCGCGCCGGGCCGGCGTGGGCCTGTGGCGGCGCTCGCCCGTGGTGCCCGCAAGCGATGTCAGGCAGTCGGGTTTTGCGCTTGTGAGTGGCCGTGTCGAAAGCATCGAGCGCAACCGTGGCGGGGTCTGGCTTAACCTGGGCAGCGCCATGGTGCTGCAGGTTCCCGCTCGTCTGCGACGTAACTTCCCTGACCGCTTCTTCGATAACCTCAAGGGACGCCAGGTCGAAGCGCGTGGCTGGGTGCTGGATCGTTCCCGCAGGGGCGTCCTCAAGCCCGGCCAGCGGCGCTGGGTCTTGCCATTGACCGATCCGAGCATGTTGCAGCGCATTTCAGGTCGAAAGATGTAGACATTTCGCTATTGGATTGTACACACTGTGAGGCGTATGCCCCCGTGGGTTTTAGCGTAAAGTCGTAGGCTAAAGGCCTTGACACAAGTGACCGACCAGTCTTGTGACTCCCCGGCTCTTTGCGTATCCTCGGCGGTCCGTCAGAACAGTAAATAGCGGAATGCCCACCATGTCAGACCTGAAAACCGCCGCTCTCGAATATCACGCTCAACCTCGTCCGGGGAAACTGAGCGTCGAACTCTCCAAGCCCACTGCCACTGCCCGTGACCTCGCCCTGGCCTACAGCCCAGGTGTTGCCGAGCCGGTGCGTGAAATTGGCCGTGATCCAGAGCTGGCTTACAAATACACCGGCAAAGGCAACCTGGTTGCGGTGATTTCCGATGGCACTGCCATCCTCGGTCTGGGTGACCTCGGCCCACTGGCTTCCAAGCCGGTCATGGAGGGCAAGGGTGTTCTGTTCAAGCGTTTCGCTGGTATCGACGTGTTCGACATCGAAGTCGAATCGGAAAGCCCGCAAGCGTTCATCGACACCGTTCGCCGCATCTCGATTACCTTCGGTGGCATCAACCTCGAAGATATCAAGGCGCCAGAGTGCTTCGAAATCGAGCGCACCCTGATCGAACAGTGCGACATCCCGGTGTTCCACGATGACCAGCACGGTACCGCCATCGTTACCGCCGCCGGCATGATCAACGCCCTGGAAATCGCCGGCAAGAAGCTGGAAGACGCCAAGATCGTCTGCCTGGGTGCCGGTGCTGCCGCCATCTCCTGCATGAAGCTGCTGGTGAGCATGGGCGCCAAGGTCGAGAACATCTTCATGATCGACCGTAGCGGCGTGATTCACGCTGGTCGTGACGACCTGAACCAGTACAAGGCGCAGTTCGCTCACGCGACCGACAAGCGCACCCTGGCTGACGCGCTCGACGGCGCCGACGTGTTCGTAGGCCTGTCCGGCCCGAACCTGCTGAGCCCAGAAGGCCTGAAGTCGATGGCTGCCAACCCGATCGTGTTCGCTTGCTCGAACCCGGACCCGGAAATCTCGCCAGAGCTGGCACACGCCACTCGCAGCGATGTGATCATGGCTACCGGCCGTTCCGACTACCCGAACCAGGTCAACAACGTACTGGGCTTCCCGTTCATCTTCCGTGGTGCCCTGGACGTTCGCGCCAAGCGCATCAACGAAGAAATGAAGATCGCTGCCGCCGTCGCCCTGAAAGACCTGGCCAAGCTGCCAGTGCCGAAGGAAGTATGCGATGCCTACGGCGTACAGGCTCTGGAGTTCGGCCGTGAGTACATCATTCCGAAGCCCCTGGACGCACGCCTGATCACCGTCGTTTCCGACGCGGTGGCCAAGGCCGCCATCGAATCCGGCGTTGCTACCCTGCCGTATCCGAAGCACTACCCGCTGACCAGCGTGGATGACGTGTTCAACGGCTGATTAGTCCCGTAGCGACATGAAAAAGCCCCGGCTCGCATGAGCCGGGGCTTTTTGTTGGGGCATTGGAAAGTGTGGGGTTTGCGAGGCGTTCGTCCCGACATGTTCGTTGGCTGTGAGATCGAGCGCCGCCCGCGCGGCGCTTCGCGGGGCAAGCCCGCTCCCACAGGGATCGCGCAAGATTCCAGAAATTGCGCAAGCCCGTGGCTTGCACCATGATCGGGCCAGTTTTCAGGTGCTGTGCAAGCCAGTTGTTTGCCCAGGGACTGCATCAGCCTCAAGCCTGCGGAGTACCTGTGGAAGCGGCGTTGCCAGCCTTGGTGTATGTCTTGAAACGCGACCATGGCCTGAGAGGTTCGGCACGTTGCAACAGCTGTGGGAGCGGGCTTGCCCCGCGAAGCGCCGCGCGGGCGGCGCTCGATTCACGCGCCCACGCAAAACCCGAATAAGGCGCCCTGCCTTAGAACAGATCCATCGGCGCCGCTTCGTCAGCCGGCAGCGGGCTGCCCGGCGCTGCGCCGTTGCCCAGTTCATCCACTGACGGCGGCGAGTCTTCGGCCTTGAACAGCTCGAAGTAAGCATTCGGTGTGCTCGGCGAGGCCGCACGCCCGCTGACCGGGTCTACGCGCAGGCTGAGTATGCCTTCCGGCTCTGCAGGGGTATGCGCCGGCTTGTCCTTCAGCGCCGCGCCCATGAAGCTCATCCAGATCGGCAGCGCCGCGGTACCGCCATACTCGCGGCGGCCGAGGGTTTCCGGCTGGTCGAAACCAACCCACACCGTGGTCACGTAATCGGCGTTGTACCCGGAGAACCAGGCGTCCTTGGATTCGTTGGTGGTACCGGTCTTGCCTGCCAGGTCAGTGCGGCCCAGGGCCAGCGCCCGACGGCCAGTACCACGCTTGATCACATCCTGCAGCATGCTGGTAAGGATGTAGGTGGTGCGCCCGTCAATGATCTGCTCGGCCACAGCCGGCGTCTGCGGCACAGGTGCCACTTGGCCGAAGGCCGATGGTGCTTCGCCAGGCATGGCTGCGGTGCTGATCGGCTGTTCAGGTGCAGCCAGGCCGGCCTGGTCCTGGGCGCCTTGCGGAACGCGAGGCGGGTTGGCGGTGAACAGCGTCTCGCCGCTGCGGCTTTCGATGCGGTCGATCAGGTACGGGTTGATCTTGTAGCCACCGTTGGCAAAGGTGCTCCAGCCAGTGGCGATCTCCATCGGCGTCAGGGTGGCGGTACCCAGGGCCAGCGACAGGTTGCGCGGCAGGTCCTGCTTGTTGAAGCCGAACTTGGCGATGTAGTCGATGGTGCGGTCTACACCCATGGCCTGCAACAGGCGGATCGACACCAGGTTGCGCGACTTGTACAGCGCTTCACGCATGCGGATCGGGCCGAGGAAGGTGTTGGTGTCGTTCTTCGGGCGCCACACTTTGTCTACCGATTCGTCAACGAACACGATCGGCGCATCGTTGACCAGGCTGGCGGCGGTGTAACCGCTGTCCAGCGCGGCGCTGTAGATGAATGGCTTGAAGCTCGAGCCTGGCTGGCGTTTGGCCTGCATGGCGCGGTTGTAATTGCTCTGCTCGAACGAGAAACCGCCGACCAGGGCGCGAATCGCGCCGTTGTAGGGGTCGAGGGTGACCAGTGCACTCTGCGCGCCGGGCACCTGGCTGAACTTCAGCTTGCCATCCTCAAGGCGCTGCAGGCGTACCAAGTCGCCCACCTGCGCTACGTCAGCTGGCGATTGCGGTGCGCGGCCCATTGAGTTGCTGTTGATGAACGGGCGTGCCCATTTCATGGTGTCCCAGGCAACCTCGGCCTGTTGACCGTCCCGGGTCAGTACCGTCAGGCCGGTTTTTTCCACCTGGGTAACGATGGCTGGCTCCAGGCTGCCAAGGGTGCGCTGCTTGCCCAGTTCCTGCAGCCACGCTGCCTGGGTACGGCCGGGGAAGCGTGCTTCAGGGCCACGGTAGCCGTGGCGTTCGTCGTAATCGGAAAGGCCGTTGAGAATGGCCTTGTTGGCCATTTCCTGCATGTCGCTCGGAACGGTGGTGGTGACCCGGAAGCCTTCGGTGTAGGCATCGCTGCCGTAGCGTCCGACCATCTCCGCGCGAGCCATTTCGGCGATGTACGGCGCATTCACCTCAGGTGTCGGCACGTGGTAGCTGGCGTTGAGCGGCTCGGCCAGGGCAGATTCGTAGCTGGCTTGGTCGATCTTGCCCAGCTTGTACATGCGGCCGAGGATCCAGTCGCGGCGCTCTTTGGCACGCACCGGGTTGGCCAGCGGGTTGAAGCGCGACGGTGCCTTGGGCAGGCCGGCAATCATTGCCATCTGCGCCAGGCTCACGTCACGGATCGACTTGCCGTAGTACACCTGTGCCGCTGCGTCGATACCGTAGGCGCGGTTACCCAGGTAGATCTTGTTCACGTACAGCTCAAGGATTTCGTCCTTGGTCAGCTCACGTTCGATCTGCAGGGCCAGCAGGATTTCGTTGGTCTTGCGCGAGAAGCTGCGCTCGCTGGTGAGGAAGAAGTTCTTCGCCACCTGCATGGTGATGGTGCTGCCGCCGGTCTGAATGTGCCCGGTCTTCACCAGCTGGGTGGCGGCGCGCATCAGGCTGCTGGGGTCGACACCGTAGTGGTTGAGGAAATTGTCGTCCTCGGCTGACAGCAGCGCCTGAATGAACTGTGGGGGAATTTCCGCGAAGCGGATCGGGGAGCGGCGCATTTCACCGAACTCGGCAATCAGCTTGCCATCGCTGCTGTACACCCTGAGAGGGATCTGCAACTGGATGCTTCTGAGCGAATCGACCGAGGGCAGGCTGGGGCTAAGATACAGAAACGCACCGCTCACACCGAGTACGAGCGCGCAGATGACTGCGACGGAAGACCACCAGAAGAACTTCAGCAGACGTATCAAGGCTTTTCGGTGTCCAGGTTGGGAGTGGATTGCACGCAGGTCCAGCGGACCAAAAAACGCTGGGCATTATAAGCATTTTTCGCCTCTCCGGGTTACCGGCCAGGCTGCTCGTCGCCTCGTCGGGCAGTCTCGGCCCAGTGTTGCCGCGGGGTTGCAACAGACAACAAGGAAGCCGCGATGCTTGGACGCTTCGGCAAGGATGCCGGTTCACTGGTGGGAGTGGAAATTGCCCCCGAGGCCATTCGCCTGGTGCAACTGCAACGGCGCAATCGCCATTGGCGGGTGGTGGGTTCGGCGCAAGAACCTTTGCAGGCCACAGCGGGCGCAAACTGGATCGCAGAGCCCGGCGTAGCAGCAGCGGCGCTGCAGCGTGCCTACCGACGGAGCGGTCTCAGGCAGCGGCAGGTGGCCTTGGCACTGCCGGCCTGCCAGGTCATCTGTAAAACGTGCCATTTGCCAACGGCGCACGATGGGGCGCAGCTTGAAGCGCAGCTACTGGCTGACGCCGAGCGGCTTTTTCCGTTTCCGCTGGAGGATCTGGCCCTCGATTACCAGGTCATGGGGGCATCCAGCGTGCAGCCAGGCTGCTCCGAGGTGATGGTCGCTGCCTGTCGACAGAGCGCGCTGGCGTCACTTGAGTCCGTTGTTGAACAGGCGGGCTTGCAGCTTGAAGCCGTCGAGGTCGACAGCATTGCCTTGTGTCGCATGTTGCCACCGGGCGAGCTGGAGGGAGTGGCGCTGCTGCGCATCGAGGCCCGCAGCGTGACCCTTTATGGCTGGCAGCCGGGCAGGGCCTTCCAGCGCCATGAGCTGCAGGCGGATGGTGGGGAGATGGCTGGGCAACTATCAGGGCATTTGCAGGCCCTGTTAGCTGAAGAACGTCTGCCTGCAGAGCTGTGGGTTACAAGCAGCGCGTCGCTCGATCCGGTCTGGCTGCAAGACCTCGGCAGCCGGCTGGGCGTGCCTTGTCGACACCTGCCTGGCCTGGCGGGGCTTGAACACGTCGACGGCTCGATGCTGCTGGCATGCGCCTTGGCTGTCGGAGGGTTGCGCCCATGATGCGGCTCAACCTGCTGCCGTGGCGTGAACGGCAGCGTCAGGCGGCTTTGCGGCGCTGGCGCGCCCAGCTGGTGGCTGGCGCATTATTGGCATTGTGCGCGGTGACGTTGGTGGATCAGCTGGCCCGCCAGCGCGGGCAGCAACAGGCGCTGGCCAATGCCAGGCAGCAGGTAGCCCTCGATTTGCTGGGCGAGCAGTTGCAACCGCTGGCCGATGTGCGTGCACAGCATGACACGCTGCTCGTCCGAGCTGCGGCGCTGGAGGGATTGCGTGCACACCAGGGTGTGCTGGCCGGGGTGTTCGCTGACCTAGAGGGGGCGTTGCCAGAGGGGTTGCAGTTACTGGACCTCAGCCTGGAAAGCGGCCGCTTACAGATGACCGGGCTGGCAGCCTCCGGGGCTGTGGTTGCGCAGTTCATGCGTGACTTGAACCGTTCGAGCGTATTGCTCGACCTGGAGCTCAAACACCTGAGAAGCCTGCCGGGCGGCGATGAGTTTCTGCTGATCGCGCGCGTTTCGGCGTTCTGGTCGTGAATAGCGCGGCATTGCTCGCCTGGCTGAGTGTGGCTGAGCGCTCCGCTCGCTTTCGGCGGCTGGCGCCAGTGTTGCTGGCTGTTGGGCTATTCAGTGTGGGCTGCGCGTTACGCTTGCCGGCGCTATTGCAGCAACAAGCGCAGGAGGACGTCAGGCGTGCGGAACTGAATCAGCTGCAGGCGAGCGGCGCATCGCAGTTGGCCGAGCTGCAGCGACTGCAGGCGGCTGTGGCGGTTGCCGAGCAGCGGTTACAGGCAGCGCGCTGGCAGCTGGCTGCGGGGGAGAGCATGAGCGACCTGCTTGAGCGCCTGACGGTTTCGGGGCATGCGCATGGCCTGCATGTCGAGCGCCTCGACGTCCAGGAAGGTGAGCTACAAACCGGTTTCCACAGGGTACCGCTCGAACTGCAGGTGGTTGGGCATTACCCGGCCTTGCGGCTGTGGCTGGACGAATGGTTGGGCCAGGCGCGGGTGCTACGTAGCGGCGACATGCGCCTGGCAGCGGCTGATCGCGAGGCTGGGCTTTTGCGCCTGCAATTGCGGCTCGATGCCTATCACTCGCTTGGGCCCCTGTCAGCGCCAGCAATGCTCGCCCACGTGCCGGCACGGGCGGCCATGGCAGCGCCTTCAGTAGATCCGTTCGCCCCCGCTACCACGCGATCGTCTGGCTCCGGCCTGGTGGGTGTGCCATTGGCGCAGTTGCGAATGGTTGGCAGCCTGGCACGTGGAGCGTTCCATGAAGCGTTGCTGATGGGCGCTGGCAAGCTCTATCGCGTGCGCCCCGGTGACCGCTTAGGGCGCGATCAGGGTGTGGTGAGGCACATCGACCCACAACAGGTCGAAGTGCGTGAACGGTTGTTCATGGCGGGAGAGTGGCACGAACGCGCGGCGTTCATCACCCTCGCCGGGCGCTTGGGCAAGGAGGCCCCGGACAAGCATGAAGAAGTGGATGAAATACCTGCTGGCAACCCTGCTGTGGATACCGTTGGCGTCGGCGACTCCCCACCAGGGTGAACCCCTTTCGCTGAACTTCCAGGATGTTGAGGTGCGCGCTGTGTTGCAGGTACTGGCGGATTACGCGGGCATCAATCTGGTTGCCAGCGACGCGGTGCAAGGTAATGTCACCTTGCGTTTGCAGGATGTGCCGTGGGAGCAGGCCCTTGATCTGGTGTTGCGCAGCAAGGGCCTGGCCCGGCGCCAGGAGGGCAACGTGCTGCTGGTGGCGCCGGCAGCTGATTTTGCCGCGCAGTCAGCCGACAGCCGGGTGGAACAAGCATTGGAAGCACACCTGCAGCCTTTGCATCGACAACTGTTGCCCATTCACCACGCCAAGGCGGCCGAGCTGGTAGAGCTGCTGCTGGCGAGCCTGACGGGCGACGGCATGCACACGGGTAGCCTGAGCGCCGATGAGCGTACCAATACCCTGGTGGCGCACCTGCCAGCTGACCGTCTTGCCGAGCTGCGGCAGCTGCTGCTGCAGCTGGACGTGCCAGTCCGCCAGGTGGCGATCGAGGCGCGTATTGTCGAGGCCAATGTCGATTACGAGAAAAGCCTGGGGGTGCGCTGGGGTGGGCCGCTCTACGGTGACAGGTTGCGCCCCGGCAAAGAGCTGTTCGTCGACCTCGGGGTGGAGCGTGCCGCCAGCAGTGTCGGGCTTGGGCTGCTGCGCGGGGACGTGTTGCTTGACCTGGAACTCAGCGCCATGGAAAAGAGTGGCAATGGCGAGATCATTTCGCAGCCAAAGGTGGTCACGGCCGACAAGGAGACCGCGCGGATCCTCAAGGGTACCGAGGTGCCGTACCAGGAAACCAGCCAGAGTGGCGCCACCTCGGTGTCGTTTCGCGAGGCCTCGCTGTCGCTGGAGGTGACCCCGCAGATTACCCCGGACAATAAGGTGATCATGACGGTGAGGGTGACCAAGGACGAGCCGGATTACGTCAATGCCTTGAACAACGTGCCGCCGATCCGCAAGAACGAGGTAAATGCCAAGGTTCGTGTGGCAGACGGTGAAACGATCGTGATCGGTGGCGTCTACTCGACTGCGCAAAACAATGTGGTCGACAAGGTGCCATTTTTGGGCGATCTGCCGTATGTTGGGCGGCTGTTTCGACGCGATGCATTACAAGAGAAAAAATCCGAGCTGCTGGTCTTCCTGACTCCGCGTATCATGAGTGACCAGGCGATTGCTGTGAGTCGTTGATTCTGTGCGAAATTTGATACTTGTGGGACCCATGGGCGCTGGTAAAAGCACCATTGGACGCCTATTGGCCAAAGAGCTGCGCCTGCTGTTCAAGGATTCCGACAAGGAAATCGAACTGCGATGCGGCGCCAACATCCCGTGGATTTTCGACAAGGAAGGCGAGCCGGGCTTCCGTGATCGCGAGCAGGCGATGATCGCTGAGCTGTGCGCCCTCGACGGCGTGGTCCTGGCGACCGGCGGCGGTGCAGTCATGCGTGAAGCCAACCGCCAGGCGCTGCACCAGGGTGGCCGGGTCATCTACCTGCATGCTTCAGTGGAGCAGCAGGTTGGCCGCACCGCGCGCGACCGTAACCGGCCGTTGCTGCGCACCGCCAATCCCGAGGCCACCTTGCGGACCTTGCTGGAAACCCGCGACCCGCTCTACCGGGAGATCGCCGACGTGGTGGTAGAAACCGACGAGCGGCCACCACGCATGGTGGTGATCGATATTCTCGAGCGCTTGCAGCAGTTGCCGCCCCGTTAACCCGGGACTATCCTCGGCGACCAGCGCCGAGTCGAGGCTCAACGTTATCGCGCAGGTTGCCCGAACGGCGCCGCGCCCAAGCACATTGTGGGGATACATGCAGACACTGAAGGTCGACCTGGGCGAGCGTAGCTACCCGATATACATTGGCGAAGGCCTGCTGGATCAGGCCGAACTGCTGGCGCCGCACATTGCCGGGCGGCAGGTTGCCATTGTTTCCAACGAGACCGTCGCGCCCCTGTATCTCGAACGCCTGACCAAGACCCTGGGTGCCTACGCGGTGCTGCCGGTGGTGTTGCCCGATGGCGAAGCCTACAAGAACTGGGAAACCCTGCAGCTGATCTTCGACGGCCTGCTGACGGCGCGGCATGACCGCCGTACCACGGTGGTCGCCCTGGGTGGCGGCGTGATCGGTGACATGGCCGGCTTCGCCGCCGCCTGCTACCAGCGCGGCGTCGACTTTATCCAGGTACCGACCACCCTGTTGTCCCAGGTCGACTCCTCGGTCGGTGGCAAGACCGGCATCAATCACCCGCTCGGCAAGAATATGGTCGGCGCCTTCTACCAGCCCAACGCGGTGCTGATCGACACCACCAGTCTGCAGACCCTGCCCGCGCGCGAGCTGTCGGCAGGCCTGGCCGAAGTGATCAAGTACGGCCTGATCTGCGACAAGCCGTTCCTCGCTTGGCTTGAAGACAATATGCAGGCCCTGCGCGCCCTCGATTCGGCGGCCCTGACCGAGGCCATCCGCCGCTCCTGTGCAGCCAAGGCCGCAGTGGTGGGGGCTGATGAGCGCGAGTCTGGTGTGCGGGCCACGCTGAACCTGGGGCATACCTTCGGGCATGCCATCGAGACCCACATGGGGTATGGCGTGTGGTTGCACGGCGAAGCCGTGGCCGCGGGCACGGTGATGGCCCTGGAGATGTCCATGCGCCTTGGCTGGATCGACCAGGCCGAGCGCGATCGCGGTATCCGCCTGTTGCAGGATGCAGGTTTGCCGGTGGTGCCACCACAGGAAATGACCCCGGCGCATTTCATGGAGCACATGGCGGTCGACAAGAAGGTGCTCGACGGTCGTCTGCGTCTGGTGCTGCTGCGCCAGATGGGCGAGGCCGTTGTGACCGACGACTATCCGAAAGAGATTCTTCAGGCCACGCTGTCGGCGGATTACCGCGCGATCGTGGCCCAGCTTTGAGGTTGTGACAGCGCAATGACCAGTTTGCATGCCGATGAGGCCTTTCTCGACCATTACCAGTTGAGCCACGATCCGTTCGCGCCCCGCGTGCCCGGCTTCAAGTTTTTCCCGGCCCAGCGCAAGCCCGTGCTCGGCCAGCTGCACCATCTGGCACGTTACAGCCAGCTGATGCTGGTGGTCAGCGGCCCGTTGGGCAGTGGCAAGTCGCTGCTGCGCCAGGCCCTGGTGGCCAGCACCAACAAGCAAGCTGTAAAAAGTGTGGTGGTGTCTGCCCGCAGTGCCAGCGATGCCTCGGCCATGCTGGCCCAGGTTGCTCAGGAGCTGGATGTGGACCAGCCTGAGGTGCAGGCGATCCTGTCCAAGGTGGTGCAGCTGGCGCTGACCGGTCAGGAAGTGTATTTGCTGGTGGACGATGCGGAACAACTCGACGAGTCGGCACTCCAAGCGTTGCTGGAATTGGCGGCGGGGGTACCGGAAGGGCGCCCGCACGTGTTCCTGTTCGGTGAACCATCGCTGATTGCCGGGCTGGACGAGCTCAATGTCGAGGAAGAGCGCTTCCACATCATCGAGCTTGCCCCCTACAGTGAAGAGGAGACCCGCGAGTACCTGGAGCAGCGCCTGGAAGGGGCTGGCCGGGGCATCGAGGTGTTCAGCCGTGAACAGATCGTCGATATCCATGAAAACTCCGACGGCTGGCCTGGCAACATCAACCAGGTCGCCCGTGACACTTTGATCGAAGCCATGATCGCCAGCCGCTCGACGGTCAAGCGACCAACCATGGGGTTCAAGATGCCTAAAAAACATGTGCTCGCGCTGTCCGCTGTGGTCGTGGTCGCCGTTGCGGCCGCGGTGTTGATGCCCAAGAAAGGCGAGAAGGCCCCTGCCGATGCGCCGGCCGCCCAGGCCCAGTTGCCGCTGGGCGATGGCAAGCAGGGCGCCAACATCGAGTTCTCTGGCTCGTCCCAGCCAATGCCGTTGCCGCTGGTTGGCCAGTCGCAGCCGGTAATGCGCGAGCCGCTGGCCCAGGCAGCAGGCATGGGCGAAGGTGAAGAAGGCAGCCCGGCCGGTGAAACCGACCTGCAGCCAGGCAACCCGCCACCCACCGTGACAACCATCGCGCCACCGCAAGGCGTGCCGGCTGGCCCTGCACCTGCACCGGCCCAGCCAGTCGCGAGTGCGCCGGCACAGCCGGTGCAGCCGGTTGCGCCAGCGTCGAAGCCTGTTGCAACCCAGCCTGCCAAGCCGGTTGCACCGGCCAAGCCTGCACCCGCGCCGACGCAGGTCGCGGTGGCCAAGCCGGCCGCCAAGCCTGCTGAAAAACCAGCCGCCGCTGGGGGTGCCAATGGTGGCTGGTACGCCGGCCAAAAACCGGGCAATTATGTGGTGCAGATCCTCGGCACAAGCTCCGAGGCTTCGGCCCAGGCCTACGTGAAGGCCCAGGGTGGCGACTATCGCTACTTCAAGAAAAACCTGCAGGGCAAGCCACTGTATGTAGTGACTTACGGCAGCTTCGCCAACCGTGATGCAGCGGTTGCGGCAATCAAGAACTTGCCAGCGAAGGTCCAGGCTGGTAAACCTTGGCCACGTACCGTCGCCAGCGTCCAACAAGAGCTGGCCTCGGCCCGCTGATACCTGCCGGGCGGCACCACCCCGCCGCCCAGTTGCTGAGCGACTACTGAACTTCGACTAGCCTGCTGCGCCTGAGCGCGGCAGGCTTTTCTGTCCCAGGCTGCCGGCCACAAGCCCCGAGTTGCAGTCATGGCTGAAACGCTTCAGACTCAAGCCAAGCCGATATCACGGCGCATGGCGTAAAAACATTCAAAATTGCGACATAAATTTTCAATGGTGAGACATGAAAATTTGTGGGCATCGCTGTCGCTGTGCAACAATGGTTTTCCATGGCCACCGCAAAAAAGCTGGCATTTGATCGGCGTGGATGGTAAGTGGTTGTTAAAAAAGAGATTTACCTCCGGTAGAGAGGTGAACCTGGTGAGAATGTGTCTATGAAAACAGGTCTGTACCATCCCGAAGAATTCAAGGACAACTGTGGTTTTGGCCTGATCGCCCATATGACGGGCGAGCCGAGCCACCACCTTCTGCAAACCGCCATGCAGGCGCTGACTTGCATGACCCACCGCGGTGGTATCAACGCCGACGGCAAGACCGGTGACGGTTGCGGTCTGCTCATGCAGAAGCCCGATCAATTCCTGCGTGCCGTGGCTCAGGAGCACTTCGCCGTTGAGCTGCCCAAGCAGTACGCCGTCGGCATGGTGTTCTTCAACCAAGACCCGGTCAAAGCCGAAGCTGCCCGCGCCAACATGGACCGCGAAATCCAGGCTGCCGGCCTGAAGCTGGTCGGCTGGCGCAAGGTCCCGATCGACACCAGCGTGCTTGGCCGCCTGGCCTTGGAGCGCCTGCCGCAGATCGAGCAGGTGTTCATCGGCGGTGAAGGCCTGAGCGACCAGGAATTCGCCATCAAGCTGTTCAGTGCCCGTCGCCGTTCGTCGGTAGCCAACGCCCACGACGCCGACCACTACATCTGCAGCTTCTCGCACAAGACCATCATCTACAAAGGCCTGATGATGCCGCGCGATCTCGCGGCGTTTTACCCAGACCTGGGCGACGAGCGCCTGCAAACCGCGATCTGCGTGTTCCACCAGCGCTTCTCCACCAACACCCTGCCGAAATGGCCGCTGGCGCAGCCGTTCCGCTTCCTCGCCCACAACGGCGAGATCAACACCATCACCGGCAACCGCAACTGGGCCATGGCCCGTCGCACCAAGTTCGCCAACGACCTGATCCCGGATCTGGAAGAGCTCGGCCCGCTGGTCAACCGCGTCGGCTCCGACTCGTCGAGCATGGACAACATGCTGGAGCTGATGGTCACAGGTGGTATCGACCTGTTCCGCGGCGTGCGCATGCTGGTCCCGCCAGCCTGGCAGAACGTCGAGACCATGGACGCCGACCTGCGTGCCTTCTACGAATACAACTCCATGCACATGGAGCCGTGGGATGGCCCGGCCGGTATCGTCATGACCGAAGGCCGCCACGCGGTGTGCCTGCTCGACCGCAACGGCCTGCGCCCGGCGCGTTGGGTGACCACCACCAATGGCTACATCACCATCGCCTCGGAAATCGGTGTATGGGGTTACCAGCCTGAGGAAGTATTGGCCAAGGGCCGTGTCGGCCCGGGTCAGATCCTTGCCGTGGACACCGAAACCGGCCAGATTCTCGACACCGATGCCATCGACAACCGTCTGAAGTCGCGCCACCCGTACAAGCGCTGGCTGCGTCAGCATGCCACCCGCATCCAGGCGACGCTGACTGACGACCAGGGCGTGGCCAGCTATGACGCTGACCAGCTCAAGCAATACATGAAGATGTTCCAGGTCACCTTCGAAGAACGTGACCAGGTGCTGCGCCCGCTGGGTGAGCAGGGCCAGGAAGCCGTTGGTTCGATGGGTGACGACACGCCGATGGCCGTGCTGTCGCAGCGCGTGCGTTCGCCGTACGACTTCTTCCGCCAGCAGTTCGCCCAGGTCACCAACCCGCCAATCGACCCGTTGCGCGAAGCGATCGTGATGTCGCTGGAAATCTGCCTGGGTGCCGAGCGCAACATCTTCCAGGAGTCCCCGGAGCACGCTTCGCGGGTCATCCTCAGCTCGCCGGTCATCTCGCCCGCCAAATGGCGTTCGCTGATGAACCTGGAGCGTGAAGGCTTCGACCGCCAGCTGATCGACCTCAACTATGAGCAGGGTGTCGGCCTGGAAGCGGCCATCCGTAACATCGCCGACCAAGCTGAAGAGGCCGTGCGTGCGGGCAAAACCCAGCTGGTGCTGAGCGACCGTTACATCGCCCCGGGCAAGCTGCCGGTGCACGCTTCGCTGGCCGTTGGTGCAGTGCACCACCGCCTGACCGAGCAGGGCCTGCGTTGCGACAGCAACATCCTGGTGGAAACCGCCACTGCCCGTGACCCGCACCACTTCGCCGTGCTGCTGGGCTTCGGTGCGTCGGCCGTCTATCCGTACCTGGCTTATGAAGTCCTGGCTGACCTGATCCGTACCGGCGAAGTGCTGGGCGATCTGGACGAGGTCTTCAAGTATTACCGCAAAGGCATTTCCAAGGGCCTGCTGAAGATCCTGTCGAAGATGGGTATCTCCACCATCACTTCGTATCGTGGTGCCCAGCTGTTCGAAGCCATCGGCCTGTCCGAAGAAGTGGTCGGCCTGAGCTTCAAGGGCGTGTCCAGCCGCATCAAGGGTGCACGCTTCGAAGACTTGGAAAGCGACCAGAAGCTGCTGGCAGCCGAAGCCTGGAGCGCGCGCAAGCCGATCCAGCAAGGTGGCCTGCTGAAGTTCGTCCACGGTGGCGAATACCACGCCTACAACCCGGATGTGGTCAACACCCTGCAGGCTGCAGTGCAGCAGGGCGACTACGCCAAGTTCAAGGAATACACCACGCTGGTCGACCAGCGCCCGGTGTCGATGATCCGCGACCTGCTGAAGGTGAAAGTGGCCGAACAGCCGCTGGCGCTGGAGCAGATCGAGCCGCTGGAGGCCATCCTCAAGCGCTTCGACTCTGCCGGTATCTCGCTGGGCGCACTGTCGCCGGAAGCCCATGAAGCGCTGGCCGAGGCCATGAACCGCCTGGGCGCGCGTTCCAACTCCGGTGAGGGCGGGGAAGACCCGTCGCGCTACGGCACCATCCGCAGCTCGAAAATCAAGCAGGTGGCCACTGGCCGCTTTGGCGTGACGCCGGAATACCTGGTCAACGCCGAAGTGCTGCAGATCAAGGTTGCCCAGGGCGCCAAGCCGGGAGAGGGCGGCCAGCTGCCAGGTGGCAAGGTCAACGGCCTGATCGCCAAGCTGCGCTATGCGGTACCGGGTGTGACTCTGATCTCGCCGCCGCCGCACCACGATATCTATTCGATCGAAGACCTGGCCCAGCTGATCTACGATCTCAAACAGGTCAACCCGCAAGCGCTGGTATCGGTCAAGCTGGTGGCAGAGGCCGGCGTCGGCACCATTGCTGCTGGCGTGGCCAAAGCCTATGCCGACCTGATCACCATCTCCGGCTACGACGGTGGCACCGGCGCATCGCCGCTGACCTCGATCAAGTATGCCGGCGCCCCGTGGGAGCTGGGCCTTGCCGAAACCCACCAGACCCTGCGCGGCAACGACCTGCGCGGCAAGGTCCGGGTACAAACCGACGGCGGCCTGAAAACCGGCCTGGACGTGATCAAGGCAGCCATCCTCGGCGCCGAAAGCTTCGGCTTCGGCACCGCACCCATGATTGCCCTGGGCTGCAAGTACCTGCGCATCTGCCACCTGAACAACTGCGCCACTGGCGTGGCCACTCAGAATGACAAGCTGCGCAAGGACCACTACATCGGTACCGTCGACATGGTGATCAACTTCTTCACCTTCGTCGCCGAAGAAACCCGTGAGTGGCTGGCCAAACTGGGCGTACGCAGCCTCGGCGAGCTGATTGGCCGTACCGACCTGCTCGACGTGCTGCCAGGCGACACCGAGCGCCAGCAGTACCTGGACCTGTCGCCGCTGCTGGGCAGCTCGCACATTCCGGCGGACAAGCCGCAGTTCTGCGAAGTCGACAAGAACCCGCCGTTCGATGAAGGCCATCTGGCCGAGAAGATGGTGGACATGGCCCTGCCGGCCATTCGCGACCAGGCGGGTGGCGAGTTCAGCCTGGACATCTGCAACTGCGACCGTTCCATCGGTGCGCGTGTGTCGGGCGAAATCGCCCGCCTGCACGGCAACCAGGGCATGGCCGCGGCGCCGATCACCTTCCGCTTCAAGGGCACTGCGGGCCAGAGCTTCGGCGTGTGGAACGCCGGTGGTTTGAACCTGCACCTGGAAGGCGACGCCAATGACTACGTCGGCAAGGGCATGACTGGTGGCAAGGTCACCATCGTGCCGCCTGCCGGCAGCCCGTTCGCAACCCAGAACAGCGCCATCGTCGGCAACACCTGCCTGTACGGTGCCACTGGCGGCAAGCTGTTTGCCGCGGGTACTGCGGGTGAGCGCTTCGCTGTGCGTAACTCCGGCGCCCACGCTGTTGTCGAGGGCACTGGCGATCACTGCTGTGAATACATGACCGGCGGCTTTGTCTGCGTTCTGGGCAAGACCGGTTACAACTTCGGTTCTGGCATGACTGGCGGCTTCGCCTACGTGCTCGACATGGACAACAGCTTCGTCGACAAGCTGAACCACGAGCTGGTGGAAATCCAGCGTATCAGTGGTGAAGCGATGGAAGCCTACCGTAGCCACCTGGCTCGGGTCCTGGGCGAGTACGTTGAAGAAACCGGCAGCGAGTGGGGGCGTGAGCTCTCGGAGAACCTGGACGACTACGTGCGGCGCTTCTGGCTGGTCAAGCCAAAGGCGGCCAACCTGAAGCAACTGCTGTCCAGTACACGTGCCAACCCGCAGTAACAACAGCTGCAAGTGACGGCCCCGTGCGCGGGGCCTGTCGTGCTCAAGTGATCGTCTTGCAGCTTGCAGCCTGAGGCTGGCAACTGCGGTAAAGAGGTTTTGAAAAATGGCTGAACGTCTGAACAACGACTTCCAGTTCATCGAAGTGGGTCGCAAGGACCCGAAGAAAAAGCTGCTGCGCCAGCGCAAGAAGGAGTTCGTGGAAATCTACGAACCGTTCAAGCCGCAGCAGTCCGTGGAGCAGGCGCACCGCTGCCTGGGCTGCGGTAACCCGTATTGCGAGTGGAAGTGCCCGGTGCACAACTTCATCCCCAACTGGTTGAAGCTGGTTTCCGAAGGCAACATCCTGGCGGCGGCGGAGCTGTCGCACCAGACCAACACCCTGCCGGAAGTATGCGGCCGCGTATGCCCACAGGACCGCCTGTGCGAGGGCGCGTGCACCCTGAATGACGGCTTCGGTGCGGTGACCATCGGCTCGGTGGAGAAGTACATCACCGATACCGCCTTCGCCATGGGCTGGCGCCCGGACATGTCCAAGGTCAAGCCCACCGGCAAGCGCGTCGCCATCATCGGCGCAGGCCCGGCTGGCCTGGGCTGCGCCGACGTGCTGGTGCGCGCCGGGGTAACCCCGGTGGTGTTCGATAAAAACCCTGAGATCGGCGGCCTGCTGACCTTCGGTATCCCTGAGTTCAAGCTGGAAAAGACCGTCCTCAGCAACCGCCGTGAAGTGTTCACCGGTATGGGTATCGAGTTCCGCCTGAACACCGAGGTGGGCAAGGACGTGACCATGGAACAGCTGCTCGCCGAGTACGACGCCGTGTTCATGGGCATGGGTACCTACACCTACATGAAGGGCGGCTTCCCAGGCGAAGACCTGCCGGGCGTGCATGACGCACTGGACTTCCTGATCGCCAACGTCAACCGCAACCTGGGCTTTGAGAAGTCGCCGGAAGACTTCGTCGACATGCAGGGCAAGAAGGTGGTGGTACTGGGCGGTGGTGACACTGCGATGGACTGCAACCGCACCTCGATCCGCCAGGGCGCCAAGGCAGTGACCTGTGCCTATCGCCGTGACGAAGCCAACATGCCGGGTTCGCGCAAAGAGGTGAAGAACGCCAAGGAAGAAGGCGTGAAGTTCCTTTACAACCGCCAGCCTATCGCCATTGTTGGCGAGGACAAGGTCGAAGGCGTGAAGGTGGTCGAGACCCGTCTGGGTGAGCCGGACGCCCGTGGCCGCCGCAGCCCTGAGCCGATTCCAGGCTCCGAAGAGATCCTGCCGGCCGATGCCGTGGTCATCGCCTTTGGCTTCCGCCCAAGCCCGGCACCATGGTTCGAGCAGCATGGCATCCAGCTGGACAGCCAGGGCCGCGTGGTAGCGCCGGAGAAGGGCAAGTTCAAGCACCAGACCAGCAACCCGAAAGTGTTTGCCGGTGGCGACATGGTGCGTGGTTCGGACCTGGTGGTGACGGCGATCTTCGAAGGGCGTACGGCTGCCGAAGGTATCCTGGACTACCTCGAAGTCTGATCTTCGACCTGCTCGCGGGCGTGCCCGCTTCCACAGGGCTCAACGCAGAACCTGTGGGGGCAGGCACGCCCGCGAAGCTTTTGTATACAAAATCGTTTGATCTGTGGCACCCAATAGACAAAACGCATGGCCACGGCCGTGCCTTTTGCGCTGGCGTCTGAGAAAATGCCCGCACTATTTTTCCGGATGCCGACATGACTGCCCTGAAGAACGATCGTTTCCTGCGTGCACTGCTCAAGCAACCCGTAGACGTCACCCCGGTGTGGATGATGCGCCAGGCCGGCCGCTACCTGCCGGAGTACCGCGCCAGCCGGGCCAAGGCGGGTGATTTCATGAGCCTGTGCATGAACCCGCAGTTCGCCTGCGAAGTTACCCTGCAGCCGCTGGACCGTTACCCGCTGGACGCGGCGATCCTGTTCTCGGACATCCTCACCATCCCCGACGCCATGGGCCTGGGCCTGTACTTCGAAACCGGCGAGGGCCCGCGTTTCAAGAAGGTCATCAGCACCCCTGCCGACATCGAAGCGTTGCCGATCCCCGATCCGCAGAAAGACCTTGGTTATGTCATGGATGCAGTCAGCACCATCCGCCGCGAACTGAACGGCCGCGTGCCGCTGATCGGCTTCTCGGGCAGCCCGTGGACCTTGGCCACCTATATGGTCGAAGGCGGCTCGTCGAAGGACTTCCGCAAGACCAAGGCCATGGCCTACGACAACCCGCAAGCCCTGCACCTGCTGCTGGACAAACTGGCCCAGTCGGTCACCAGCTACCTCAACGGCCAGATCCTTGCCGGCGCCCAGGCTGTGCAGATCTTCGACACCTGGGGCGGCAACCTGTCTGCGGCGGCCTATCAGGAATTCTCCCTGGCCTACATGCGCAAGATCGTCAGCGGCCTGATCCGCGAGCACGAAGGGCGCAAGGTGCCGGTGATCCTGTTCACCAAGAATGGTGGTTTGTGGCTGGAAAGCATCGCCGACGCAGGTGCCGACGCACTGGGCCTGGACTGGACCTGCGAAATCGGCGATGCCCGCCGCCGCGTGGGTGACAAAGTAGCCTTGCAAGGCAACATGGACCCGACTGTGCTTTACGCAAAGCCGCAAGCCATCCGCCAGGAAGTGGCGCGCATCCTGGCCAGCTACGGCCACGGCACCGGCCATGTGTTCAACCTGGGCCACGGCATTACCCCGGAAGTCGACCCGGAGCATGCCGGCGTATTCATCAATGCCGTTCACGAGCTGTCTGCGCAGTACCACGGCTGATTCGAAGCTCCCCGAGCGCAAAGGTTGCGAATCGGGGAGCTAGACAGGTTTATTCCTACATTAAGGCAAACTGCTTTTCTCTAAAGTCCGGACTCCCCTTGCGCAGAAGGCGCATTCGCTTCCAGTAAATGCGCCCTTGCGCATTTCACCAGCAATGCGTTCGGAGTTCGTGATGAATACAACAAAGACCCTGCAACAAAGCGTTGTCGCCACAGGTGTGTGGATGGCGATTGCAGGCACAGCTTTACAAGCTCAACTTGCCAATGCGCATGGCAACCTGGCAGATCCACCTTCTCGCGCGGCGCTCTGCCATGCTAACCAGAAAAACCTCAACACCAACTGTGGTGGCGCTCAGTACGAACCGTGGTCGGTCGGTGAGGCGATTGGGCGTTTTCCAAGTGCTGGTCCTGTTGACGGAAAAATTGCCAGTGGCGGTGCGCGTGGCGACTTCGGCGCCCTGGATGAGCAATCGGCCAACCGTTGGCACCTGACCCCGGTCACTGACCGTAACATGCAGTTCGACTGGCATTATGAGGCCCCGCATCCGGTTACCTCGTGGGAGTACTTCATTACCAAGGCGGATTGGAACCCCAACGCAGCGTTGACGCGTGCCGCTTTCGATGCCACCCCGTTCTGCGTGGTAGATGGCAAGCATCAGATACCCGCTGCTGGTACAGGTACCAACCCGAAGCACAGCTGCACATTGCCGACTGACCGCACGGGCCAACATGTGATTCTTGGCGTCTGGAAAGTTGGCGATACCGACAAGGCGTTCCATAGCGTTGCTGACGTCGATATCCAGCTCGATGGCGGCCCCGCCCCGGAATGGCCGCGCCTGGCTGAAATCAGTGCCAATCGTGACCTTGAAGTTGGCGATAAAGTGACTGCACGCGCATTCGATGCCAATGGCGAGCGTACCTCGCACCATGTGAGCATCACGGTCGATAGCGCCGAAGAGGGCATCGCTGCCAACTGGGCCTACAAGCTGGCCAGGCAGATCAATGAAACCCAGACGCTGGTACGTGCCGGGCAGATGGACACGGACGGCAACATCGAGCCCGTGCAGGGCTCCAACAGCATCTTCGCCAAAGCCGAAAGCGGCCTGACCAACTACATTCTGGACTTTGAAACCGCCGCTGGCGATCCGACCACGATGCACCTGCATGATGTCAAACCCGAGTACACGATCGTGGACGGCAAAGGTGGCGTGGACTTCACCGTCATGACCAACAAGGCCTTGACCGTGACGGCGCGGCTGTTCGACAGCAATAACAAGCAGGTCTCTTACTCGCGCCAGAACGTTAACGGTACGGAACCGTTCGCGCTGAATGTCGTGAGTGGCGAAGGTGTGCACACCCTCAAGGTCGTGGGCGTGGACAAGCTCGATCGGGTGCTGCTGCAGGACCAGAAAACGCTGCAGCTCAAAGCGGCAGGCGATGCCTCTTACGACTTTGTCTTCCCTGAATCGCTCTCGAACTACAAAGCGGGTACCAAGGTACTGCAGCCCAAGAATGGCAAGGTCTACGAGTGCCAGCCATTCCCTGCCTCGGGTTACTGCGTGCAGTATTCCGCAGCCGCTGGCCAGTTCGAGCCAGGTACTGGCTCCCACTGGAACATGGCCTGGACCGAGAAATAAGGCATCAAACCTGGCCCCTTGAGGGGGCCAGGCTCTTCGAGTACTCCAAATGCAAGTACAAAAGTATTGCTGGCAGCAGATCCTCCTGCACTGGGTCTCTGCAATGGTCATCCTTTGGGCGTTGATCAGCGGTTTCTACGTGGCGCACATGGATGTCACCCCCGCCACGCTTCACCTGGTCGCCTTTATCAACGTCGCCATGACTACGTTGTTCATTCCTGTATTCCTGCTGCGCTGGCTGTTGCGCCTGACCCGTCTCAAGCCACGTAGCCTGCACGATGATCCCAAGGGCCAGCGCATTGCGCATGTCGTGCACGAGGGCTTGTACTGGAGCACGGCGATCGTATTGGTCTCCGGCCTGTTGATGATGGACAGGGTTATAGACGTGTTCGGCTGGTTCTCCATCGCGCCACTGCTGAGCGAGCCGTTCTGGCACCGCGTCTGGTTCTACATTCACATTGCCGCCTGCCTGCTGCTGGCCACGGGGGTAGCGCTGCATATCGCTGCCGTGGTGTTGCATGAGCTGAGCGGGCGACGCGTGCTGCGGCGGATGCTGCCCTGACCCGGATGAAGCGCACTTCGCATTTGATCTGGCTGGCGTGCGTGGTGGCAACGCTTGCCTGGCTGGCATGGCGGGAAAGGACTTATCCCGTCGCTGCCCCGCCGGCGGTTCCGGCAGTGCCGGTGGAGACACCCCAGCTGCCGGCAAAACCGTTGCCGGCGGCCACCGTGGCGTTGGCGTTCGGCTTCCAGGCAACGCGCCCGCAGCAGTCGGGCCAAGCGGATGTCGCCCTCAAAGCCAGTTTCGTTTCCAGCCAGGGCGAGGCTCGCGCCTTGGTGAAAAGCCATGACGGTGAGGCTATCTACCGCGTCGGTGACCGCATACCGGGCCGCGGCGTGCTGCGCCGCATCGATGTGCGTTCCATCGTGTTGTGGTCCGAAGGCCGCGAGGAAGTCGTGTCGATGTCCGCGCCCGCTCCCTCCGTGTTCCTGCCTGCAGGTGCGGCCGTTCGCCCGCACCACACTCCCGACCCTTCATCCCGCCTGTTGCGGGAGGTGCAATGACTCTCAAGCGATATCTGCGCGCCGCCTCGTTCGGCGCCTGTCTTACCCTGAACTGTTCCCTGGCGCTGGCTGAGGCGCCCACCTGGCAGCTGGCGATGAGCGATGCCGATGTACGCGAGGTGGTACGCGAAGTGGGCGCGATCCTCGACCAGACGATCATCCTCGACCCGCGCGTGCAGGGCCGCATCACAGTCCTTTCCAACGAAGCACTGGACCGCGAAGGGATCCGTCGGCTGTTCTACTCGGTGCTCAATGCCCAGGGCTTTGCCGCCGTGAGCGACGGTGACCGTTTGCTGGTGCTGCCGGCCAGTGAGGCCAAGGCTTGGGCCAACCAGCAGGTGGAGGCGATACCGGCAGCGTTCACGACGCGGGTTTTCAACCTGTCGGGCAGTGTGGCTGCCGACCTGGCCGGGTTGTTACGGCCATTGGTTTCCAGCAGTGGCTACATTGGGCCGTCCAGTTCGGCAAATGCCTTGGTGGTGACCGACTCCGCAGCCAACCTTGACCGCCTGGAGCACCTGGTTTTGCAACTCGACAGCGGCCAGCGGCATGACCATGAGCTGGTGAGCTTGCGCCAAGCCCGCGCCGATGCGGTGTTCCCAGTGATTGAAGCAGCCGCCGGAGGGCCCGACAGCGGCGTGCGGGTGCTGGTCGATGCGGGCGGTAACCGCCTGCTGATCCTTGGCCCGGCCAAGTCCAGGCAACGTTTGGCGCAACTGACACGCACGCTGGATGTACCAGCACCAGCTACCTCACAGAACTGGCGGGTGGTACGCCTGCAACACAGCAACGCCGAGCAGCTTGCCGAAGTGCTGGGCGAGGTGGGCAAACGCCTGGATGGAACGCCGGCTACAAACACTCCGGGCGTCGGCATCGCCGGCGAAGCCATCGTCAAGGCCGATGCCAGCCAGAACGCGCTGGTGCTGCTGGGCGAGCCGCAGACGTTGGCCAGTGTGGAACAGATCATCCTGCAACTGGACCAGCCGCGGGCGCAGGTGCTTATTCATGCGGCAATCGTTGAAGTCAGCGGCAGCATCGAGGAGGCGCTGGGCGTGCAATGGGGCATGGACAAGGGTGGCCTCAAAGGTGGCATAACCTACAGCGAAAGCGGCGCGACATTGGCCGACCTGCTGGGCAAAGAGGCCAAACTGCCGGGGGGCGCCGCCCTGGCCATCGGCTCTGATCGTTTTGCCGCCTTGGTATCGGCTTTGGCCAGCAACAGCCGCAGCAATCTGTTGTCCACGCCTAGCCTGCTGACGCTGGATAACCAGGAGGCGCAGATCCTGGTTGGGCAGAACGTGCCGTTCAAGACAGGCTCTTACGTGACCCCCGGCAGTGGTTCGGAAAACCCCTTCACCACGGTTGAGCGCAAGGACATCGGTATCAGCCTGAAGGTGCGCCCGCACATCAACGAAGGCAACAGCCTGCGCCTCGAGGTCGAGCAGGAAAGCTCGGAAATTGCGCCCAGCGCGGCCGAGAATGACCTGATCACCAACAAGCGCACGCTCAAGAGCACCATCCTGGCCTCCGATGGCGAGATCATCGTGATTGGTGGCCTGATCAAGGACAGCGTGCGCCAGGTAGAGCGCGGCGTGCCGCTGCTCAGCCGTATTCCCTGGGTGGGTGGCTTGTTCCGGTGGCGCAGCGACACCCAGGAAAAAACCAACCTTATGGTGTTCCTGCGCCCGACCATCTTGCGCAGCCAGGCCGACCGGGTCGAGGCGGGGGGGCGTGCCTACGAAGGGTTGCGCCATGCGGATGATTCGACCTTGCCGGAAGATGCCCGGCGGATGTTCGATACGCGGCGTCTGCCCGACGCGCTCCGGGCGCGCCCATGAGCATCGCCCTGCCGTTCAGCTTTGCCCGACGTCACGGCATCCTGCTCGACCGCCAGGCAGCCAAGCCTGCTTTGCTGATGCGTGAAGGCGCTTCACTGGCCGCCATGGCCGAGGCCTGCAGGCTAGTGGGCAGTACCTGGCCTCTGCGTCGCGTGAGCGACGCCCACTTTGCCGAGCGCCTGGCCCAATGCTACGGCCCAGGCCAGGATGCCGCGCAGGCGGTGGTTCAGGGCCTCGACCAGGAAATCGACCTGTCGCGGTTGGCCGAAGCCTTGCCGCAGACCTGCGACCTGCTTGAGCAACAAGACGACGCGCCGATCATTCGCCTGCTCAACGCCTTGTTCAGCGAGGCGGTGAGATCGCGGGCCTCGGATATCCACCTGGAAACCTTCGAGCAGCAGCTGCGCGTGCGCATGCGCATCGACGGCGTCATGCGCGAAGTACTGACGCCGCCCCGGGAACTGTCTGCCCTGCTGGTTTCGCGCATCAAGGTCATGGCGCGCCTGGACATCGCCGAAAAGCGCGTGCCCCAGGATGGCCGGATCAGCCTGCGTCTTGCCGGCCATGAAGTGGATGTGCGGGTGTCGACCTTGCCTGCCGCCCATGGCGAGCGGGTGGTGTTGCGCTTGCTGGACAAGCAGGCAGTACGCCTGGACATCGACCACATGCAGATGCACAGCTCGGTGCGAGCTGGCTTCATGCACATGCTGGAAAAACCGCACGGCATTTTTCTGGTCACCGGGCCCACCGGGTCCGGCAAGACCACGACGCTGTACACCGCGCTGTCATACCTAAACCAGGTATCCCGCAATATCCTCACCGTCGAGGACCCGATCGAGTATCACCTGCCCGGCATCGGCCAGACCCAGGTGAACACCAAGGTCGACATGACCTTCGCCCGTGGCCTGCGGGCCATTCTGCGCCAGGACCCGGACGTGGTCATGGTGGGCGAAATCCGTGACCGGGAGACTGCGGACATCGCGGTGCAGGCCTCGCTGACCGGCCACCTGGTGCTGTCCACCCTGCATACCAACAGTGCGCTGGGGGCCATCACGCGCCTTGCCGACATGGGCATCGATACCTGTTTACTTGCCTCATCGCTGGCCGGGGTGATGGCCCAGCGGCTGGTGCGGCGGCTTTGCGACCACTGCAAGGTCGTCTATGAGGTGGACGAGGCCACCGCCAGCGCTTTGGGCCACCCCGCCGGGTTGCCGTCGCAGCTCTACGAAGCGCAGGGCTGTAGCGAATGCCTGCAGGGTTACAGCGGGCGCCTGGCCTTGCACGAGATGGTGGTGGTGACGCCTGCCTTGGCCCAGGCGATCCACGCCCGGGCGTCCCTGGCTGACATGTCCGCAGTGATCCGCGGGGCCACACTGAGCCTGTTCCAGCATGGCGTCCAGCGAGTCTGCCTGGGGCAGACCAGCGTGGCAGAGCTGCTGCGTGTGACGGGGCAGGGCTGACATGCCGGTGTTCCGCTACCAGGCTCAGGATGCGCAGGGGGCGCGCCAGCGAGGAACGCTGGAAGCACCGGGGGCACGCCAGGCCCGGCAAACCTTGCGCGAGCAAGGCTTGCTGGTGCTGAAGCTGGCCCCGGTAGGGGCATCGCCAATGGCTGCCTGGCGCACAGGTAAAGGCATGAGCCTGGCCCAACGCTCGTTGCTCACCCGCCAGCTGGCGACGCTGCTGCATGCCGGGGTGCCGTTGACCGAGGCCTTGCAGGCAGTTGCCGGCCAGAGCACCCAGCGCCAGGTAAGGCTGGTGCTGGGGGGCGTGGTTGAGCGGGTTGCCGAAGGCCTCGCGCTGGCCCAGGCCCTGGCGCACTACCCTCAGGCGTTCCCCATGGTTTACCGGGCGACCGTGGCCGCCGCCGAACGCTCCGGCCACCTGGCGGGCGTACTCGAGCGCTTGGCCGAGCATGGCGAGAACCAGCAGGCCCTGCGCCAGAAAGTACAATTGGCCATGGTTTATCCGGTGATCCTGCTGGTTGTTTCGTTACTGGTGGTGGGGTTTCTGCTCGGTTATGTGGTGCCCGATGTGGTGCAGGCCTTTTCGCGCGACCAGGCGCAGCTGCCGCTGGCAACGCAAGTGCTGATCGCCCTGAGCGATGCCACCCAACATTACGGCTTGGCAGCGCTGGCGCTGTTGGTGGTAGCTGCTGCGCTGGTTGCCTGGGCACTTCGCCAACCGGCACTGCGCAGGCAATGGCATGGCTTTTCACTGCGCCTGCCGGGCTATGGCGAGTTTGTCCGCGCCAGTGAAGCGGCACGCTTCATCGGTACCTTGGCCATCCTGGGGCGCAGCGGGGTAGCCCTGGTCGAGGCAATGAACATCGGCGCAGCGGTGATCGGCAACCTGATCCTGCGCGAGCGTTTGTTGCAGGCCGCTCGCGAACTGGGCGAGGGCAGCTCGCTGGCCAATTGCCTGGCACGCAGCGACACCTTACCGCCACTGATGCTGCACATGATCGCCAGTGGCGAACGCGCCGGTGAGCTGGACACCATGCTTGAACGTGCCGCAGACCTTCAG
This sequence comes from Pseudomonas sp. BN607, assembly GCF_029871175.1. Lineage (NCBI taxonomy): Bacteria > Pseudomonadati > Pseudomonadota > Gammaproteobacteria > Pseudomonadales > Pseudomonadaceae > Pseudomonas > Pseudomonas sp. BN607. Next base: position 92,741 of record NZ_SSOE01000028.1, read on the forward strand.
GCCAGGCAACTGGCGGGGCGCATCTCGTTGCTGGTGAGCCTGTGCGAGCCACTGATGTTGCTGGTGATGGGCGGCATCGTGCTGTTCATCGTGCTTGCCATCTTGCTGCCGATTCTCAACCTCAACCAACTGGTCAACTGATATGTCCATACGTTCAGCACGCCGCGCGCAACGCGGCTTCACCCTCATCGAAATCATGGTGGTGGTCATCATCCTGGGGGTGCTTGGCGCGCTGGTGCTGCCCAACGTGATGAGCCGTCCTGACCATGCCAAGCTGACCGCAGCCCGTACCGATATCCAGTCGATCTCCACCGCGTTGGAAATCTACCGCCTGGATAACGGCCGCTACCCGACCACCTCGCAAGGCCTGGAAGCCTTGGTGACGCGATCAACTGTAGCGCCCCTGCCGCGTCAATGGAGTGCCCAAGGCTATCTCAAGAGTACACCCATCGACCCCTGGGGCTCGCCTTACCAGTTCGCAAGCCCGGGCACCCGTTCGGCCCAAGGCTATGACCTTTACTCCCTGGGGGCCGATGGTCAGCCGGGTGGTGAGGCGATGGATGCCGATATCGGTAACTGGCCCGAATGAAACAGCGCTGTTCTCAAGGCTTTACGCTGCTGGAGCTGCTGCTGGTCATGCTGCTGCTGGGCATCGTGATGAGCATGGCAGGGTTCATGTTCGGGCGCGACCCGCAACGTATGGCTAACCAGGAAGCCAGCCTTTTCTTCCAGTTGGTGCAGCACGCGCGGCAACAGGCGGTGCTGGAAGGATTGGCGGTGGGTATTCGCATTGATGCCCGGGGCTATCAACTGCTTAAAGCCGCCGGGCACCGCTGGGAGATTGCGGGCAAGCATCGAGATATCGACCTGGACCTGCACGTGGAGATCGATGGGGTTCCGGTGCCTCCCGGTGTGCCTGGGAGGGCACCGCAACTGGTGATGTACGGCAACGACGAGCACACGCCGTTTGCCCTTCATTTCGGGGTGAACGATGTACGCCTTGTTTCTGTGTCGAGCGATGGCATCAATGACCCCAGTTTCCTGCGCTGAACGCGGCTTCACCTTGTTGGAAGTGTTGGTGGCGTTGGTGATCTTCGCGGTACTGGCCGTGGCGGTTACCTCGGCCAGCCAGCATGTGCTGGTGCAATCGCAGGGGCTTGAGAAGCGCTTGCTCGCCAGCTGGGTCGCTGACAACCACTTGATGGAGATGCGCCTGCAACCTGCACCGGGTCCTGGCGAGCGCACCCTGGATGTCATGTTCGGCCAGCGTCGCTGGACCTTGGAGGAAACCCGCCGCCGTCTGGGTGAGAGTGCCCTGCTGGAAGTACACGTACGGGTAGGCCTTGCTTCGGACCGCCAAGTACTGCACCAGGCCACGGGGTGGTTGGGGCTGTTCGATGCGCCACGCTAGGCCAGGCAGGTTGTCCGGGCAGCGGGGCTTCACCTTGATCGAGCTGCTGCTGGCGATCGCCATCTTTGCCTCGCTGGCGGTGGGCAGCGCGCGCGTGCTCGATGTGTTCATGCGTGCCGAAAGCGCACGGCAGATGCAGGCCAATGAGCTGCGAGCGTTGGCCAGGGCCATGAGCCTGATGCAACGCGATGCCCTGCTGGGTTACCAGCCTGCGAGTCTCGGCAAGGGCGGTTACGGTGTACTGCTGCACGGCGCGCGGGCGCATTGGTTGGCCAGGGAGCAAGACAACCAGGCGCTTAAACGCAGCGAGTTGAGGGTTGTCGAGTATTGGCTCGAGGAAGGCGTGCTGTGGCGTCAACGGCGCACGCAGGGGCAAGACCAGCCTCGGCCGCAGCGCTTGCTCGAAGGTGTACGCGAGCTGCATTGGCGTGTACATGTGCCCGGAAGCGGCTGGCAGGCGAGCTGGCCCATGGCCCAGCGGCGGCCGGTGCCCCCACAGGCGCTGGAGGTAACGCTGTCGACCAAGCGCTTTGAGCAGGTTCGGCGGGTACTGCCACTGGGGGGCGCCAGCCAGTGAGGGGGCAACGGCAAAGGGGGCTCGCGTTGGTTACCGTGCTGCTGGTCATGGCGCTGCTCACGATGCTGGTAGCCGGCATGTTGCACAGCCATCAACTATTGGTTGGCGGGGTTACCCGGCAGATCGAGGGTACGCGTTTATTGCGCCTGGCCCATGCAGGCGAGCAGCAGGGTCTGGTGAGCCTGCGCCGCGAGCTGAGCGAGGTCTTGCAGGTCACCCATGATCGGCAAGCCTGGGCCCGGCCCCGGGCGTTGAACCTCGATCAAGGGCAGGTAACCCTGCAGTTGGAAGACCTTTCGGGTCGGCTGAACCTGGGAGCCCTGATTACCGGAAAGGCGCCCGACCCGTTGCTGCTCGAGCGCTGGGAACGCCTGTGCCATTCATTGCAGCTGGAGCCACCGGCATTGGACGGGCTCGTTGGCCAGCCAATGCTCGACCCAACCCAGTTGCGCGCATTGCCTGGGGTCACCGCCGAGGTGATGACGCGGTTGCGACCGTGGGTGGTGGTACTGCCCAAGGAGGCGCGGCTCAACATCAATACGGCCCCGCCGCGCTTGCTGGCGGCGTTCGCCGAGCTGTCACCGACGGTGGCCGCGGAGCTGGCAAGGGCGCGCCCCGAAGCGGGATACCCCACCGTGGAGCGCTTTCTTGCCCAGCCCCAGCTGGAGGGCCAGGGCCTGGACAGGCGTGGGCTGGCAGTGAGCAGCCGCTGGTTTCGCCTGGAGGTACAGGCGGAGCTGGCAGGCCGGCGCATGTACTTGTACAGCGATCTGGAGATCGATTTGAACACGCATCAGGTTCGTGTGGTGCGGCGTGTGTTTTCGGCAAGGCGGGAGCGAAGTGCAGATGAGTGAGAACTGGTTGTACCTGTTGCCCGAAGGCATTGCGGCCGCTGATGGGCAGTGGCCGGTGTGGTTGCGTACGGCGGACGGCAACCTGAGCACGGCGCGCCTGGGTGAGCTTGCCTCGACCCTGTCCGGCCCAGTGATCGTGGTGGTGCCCATGGAAATGCTGGGCAGCTGTGAGATCGGCCCGGTACCGGGTAAACGGCCTAAATCGGAAACACTGGCGTACGCCGCCGAGGATCAGTTGGCAGCGCCGCTGGAAACCTTGCACTTGGTGTTTGGCCCGCCCTGTGCGCAAGGGCATCGCCGCGCGTTGGTGATAGAGCTTCAGGTCATGGCCAACCTGATGGCCCTGCTGCAAGCACAGGGTATCGACCCGCTTGGCATCTACGCCGATGCCGACCTGCTGGGGGCCGGGCAGCCCTGCGCATTGTGGTTCGAGGGCCGCTGGCTGCTGGGCGGCACGAATGGCCCCTGTCTGGTCGCCAGTCCGCAGGCCGCCGAGGTCCTGGCGCAGCAGTTGCCGTCGATGGCATGGCAGGCCGAACCTGCTCATGCAGGGGAGGCGCTCTGCAACCAAACAGTCGATAGCGCCGTCCACACCCTGGTGCAAGGGCGAGCCACGGCCCTGGACCTGCGCCAGGGGGCATTCCGGCGACGCGGATCGGCCTTGCCTTGGTCCGCCTTGGCGGGAGGGGTGCTGCTGGCATTGGCAATGGTGTGCCTGGCGGATCATCTGCGTATCGCGTGGTTGACGCACCGCACGACACAGCTGGATGCCGAGAACGTTCAGGCATTTCAGCGCTGGGCGCCAGGGCAGCCTGTCACTGGCGACCTGGTTGCGCAGGTCAGGGCGCTGGAGTTCCGCCCCCGGGCAATGACCACTGTCGAGGAACTGGCAGCATTCAGCGAGCGGTTGGTTGAAGCCGGGAACATCACCGTTGAACGGGCTGTGTCCAGCCCCACCGAAGGGTGGCGCATGGAAGTGGTAGCGCAGGGGTTCGCTGACCTTGAGCGCTTGCGTCAGCGGGCGCCTGCGGTGCTGATGGACCAGGCGCGCCAGGCCGGGCAAGGCGTGCGGGCGACCCTGACGTGGCAGGGTGCTCTATGATGCGGTGGTTTGGGCAGGCCTGGCTGCGCCAATGGCAATCGATACCCGGCGCGCGGCGGGGAGTGATAGTGGCCACTCTCTGGAGCCTGGCCTTGGTCGTTCTCTGGCAAGTTGCCTGGAGCCCCGGCAAGCAGCGCTTGCAGCAGGCCGAGCGTGACCATGCGCGAGCCCTGGAGCTGGCCGGGCACCTGCAGAGGGTTGCGGCAGGCCCGGCCATGGCCCTGGAAGCTGTGCAGGCACTGACGCCCGCCGGGCTGAACGCGCGAGCGCTGGCTGCTGGACTGCGAATCACCGGGCTGCAGACGCGTGTCGCTCAGGTGGACGTCAGCCTGGAGGGCGAACCTGCGAAACTGCTGGTTTGGCTGCACGCGCTGGAAGGTGATGGCGTGCAGTTCCGCAGTTTGCAGTTGCAGGTGACCGGCGAACAGTTACAAGCGCAGCTGGTACTGGAGCTGGACGGAGCCTGAGCCAATTAAGATTCGCTTCAGCCAGCTTGGGTAGGCTGTTCCCATCGAAAACGAAACAGGACCTGCCACCATGAAAGCTCGCTACCTCGCCCTGATCCTTGCCCCGCTGTTCAGCACTGCCGCCTTGGCTGCGGGCTACACCGGCCCCGGTGCCCAGCCGGTTACCACCGTTGCCGCGGCCAACGATGCCGCTGATGACACCCCGGTGGTGCTGCAGGGCTTCGTGACCAAGAAGATCAACAACGACGACAAGTACGAATTCAAGGACAACACCGGCACCCTCAGCGTAGAAATTGATGATGAAGACTTGCCGCCGACTCCGTTCAACGAAAAGACCAAGGTCAAGCTGACCGGTGAGGTGGAGAAACATCTGATGAGCCGGGAGGTCGATGTGGATATGGTTGAGATCATCAACTGATCCAAGGGCCCGTTCGCGGGCATGCCCGCGAACGCCTCACATCGATTTGGGTGGTAACTTGCTCAAGTGCAACGCCACCAGCAACGCCACGGCCAGCAAGCTGCCAATGAACAGCCCTATGCCGTTCCAGCCCCACTGGTGCCAGAACACCCCGCCCGCCGTACCGGCCACGCTGGACCCTGCGTAATAGCTGAACAGGTACAGCGACGATGCCTGCCCTTTGGCTTTCAGCGCCCGGCGGCCGATCCAGCTGCTGGCCACCGAGTGCGCGCCAAAGAAGCCAAAGGTGAACACCAGCATGCCCACGATCACGATCGCCAGCGGGCTGGCCAGGGTCATCAGCAAGCCACCCGCCATCACCACGATACTGGCCCAGAACACCTTGCGCCGGCCCAGCTTGTCCGCCAGGGCACCGACTTGCGCCGAGCTGTAGATACCGGACAGGTACACTACCGACAGCAAACCGACGAGCGCCTGGTTCATGTGGTAGGGCTCGGCCAGCAGGCGGTAGCCGATGTAGTTGAACAGGGTGACGAAAGCGCCCATCAGCAGGAAGGCTTCCAGGAAAAGCCAAGGCAGGCCGGCATCCTTGAAGTGCATGACAAAACCATTCAGCAGGTTGCGCGGGTTCATCGTCTGTGGGCGGAAGTTACGTGATTCCGGCAGCACCTTCCAGAACACCAGCGCAGCCACCAGGGCGAGGCCGCCAATGGTCAGCATCGCGGTATGCCAGCTCACGAAGTCGATCAATACGCCGGTTATCAGCCGCCCGCTCATGCCGCCAATCGCGTTGCCACCAATGTACAGGCCCATGGCCAGGCCGATGTGCTGTGGGTGGATTTCCTCGCTCAAATAGGTCATTGCCACTGCCGCCAGGCCGCTCAGCGACAGGCCCACCAGCGCACGTGTGGCCAGCACCAGCTCCCAGCTCGGCATCACTGCGCTGGCCAGTGTGGACAGTGCGGCGCAGACCAGGGCGAACACCATCACCGGCTTGCGCCCGATGCGGTCAGAGACGGGCCCGGTTATCAACAGGCCGAACGCCAGCATGGCAGTTGCTACCGACAACACCAGGCTGCTCTGCGCCGCGTTGATGGAAAACTCCTTCGACAGCAGCGGCATCATCGGCTGCACGCAATACAGCAGGGCGAAGGTGGCAAAACCGCCGCTGAACAGGGCCAGCACGGTCTTCATGAAGGCGGGGGTGCCTTTTTCGATCCACATTTCGTTCAGGGGAGCAGGCTCTGGCTCGACAGGAAGGGGGGCTACAGCAGTTTTCACGGTGGGTACCTCTGGCGCAATGAAAAAAGCATATAGCTAGCTAATGATTAGATCCAATATATTGTTCGACCTATTTAAGACGTACTGCGACTTGTTTGGAGCCGATCATGGAACTGCGCCATCTGCGTTATTTCATCGCTGTTGCCGAAGAATTGCACTTTGGCCGCGCCGCCCAGCAGCTGGGCATTTCGCAGCCACCCCTGAGCCAGCAGATCCAGGCGCTGGAGCAGGAACTGGGCGCACGTCTGTTCGAGCGTACCAATCGTCGGGTCGAACTGAGCGAGGCGGGCAGGCTGTTCCTTGAAGAGGCACGCCAGGTGCTGGCGCAGGTCGAGAAGGCCGCGGATGTCGCTCGGCGTGCACAGCTGGGCGAGCTGGGCGAAATGAAGATTGGTTTTACTTCTTCGGCACCTTTCACCTCGAAGATACCCAAGGCCATCCACGCCTTCCGCCAGCGCTTTCCGGCGGTGCATCTGAACCTCCAGGAAATGAGCAGCCGGGATGTCGCCGAGGGGGTGTTTGACGAAACCATCGAAGTGGGCCTGATGCGGCCGATGCCGTTGCCTGAGGGGCTGCTGGCCACCGAACTGTTCCGTGAGCCACTGGTGGCGGTAATCAACGCTTCGCATCCACTGGCTGAAGGCACGGAGGAGGGGGTGCATATGGCGGCGCTGGCCCATGAGCCGTTCGTGTTCTTCCCGCGCAGTTACGGCAGCGGGTTGCATGCGCAGTTGCTGAGCCTGGCGCGGCAGGCGGGCTTCAGCCCGCATTTTGCCCAGGAGGCAGGGGAGGCGATGACCATTATCGGCCTGGTATCGGCGGGGCTCGGGGTATCGGTGCTGCCGGCCTCGTTCCAGCGCATGCGCATTGAAGGAGTGGTGTATCGCACCCTGCTCGATGAGGGGGCGATGTCAGCGGTATGGTTGGTGCAACGCGAGCGTGGCGGCTCGGCCATGGCCAAGGCGTTTGCCGAGCTGGTCATCGGCCAGGCCTATGGCTGAGGAGCAGGTCCATCCATACCCGGCAAATGGCACTGGCCATTGCTGCGGCAGCGCCACATACTCGGGCATTCGTTGAAACACGGAGGTCAATCATGCGGCGCGTGGTGTTCAATCAGAAAGGTGGCGTAGGCAAGTCGAGCATCGCCTGCAACCTGGCGGCGGTCAGTGCCAATGAAGGCTATCGGACCCTGTTGATCGACCTGGATGCCCAGGCCAACTCAACCCAGTACCTCACCGGACTCACGGGTGAAGACATCCCCATGGGCATTGCTGACTTCTTCAAGCAAAGCCTGTCCAGCGGGCCATTCAGCAAGAAGAACAAGGTCGACATCTACGAAACCCCGTTCGACAACCTGCACGTGGTTACCGCCACCCCAGAGCTGGCCGACCTGCAACCCAAGCTCGAGGCCAAGCATAAGATCAACAAGCTGCGTAAGTTGCTCGATGAGCTGGATGAGGATTACGAGCGGATTTACATTGATACCCCGCCAGCGCTCAACTTCTATGCGGTTTCGGCGCTGATTGCTGCCGATCGCGTGCTGATTCCTTTCGACTGCGACAGCTTCTCGCGCCAGGCCCTGTATGGCCTGCTGGCCGAGATCGAAGACCTCAAGGAAGACCATAACGAAGACCTGCTGGTCGAGGGCATCGTGGTCAACCAGTTCCAGTCACGTGCCAGCCTGCCGCAGCAGATGCTCGACGAACTGCTGGCAGAAGGGCTCCCGGTGCTACCGGTGTACTTGGGCAGCTCGGTGAAAATGCGCGAATCGCACCACGCCAGCCTGCCGCTGATTCACCTGGAGCCCAAGCACAAGCTGACCCAGCAGTTCGTCGAGTTGCATTCGTTGCTCGAAGAGAACGGTTGAATAGCCCCGGGCGGTTGGCGGGGGATTTTCTTCGCTTATGAGATCGAGCGCCGCGCGGGCGGCGCTCGGTCTCACAGGCGCACCCCCCTCAAGGCGTACGCGTGGTCGCCCCAACCCGGTCACGCGTACCCCCTAAATTTCTTGTAGACGCGGCGTTACTCAGGAAGAGCAACTGATTTCCAAGTGCTTGCCCCACTCCGGCGGTCGCTCGGCGTAGGCCTGCATGCCGGGCTGTTCCTCGAAGGGGCTGGTCAGTACCTGATGCAATCGGCGTACTTCACTGTAATCCCCTGCCTCGGCCGCTTCGATGGCTTTCTGCGCCAGGTAGTTGCGCAGCACATACAGCGGGTTCACCGCCTGCATCCGTTCACGGCGGCCTTCGGCATTGCCGGGTTCGCGCTCACAGCGGGCCAGGTAATCTGCGCCCCAGGCATCGAAGCCGGCCAGGTCGATGAAGTCATCGCGCACCACCTTCAGGGCCTCGGTCACCGGCTGCTCACCCAGCTTGCGGAAGAACAGGCTGTAGTCCACGCCACCACGCTGCATGCACTGCAGCAGGCGCTCGACCAGCGCCATGTCGTCATCCTCGGCAGTGGTCAGGCCCAGACGCCGGCGCATCAGGTCCAGGTAATGGGCCTGGTACAGCGGCAGGAACAGCCCCAGCGCCTCCTTGAGCGGCTCAACCTCGATCACCGTGGTCAGTGCCTGGGCCAGCGCGCTGAGGTTCCAGTGGGCGATGGGCACCTGGTTGGCGTAGCTGTAACGGCCACGGTCGTCGGAGTGGTTGCAGATGAAGTTGGCGTCGAAGTCGTCGAGGAAGGCGTACGGACCGAAATCGAAAGTGATGCCGAGGATCGACATGTTGTCAGTGTTCATCACTCCGTGGCAGAAGCCATAAGCTTGCCAGCGGGCGATCAGCTCGGCATTGCGCTCGACGATGGTGCGGAACATGGCCAGGTAGGGTTGTTCGGCATCGCGGCATTCGGGGTAGTGCTGCTGTAGCACGTGGTCGATCAGAACACGTTGCTGTTCCGGCTGCTTGGTGTAGTAGAAATACTCGAAATGGCCGAAGCGCACGTGGCTCTGCGCCAGGCGTGTGAGCATGGCGGCGCTCTCGCGGGTTTCGCGCCACACCGGAGTGCTTGAGCCGATGACGCACAGTGCCCGGCTGGTAGCGATGCCCAGGGCATGCAGGGCTTCGGAGGCGAGAAATTCGCGGATCGACGAGCGTAGCACGGCGCGGCCGTCGCCCATGCGCGAGTACGGGGTCTGGCCGGCGCCCTTGAGGTGCAGGTCCCAGTGTTCGCCAGCGTCGTTCAGCACTTCGGCCAGCAGCAGGCCGCGGCCATCACCCAGCCGTGGGTTGTACGAGCCGAACTGGTGGCCGGAATACACCATTGCCCGTGGGTCGGCTTCTTCCCACAGCTTATGGCCGCTGAAAAGCTCGGCGAATACCGGCTGCTCGGCCTGGGCCGGGTCGAGGTCAAGCAGGGCCATGGCCGATTCGCTCGCTACCACCAGGCGCGGGTCTGCGATGGGTTCGGGCAGCACCTGGGTGGAGAACACATCGCCCAGGCGGGCGAAGCGGTTGTCGAAGGTGAGTTGGTCGAGGGTTTTCACGAGCCGGCTCCTGAGATTGATTGGCTGGGGCCGCTTGGCGGCCCTTCGCGGCGGTTCGGCGTCCCGACGCGAACGAGGGCGAAGCCCTCGCAGGGGGTCTGCACAGAATAAAGTATTCGAACCCACTCAGGCCGAAGCAGTGCCATCGGGTTTCGGCTGCTCCACGGGAATCAACTGCTGCTTGCCGCCTTTGGGGTCTATCAAGAACACCTCGACCTGGCGCACCGAGATCTTGATGTCATGCGCCTTGAATTCACGGCTGATGTAGCGGTTGAGCTCGTCCAGCGTCGGGTTGCGGTCGCCCAGGTCGCGTACATGCATGCGCAGCTCATGGTCCAGCGAGCTTTCGCCGAAGTTGAGGAAGTACACGATTGGCTCCGGGTCCTTGAGCACCCGTGGGTTTTCATGCGCGCCTTTGAGCAGCAGGTCACGCACCAGGTCAAGGTCGGAGCCGTAGTCGATGCCCAGCTTCAGCGTCACCCGCGTGACCGTGTCGGTCAGCGACCAGTTGATCAGCTGGCCGGTGATGAAGGTCTTGTTGGGGACGATGATGTCCTTGCGGTCGAAGTCGGTGATGGTGGTGGCGCGGATGCGGATCTTGCTTACCGTGCCCGACAGGTTGCCGATGGTGATGGTGTCGCCGATGCGCACCGGGCGCTCGAACAGGATCATGATGCCGGAGATGAAGTTGGCGAAGATCTCCTGCATGCCGAAGCCCAGGCCCACCGACAGCGCGGCCACCAGCCATTGCAGCTTGTCCCAGCTCACCCCGAGGGTCGACAGGGTGCTGACGATGCCGATGCCGACGATGGTGTACGAAAGCAGCGTGGTGGTGGCGTACGCGCTGCCCTGGGCCAGGTTCAGGCGCGACAGCACCAGCACTTCCAGCAGGCCCGGCAAGTTGCCGGCGAGGGCGAAGGTGATGCCGACGATCACCAGCGCGCCCAGCAGGTCGCCAAGGCTGATCGGCACCATGCTGGCGGCGGCGCCGGTGCCGCTGGTGTATTCGTAGAGGACGAAATTGTTGAGGTAGGCGAACACCGATATCAGGTCGGACCACACCCAGTACAGGCCGGCAATGAAACCGCCGAGCAGGGCCAGGCGGATCAGGCGCAGCGACTGCTGGTTGACCTGTTCGATGTCCAGGGTCGGCTCTTCGGTGATGACCTCGCCGTCCAGCCCTTCCTTGGCCGCCGCCCGCTTGCTCAGCGCGCGCTGGTAGGCCAGCCGCCGCGCCGCTACCGACAGGCCGCGCACGAACGCAGCTTCGATTACCAGCCAGAACAGCAGCAGATACAGGGTGTAGATCAGCCGGTCGGTGAGTTTCAGTGCGGTGTAGTAATAGCCGAAGCACACCGCCACGAACAAGGCGATTGGCAATGCGGTGAAGGCCACGCCTACGGCCTTGCGGAACAGCGAGGTGTCGCGGTGCGCCGGGCTGCTCAGCAGCAGGCGGCTGAGCAGCCAGGCCATCAACGCGTAACAGGTCAGCACCACGCCGATCCCCAGCACGTCATCGGCCAGTGCTGAAGGCTGGTGCTCGGCAACCGCCACCACACCGACCAATGCCAGCACCACGGTGCCCAGGCGACGCACCCAGCCGCGCAGGAACTCGACTTGCGGCTTGTGCCAGCGGAAATGGATTTCTGCTACCCCGCCGGGGGCGAGGATGCGGTAGGCGGTGTAGAACACCAGCCAGGCTTGGGCCAGTTGCCAGAGCGCGGCGCCCAGGTTGGCGTTCTGCCCGCGCGCGTCGATCTGCAACGCGTAGCTGCACAAGGCCAGGCCCAGGCTGACCGGCATGGCCAGCAGGATGTTGATGAGGATCGCCTGCGGCGTGTGCCACTGGCTGTCACGGCGGAAGTGGCCGATATCCTGATGTACCTTGCTTAGCCGCTCATACAGGTATTTGCGGCGCCACAGCAGCGCGCCGATAACCAGCAGCAGGGGCAGAAACAGCAAAGGACGCTGGCTCAGGCCGTCGGCCAGCTCTTTCAGGCCGGAGCCCCATGGCAGGTCGGCAACCTGTTTGGCCAAGCGCTCTGGAACATAGGTCAACCAGTCCCAGTCCAGCGGCTTGTTGCTTGGTATCCAGAACATCTGCTCGTCGAGGGTGGTGCGCAAACCCTGTGCGGTGCCAAGCAGTTGCTTCTGGTTGAGTTGCAGGGTGATCGACTCGTTGAGCAGTGCCGACAGTTCGCGGTTCAGGCGCTCGAGCAGATCGCTGCGGGTGATCGCCACCTCCAGCAGGGCTTTGCGCAAGGCTGGGGTGACGTCTGCCTGCGGCTGGCTGGCCAGCAGTTTGTCGACGTAGGTGACCGGGCTGCTCATCTGTTCGCGTTGCTGGTTGATCTCGAACTGATACAGGCGGATATCGGCGATCTGATCGGCCAGGTCACGGTCGAGCTTGAGGTGCGGCAACGCCTGCTTCTGTTTGTAGAGGATCTTCGACAGCAGCAGGCTGCCCTTGAGGACGCTGATCTGCTCGTCCAGCGCCTGATCGGCCTGGGTCAGGCTGTCGAGTTGCTGCTTGGTGCGCAAGTTCTGTTGGGTCAGCTCGTTAAGGCGGTCGGTGCTTTTGAGCAGGTAGTCGGAGAGCTTGAGGTTGGCCGCGCTCTCGCTGGCCAGCAGGCTGCTGCCTCCGGCTTTCTGGGCCTCGATCGATTGCTGGGTGACCGCCTCTTGCGACTGGGCCAGGCGTTTGTCGTTGATCAGCGTCTGCAGGTCCTGGATTTCCTGCTCCAGGCGCGCGGCACGCTCGATCAGCAGGTCGTGACGGGCATTGCCCAGGTCTTGCAGCAGGCTGTTGCCGGCCAGTTCCTGGCGGCGCAGCAGGGTAAGCGCGTTGAGCGAGGCCAGTTCGGCGTTCAGCTGGTTGCGCTGGTCGGCGTTGATCGATTTACCGCCGTCCTTACCGGTCTTGAGGATGTTGTTGATCTGCTGGGTGCGGGTCTGGCTGCTGCTGATCTCGGCCTGGGCGCGCTCGGGGCGGGTTTGCGAGTTGATGATCAGGCTGTTGGCTTCGGACAGCGCTTTCTGTAGCTCACCCTGCTGGGTGTTGCGCTCGCTGAGCATCTGTTCCAGCTGCGGCACGCTGAGGTTGGCGTAGCGCTGCGGCACGGGTTGCGCCTTGCTTTCCTTGAGCCTGGCGAGTTCTTTCTGGCTGTCGCTGGTTTCCTTGGGGGCGCCGGCCAGTTGCTGCTTCAGCGCGGCAAGCTTCTTCTCGTTGTCTTCCTTGCTGGCCAGCAGGCTCAACGTTTGTTCGAGCACTTGCTGCAAGGCCTTCTGGTCAGCTTCGGGCAGCTTGCGCTCGGCGATCTTGTCGAGGCTGTTCTGGATGCTGGCGGTGCTCGGGGCTTCTGCCGCGTTGGCGGCAAAAGGAAGGGACAGACACAGCCCGAGCAGGGCTGTGCGAAGGTACACGCGCAGGGACATAGGCAGACTACTTGTGGATCCGGCAGAAACGAAGTTTAGAGGAACAATCCTGGTCCGGGTCGCGTTCCTTCGGGGAATCTGACGCCTACTTTCTGGATCTTGTTCCCGTCCATGGTCGCCACGGTCCAGATCGTGCCATGCCAGTCGACCTGGTCACCTACTACTGGAGCGCCTCCGACCTTCTGTCGGATGAACTGTGCCAGCGGCATTTTCGCGTCCAGACCATCCAGTTTCAGGCCATACAACGCTGCCACAGCACCCAGTTCGGCATCGCCTTCGAGCACGAAGTCGCCGAAGAAACGCAGGTCCAGGCCACGCTGTGGCGCCTGGCTGAACAACTTGCCGAGGGCCGGCAGGTTGTGCTCGTGGCCGATCACGCAGAGCATGTCGCCCACTTCCAGCACGGTGCTGCCAGACGGGTGAAGCAGTTGCTCGCCACGGAACAGGGCGGCAATCCGCGTGCCTTCGGGCATTTTCAGCTCGCGCAGGGCGGCGCCGATGCACCACTTTTCGGCGCCCAGGCGGTAGACGAACATTTCCCACTCGCTGGTGATATGCACCTCCAGGGCAGAGCGGGAAATTGGCGCCGGGTCTGGCGGTACGGTCACTTTCAGCAGCTTGGCCATCCACGGCAGGCTGGTGCCTTGCACCAGCAGTGACACCAGCACGATGAAGAACGCCAGGTTGAAGAACAGCTGGGCGTCTGGCAGGCCGGCCATCAGCGGGAACACTGCCAGAATGATCGGTACCGCGCCACGCAGCCCGACCCAGGAAATGAAGCCTTTCTCGCGACCGTGGAAGGCCTTGAACGGCAGCAGGGCGGCAACCACCGACAGCGGCCGCGCCACCAGAATCATCCACAGCGCCAGGCCCAGCGCAGGCAGGGCGATGGGCAGCAAATCGTGCGGTGTGACCAGCAGCCCGAGCACCAGGAACATGCCGATCTGCGCCAGCCAGGCCATGCCGTCGAGCATGTGCAGGATGCCGTGGCGGCTGCGGATAGGCTTGTTGCCGAGCACCAGGCCGCACAGGTACACGGCGAGGAAGCCACTGCCGTGCAGGGCGTTGGTCAGCGAGAACACCACCAGGCCGCCGGCCACCACCAGAATCGGATACAGGCCACCGGCCAGGTTGATGCGGTTGACCAATTGCAGCATCAGCCAGCCGCCACCCAGGCCGATCAGCCCGCCGATGCCGAATTCGCGCAGCAAGTGACCCAGCAGGCTCCAGTGCAGGCCGGTCTGGCCGCTGGCGATCATGTCGATCAGGGTGACTGTGAGGAACACGGCCATCGGGTCGTTGCTGCCCGACTCGATCTCCAGGGTGGCGGTAACCCGCTCGTTCAGGCCTTTGCCGCCCAGCAGCGAGAACACCGCAGCGGCATCGGTGGAGCCAACGATGGCACCGATCAGCAGGCCCTGGATCAGGCTCAGGTTGAACAGCCAGGCGGCAACCAGGCCGGTGAGGGCAGTGGTGATCATCACCCCGACCGTGGCCAGCGACAGCGCCGGCCACAACGCCACGCGGAAGCTTGCCACTCGCGTGCGCAGGCCACCGTCGAGCAGGATCACGGCCAATGCCAGGTTGCCCACCAGGTAGGCGGTCGGGTAGTTGTTGAAGATGATGCCGCCACCATCGACACCGGCGACCATGCCGACGGCGAGGATGATGACCAGAATAGGGATGCCCAGCCGCGACGATAGCGAACTGACCAGGATACTTGCGCCCACCAGCAATGCGCCGATCAAGAACAGGCTGTTGATGGTGCTTGCATCCAAAGGCAGGTACTCCGGGACAGCGCGGGGGAAAAAGGACTCGATAGCATGTTGCTAGCAGGTCGCGTGCCAATCGATTCTAACCTGAGGCCGATGCGGGCTGTAAAGCGATACCGCATCGCTGCCGCGGCTTGCCGTTGTAGTGATGCGCCCACTTTCAGGCAGCCCGGTACGATGAACGATCATGAAACGCTTTCCCTCGCCCAGGTGGCCCAGCGCCTGCTGGGGCAGTTTCCCGACTTGCATGGATTGGCACGCCAGGCAGCGGGCCATGTGCTTCGCCGCCAACTGGGGTACTGGCTGGATCCGGACGGGCTTTATTGGCACGAGTTCCAGTCGGCGACCAGCAGTTCGTTGAGCTTCACCGGCTGGCGCCACAGCGGGCCACCACGGCGGTCTCTGACCTTTACCGAACTGGTCATCCAGCGATACAGCCCACAGCAGCAGGCCAGTGCTGACGAGTTGAGTACCTACGGTGGCTTCTACCGGGTAGATGCCAGCCACGCAGTGTATGACGAGCGCAATGAAGTGCGGCTCGACCCACAGCATGTACTGAAGGCGTTCTGGCGCTTGGATTTTGCGGGGCGCTATACCGAGATGCTGAGCACGTTTCGGGCACGGCATGGCGAAGACTACTGTGTGCTGGCCCGCGCCCGCTTCATCGCTGCTGTGGGCCAAGCTGGGTTGAGCGAACCTGAGCGCCACGAGCTAATGGCGGTGACGCTCGCTGCACCCGCACTGCCGACTACCGTACACGCTTTGCGACTGGCCCGGGAAGCGAGTACTCAATCGGGGTGGAACGCTCTTGTCATCGGCGGTATCAGCGCCAAGCTGATGTTCTTGCGCAAGCTGAAGACTGGCAGGTTGTGCCTCTATCTTGCCGATGTTCAGGCTGTGGTGCAGGTGTTCGACGCTCGCCATGCGTTTCAGGAGTGGATGGCTGACCAGGCCGCCACGACGGTGGGGCGAGAGCGGCTGGTCAGGCTGTTCGTCGGGGACGGGGTACTGGCGCAGGCGCTACGCCCGCGACTACGCAATTACTTCAAGTTGCTCGCACAATCGCGAGGTGACACCGCCATCTTGGGGCAGCCCATTGAAGGGGACCTGTTCGTTCGTCTACGCGATGCGGTGATGGATGATCTGACCAGCGACGCTCACGAACGGCTGACCACCAACGCCCAGCTGCGAAAGGCCGATTGGCTGGCGGGCGTGCAGGCTGCGAGCTTCGTGATAGCACCGATGGCGCCGTTTGGCTGGCCGGTGATATTGGCATCGCTCGGTCTGGGCACCGCCAGCCTGGTGCTGCATCTGGACCGGGCAATCAATGGCAAGCAGGGCTGGCGCACAGCCGCATGGTGGTCAGTACTGACGGATATCCTGTTCATCCTGCTTGATATAGCCATGCTGCGAGCCAGCGAGCTGTTTACCGATGGCCACGTCCCACCGCGGGTGGCGGGTCAGGCGCAAGCCTCTGCCGCCAAGGTCGACTGGGGGCTTTACATGGCCCCGGCGGCAGATGAATTGCTGGCTGTGTCGGATCAGGCGCTGGCCCGCCAGGAAGCTCTGTTGGGTGCGGTACCGTGGGCTGATCTCGATGCCTTGGGGCCCAATGGCGAGTACCTGGATGCCTTCAGTGAACCCTACCCCGTCTATCGCGATGAGCACGGCTTTGGCTCGCCCGCCATTGCCGAGTACACCAGCTCGCCGGAGCGTTACAACAACCTGTGGCGGGGTATGCCGCTAGAGGGCACGCGCGCCGCGCATATCCAGCGCAGCCATGCGCTTGCCCACGCACTTGGGCAAATCGGTGTGACTAATCAAGTGAGGCTGTACCGGGCTGCCTCCGGCTTGCGGGGGACGGGTTTTCAGGCATTGGGTGAGGGTGCCATCGAAGTGGGGGACGTGCTGGTGACCACCGACTTCACGTCATTCACGGAAAACCCCTATGCCCTCTGGGAGGTTTTCAACGACCCTCAGGCTCAGGTCAGTGGCCGGAGTGCCTTTGATGAGAACGCGCTGGTTTATGTGCTGGAGCCGGGCGAGGACATGCAGGCGACGCCCATCGGGCCCTTTTCAAGGCGACCTGATGAGGCTGAGTCTTTGATGATGCCCGGGCGCTACCTGCAAGTGCAGAAGGTGACGGCGGTTCAAGGGCATGATTATCGCTTTACCGAGGTGTGCCTGAAGGCACTGGCGCAGGCGCCCGGCGGGACGGCCGTGCGTGACATGCGTACAGGCAAGCTTTTCGATCGCCAGGCGCTGGCGATGCGGCTGGGCAAGGAGGATGATTCGTTGATGCGCACATTCTTTGCGCTGCCTTCCTGAGCACACGTGAAAGGGGCCGCTGAGCGGCCCCTGATCAAGGCCTCAGCCCTGCTTCACTTCACGCAGCGGCTTGCCTTTCACTGGCGCATCGCCCGCCACGTAGTACTTGGCAGTGCTGCGCGGCAGTGGCTTGCGACCACGAATCTTGTCCGAAATCTTTTCGGCGATCATGATCGTGGTGGCATTGAGGTTACCGGTGATGATCAGCGGCATGATCGAGGCATCGACCACACGCAGGCCCTTCATGCCGTGCACGCGGCCTTCGCCGTCGACCACTGCCATGTCGTCGGTGCCCATCTTGCACGAGCAGGACGGGTGGAAGGCAGTTTCGGCGTGCTCGCGGATGAACTTGTCCAGCTGTTCGTCGGTTTGCACGTCGGCGCCCGGGCTGATTTCGCGGCCACGGTACGGGTCCAGCGCTGGCTGGGCCATGATTTCGCGAGTCAGGCGGATGCCGTCACGGAATTCCTGCCAGTCCTGCTCGGTGGACATGTAGTTGAACAGGATGCTCGGGTGCTGGCGCGGGTCTTTCGACTTGGCCTGGATACGCCCACGGGCAGGCGAGCGCATGGAACCCATGTGCGCCTGGAAGCCATGCTCCTTCACGCCGTTGGAGCCGTTGTAGTTAATGGCCACCGGCAGGAAGTGGTACTGAATGTTCGGCCACTTGAATTCAGGGCGGGTACGGATGAAGCCGCCAGCCTCGAACTGGTTGCTGGCGCCGATGCCGGTGCCGTTGAACAACCACTCCGCACCGATGGCCGGCTGGTTCCACCACAGCAGGGATGGGTACAGCGATACCGGCTGGGTGCAGGCGTACTGCAGGTACAGTTCCAGGTGGTCCTGCAGGTTTTCACCCACGCCCGGCAGGTCGTGCACAACCGGGATGTCGAGGCTTTCCAGCAGGGCGCGCGGGCCCACGCCGGAGCGCTGCAGCAGCTGTGGCGAAGCGATGGCGCCGGAGCTGACGATCACTTCCTTGCGTGCACGGGCTTCGACGCGCTCTTCGCTGTCGCCGACCAGGTAGGTCACGCCGACGGCGCGCTTGCCGTCGAACAGCACGCGGTCGCTCAGGGCATGGGTGACGATGGTCAGGTTCGGGCGCTTCTTGGCCTGGTCCAGGTAGCCGCGGGCGGTGCTGGAGCGGCGACCGTTCTTGGTCACCGAGCGGTCCATCGGGCCGAAACCTTCCTGCTGGTAGCCGTTGAGGTCTTCGGTACGCGGGTAACCGGCTTGAACGCCGGCCTCGACCATGGCGTGGAACAGCGGGTTGTTGCCAGCCTTCGGCGTGGCAACGCTGACCGGGCCTTCGCCGCCATGGTAGTCGTTAGGGCCGATGTCACGGGTTTCGGCTTTACGGAAGTACGGCAGGCAGTCGAGGTAGGTCCAGTCTTCCAGGCCTGGCAGTTCTGCCCAGCCGTCGAAGTCCATGGCGTTGCCGCGGATGTAGCACATGCCGTTGATCAGCGACGAGCCACCCAGGCCCTTGCCGCGGCCACATTCCATGCGACGGCCGTCCATGTGCGGCTCTGGGTCGGTCTCGTAGGCCCAGTTGTAGCGGCGGCCCTGCAGCGGGAAGGCCAGAGCGGCTGGCATCTGGGTACGGAAGTCGAAGCGGTAGTCGGGGCCACCGGCCTCCAGCAGCAGTACGGTGACGCCGGCGTCTTCGGTCAGGCGGGTAGCCAGGGTGTTACCGGCCGAACCGGCACCGACGATGATGTAATCGAATTCTTGGGACATGAAAGTACCCTCGTGTTGGCGGTGATCAGGGAGCGGAAACGCCCGTGCAAGGCAGCACGGGCGTGGCTAGACCGGTTTTAGAAAACCGAGTTGTAGCCGCCCAGCTCGACCTGGACCGACTTGATGCGAGTGTATTGAGCCAGCGAGCTGACGCCGTTTTCGCGGCCGACGCCCGACTGCTTGTAGCCACCTACCGGCATTTCGGCCGGCGACTCACCCCAGGCGTTGATCCAGCAGATGCCGGCTTCGAGCTTGTGGATGATCCGGTGGGCCCGGGTGATATCGTTGGTGCAGACACCGGCAGCCAGGCCGTAGTCGGTGTCGTTGGCACGGCGGATCACTTCTTCCTCGGTTTCGTAGGTGAGGATGCTCATCACCGGGCCGAAGATCTCTTCCTTGACGATGGTCATGTCGTCGGTGCAGTCGGTGAACACGGTCGGCGCAACGAAGGCACCTTTGGCGAAGTCACCGGTAGTCAGGCGCTCGCCACCGCACAGCGCGCGGGCACCTTCTTCCTTGCCCTTGGCGATGTAGCCCAGCACGCTTTCCATGTGCTGGAAGCTGACCAGCGGACCGAAGTTGGTGTTCTCGTCTTCCGGGTTGCCAACGCGGATGCGGGCAACGCGCTCGGCGATCTTGGCTTCGAAGGCAGCCTTCATGTCAGCCGGGATGAACACGCGGGTGCCGTTGGTGCAGACCTGGCCCGAGCTGTAGAAGTTGGCCATCATGGCGATGTCGGCGGCCTTGTCCAGGTCGGCGTCGGCGCAGATGATCAGTGGCGACTTGCCGCCCAGTTCCATGGTGACTTCCTTGAGCGACGAGCTCGAGGCGCTGGCCATGACCTTCTTGCCGGTGGTGGTGCCGCCGGTGAACGAAACCTTTTCGATGCGTGGGTGCTCGGTCAGCCAGGTGCCGACTTCGCGGCCGCTGCCGGTCAGGACGTTGAACACGCCATTCGGCAGGCCGGCTTCGGTGTAGATCTCGGCCAGTTTCAGGGTGGTCAGCGAGGTGACCTCCGATGGCTTGAAGATCATCGCGTTGCCAGCGGCCAGGGCCGGGGCGGACTTCCACAGGGCGATCTGGATCGGGTAGTTCCAGGCACCGATACCCACGGTCACGCCCAGCGGCTCGCGGCGGGTGTAGACGAAGGACGATTCGCGCAGTGGGATCTGTTCACCCTCGATGGCCGGTACCAGGCCAGCGTAGTACTCCAGTACGTCGGCGCCGGTGACGATGTCGACGTAACGGGTTTCCGAGTACGACTTGCCAGTGTCCAGGGTTTCCAGCATGGCCAGCTCGTCGTTGCGCTCGCGCAGGATGTCGACGGCGCGGCGCAGGATGCGCGAACGCTGCATGGCAGTCATCGCCGCCCAGACTTTCTGGCCACGCTCGGCGCTTTCGACGGCTTTCTCGACGTCAGCCTCGGTAGCACGTTGCACGTGGGCGAGGACTTCGCCGGTAGCCGGGTTGATGGCTTCGAAAGTGGCATCGCTGCCAGCGTCGACGTAAGCGCCATCAATGTAGAGTTTTTGCGTTCCGAAACGGGCCATAGTGTCCTCGC
Source organism: Pseudomonas sp. BN607 (assembly GCF_029871175.1). Classification (NCBI taxonomy): domain Bacteria; kingdom Pseudomonadati; phylum Pseudomonadota; class Gammaproteobacteria; order Pseudomonadales; family Pseudomonadaceae; genus Pseudomonas; species Pseudomonas sp. BN607. The sequence goes on from NZ_SSOE01000028.1 coordinate 113,174, forward strand.
AAGTGCAGTGTGTGGTTTGGCTTGCGCGTCACGCTCCTGCCGGGTTGGCAAGTGCCGTGCGCGCTTGTTCAGCGGCCTGGTCGTTGGTGCCCAGGGTGTGCTGCTTAGCCAGTTGTAGATCCATGTATTCGTAAGCAATCCGTATTGCCTGGTCGGTGTCGAATGCATCACCCGACAGGGCGCCACGCAGCCACAGACCGTCGATCAGGGCTGCCAGGCCGCGGGCTGCCTTGCGCGCATGGTAGAGCGGCAGGGCGCGGCGGAACTGGCAGCACAGGTTGGAGTACAAGCGGTGGTCGTTGATCCGCTGCAACCTGTGCAAATCGGGCTGGTGCATGCTGGAAGCCCAGAAGGCCAACCAGGTTTTCATTGCCGGGCCGTTCACCTGGCTGGCATCGAAGTTGCCCTCGATGATCACTTTCAGGTGGGCGCGCGGGCTGTCGTCCGTCAGGGCCTGGCGACGTGCTCGAACACCTTCGTTGAGCATGTTCATGATGTAACCCATCGTCGCCGCGATCAGGCCGTTCTTGTCCCGAAAGTAATGACTGATGATGCCGTTCGACACACCGGCCAAACGGGCAATCAGCGCAATGCTGGCGTCCCCCAGACCGACCTGATCGACCGCCTGCAACGTGGCTTCGATCAACTGCTGGCGGCGGATGGGTTGCATACCGACCTTGGGCATCTTGCTATCTCCTCAGGCCTGCGAGCAGACGACAAGCGGCTGACTCGGCGAAGACCAGTCTATTTTGTTTTGATTGAACGTTCAATCAATAAAGAATAAGCTCTGCGACAATTTGTGCCATTGACACTCTTTCAAGCGTTGATCGATGCACGGATTGACACCCCAGGAAATCGCGTAACCCCCGTAATACAAGGCGTTGACGGGCATGAGCGATGCGAAATGCAGATTCTGCCGTGCGGCTTCTGGCCCTGCGACAGGCCCTTGGAGCGGGCGGGGTGATCTGTGACGAATGCGCGCACCTCAGCTGAGGTATGGCATTTTCAACAGGCCACCTGTCTGTTTTTTTGCAACGTATCGATTCGGGATCACGGTTTCCAGGGTGCTTTTATAACACCTGACGCAGTGGGGATATTCCACCAATTGCTCGGGAAAGACTGATTAGCCTCCACAGCCGCACTGCCCGGAGCATTCGTGCAATGAGTTCTGCCTCACTAACCAAGCCCCCCGCCGAGAGGGTACGGGTCAACCGCGTGGTGTTCTTCACCTCGGCGCTGATGATCCTTGTTCTGACTGCCTTGCTTATCGCTGTACCCGAAACCGCCGGCCAAGTGCTGGGCGTGGCCCAGAAGTGGCTGACGCGCACCTTTGGCTGGTACTACATGCTGGTGATCTGCGGTTATCTGCTGTTCGTCGTCTACCTGGCCTTCTCCGACTACGGCAGCCTGAAGCTGGGTGGCAAGGACGACCAGCCAGACTTCAGCTACGGCGCATGGGCGGGCATGCTGTTCTCCTCGGGTATCGGTATCTCGCTGCTGTACTTCGGCGCATCCGAGCCGCTGGACCACTACTTCAACCCCCCGGAGGGCACCCCTGCCAGCCTCGAGGCCGCGCGCCAGGGCCTGCAGCTGACCTTCCTGCACTGGGGCCTGCACGGCTGGGCGATCTATGCCCTGGTGGGCCTCGCGGTGGGTTACTTTGCCTACCGCCACAACCAGCCACTGGCACTGCGCTCGGCGCTGTACCCATTGGTCGGTGAGCGTTGGGTAAAAGGGGCAGCAGGCAATGCCGTGGACATCTTCGGCATGTTCGTCACCCTGCTGGGCCTGGTGACCAACCTGGGCATTGGCGCGATGCAGGTGTCGTCTGGCCTGGAATACCTGTTCGGCATGGACCACAGCAAGACCAATCTGCTGATGGTGATCCTGGTCATGGCCGGCGTGGCCACCGTGGCAGCGGTATCGGGCGTGGAAAACGGCATCCGCCGCCTGTCCAACCTGAACATCATGTTGTTCAGCGGCCTGTTGATCTTCGTCCTGCTGGGCGGCGAAACCCTGCACCTGCTCAACGGCTTCGTGCAGAACGTCGGCGACTACCTGAACGGCATCGTGCTGAAAACCTTCGACCTCTATGTGTATGAAGGCGAAGCCGGCAAGTCCGAGCGCTGGCTGGGCCTGTGGACCGTGTTCTACTGGGCTTGGTGGATTTCCTGGGGCCCGTTCGTCGGCATGTTCATTGCCCGTATCTCCAAGGGCCGCACCGTGCGCCAGCTGGTGATGGGTGTGCTGCTGATCCCGCTGGGCTTCACCTTGGCCTGGCTGTCGATCTTCGGCAACACCGCGCTGGACCTGGTGATCAACCAGGGCGCCGTGGAACTGGGCAAGACTGCGCTGGAACAGCCATCGATGTCGATCTACCAACTGCTGGAATACTTCCCGGCGGCCAAGATCGTGATCGGCGTGGCGGTGTTCGTCGGTTTCGTGCTGTTCCTCACCCCGGCCGACTCCGGCGCGGTGATGATGGCCAACCTTTCGTGCAAAGGCGGCAAGGTCGACGAAGACGCCCCGCACTGGATGGTGGTGTTCTGGTCCGTGGTCATTACCCTGGTCACCATCGGCCTGCTGTTTGCCGGTAACTTCGAAGCCATGCAGACCATGGTCGTGCTGGCAGGCCTGCCGTTCTCGGTAGTGCTCGTGCTGTTCATGTTCGGCCTGTACAAGGCCATGAAGCAGGACGTGGCGGTAGAGCAGGAGCGCGCCGAGCTGGCCGCCCGTGGCCGGCGTGGCTTCAGCGAGCGCCTGACCCAGCTGGAACTGCAGCCAACCCAGGCCGTGGTGCAGCGCTTCATGGACAAGCAGGTCAGCCCGGCGTTGAAAGACGCTGCCGCGCAGTTGCAGAACCTGGGCTTCGAGGTGGAAACCCGTGTTGGCCAGTCGCGTAACATGATGGGCCTGCGGGTGATGATGGACGAGGGTAACCCGTTCGTTTACGAAGTGAGCCTGGACGGTTACATGGCCGCGCCGAGCGAAGCACCCGTGCAAGGCGAGCCGGAAGTGCGCCAGCGTTTCTATCGCGCCGAGGTTTACCTGCACGATGGCAGCCAGGAGTACGACCTGATGGGCTTCGCGCCAGAGCAGATCGTGCGTGATGTGCTGGACCAGTTCGAAAGCCACCGCCAGGTGCTTGGCCGGGTCTATAGCTGACTGGCCGGCAGGTCGCTGTACCGCAAGGTGCAGCGGCCTGCCAGCAGCAATATGTAGCACCGGTCTTGGTAGCCTCTCAAGGACGCTGTGTGGTTCATTCCATCACGAGTCCTGGTCATGTCCGCCACTCACGCGCACAACCTCAATCACGCAGTCGCCGCCCAGTTCGCCAGCCGTCCCACGTTTCGCCAGGTCGCGGGCGAACGGATCATGAACGTGATCCTGGAGCACTATCCTCTGGTCGGCGTGCATCGCCCTGAAATGACCTCCGCTGCACCGCTGTACCTTCTGTCCCTGCAGCCGGATGGTGTCTGGCACCCTCAGCCGCTCGTGGATGTTGTGCTGCAAGCCATGCTTGAGGCTAAACCGCTGGACTTCGCCCCAGCAGGTGACTACCGCCTTAGCCTGAACCCGCCCAGGCGCTTTTTCGCCATCGAGTCGAGCTTTGAAACTGCCGAGGGCGATTTGATCGAGCCCTCGCGTTTGACCGATGCCCTGAATGCGTTGGTGCCTATGCTGCGTTGGCACTTCCAGCAAGCACAGATCGACTATTGGAACGGCGATGCCACGATCGACCGGGACCTCTGGTTGCAGCAGGTGTTGCGTGCCACTCTGCTCGATGGCCTGAAAGACGAGGCGCTGGACGACGAACAAAGCAAGCTTCTGCGTGACCTGATGATGGGCAATCGCACCGGGCTGGATGTGCTGCTGGTGCGGGTGGCGTTACGTGAGGGCGGCGCCACATTCCATGAGTTGTTGCCCGGCTTGCTGATTACCGCCTCCAGCGAGGTTCGTGAGCTGACGCTCTGGTGTTCTCCCGACGGCCTGGTGCGCAGTTTCGATTCCCAGGCAGCATTCGGGGCTGCGTTGCACATGCGGATGGCTGATCGATACCGGTTTGATGAGTTGAGCTGGCAAGGCCTGGCGGTCGAGGGCGACGCTTTTGCCGCGTACAGCGCCCTGTTGCTGGAAATCTTGCTCGAGCGCTTGGCCCGCCTGCGCTGGAGCGCGATCGACAGCGTCGACCAGCTGGAGCGGTACTGCCATTTGGCCTGCGACCCTGCGTCTTTTTTTGCCGAGTTCAGTGACTATGGCACTGGTGGGCTGGGCCTGGCGCTGCCCAAGGGCCTGTCGCGAGCCGATACGGATAGCCAGACCGCCTACCTGCAAGCCATGCTCGACTTGTCGCTACTGCAACAGCACAGCGCGGCCCTGGGTGGTTCGGCCGGCCTGCCGGACTTGCACACCTACGCAGCGACGCGCCTGCGCGAGGAAATGCTGCATGACCACCCGGTAGATGCCAATTACTTCCCTGATGACCTTATCCTCACCGTCGAAACCTTTGTCAGTGACGGTCACGGGCTAGGCTTCGGCCAGAAGACCGGCGACAAGACGTTGACCTTGACGCAGTTGGCGATCGGCCGCCTGGATGCCACCGCTGGAGGGGTGGTGACTCACATCGCGCACCGTGAAAACCAACTGATCATGAAATGGATGACCATTGACTACATCCGTGAGTTGGTGCGGCGAGTCGATATCGGCGGCAGTTATCCACGGCATGTGCAGTCGATTCTTGATCGCTCGGCGAGTCGCGCCGAACACATCTCGGCATTCGCCATACGCTGGCGTATCACCCTGATGTTCGATGCTGCGCGGGCGCGGGCAGTCAAACGGCTCGACAAGTTCGCCTACGGCGCCCTGGCAGAATTCTGCCGTAGCGGCCAGGAAGGTGCAGCGGCTGTGCGGATTGCACCGCTTGCGTTCAAACGCGCGCCGACATCAGAGAGGGTCGACGTGGCGCATGGTTTCTACGTGATCGAACTCATCGAGTTGGGTGCTCATCTGTTGTACTGCCCGCTGTACACCGACAAGGCACTCATTCAGTTCGACAGCGCTCAGGCACTGTTGGATGCGATCAGCAGCCCGGGGGCGTTGCAGGACAGCGTGCTGCTCTGGATCGAACAAGCGCAGCGTGCGGTTTACGACAATGGCGGCTTCCGGGAACCGCACTTGCCCCAGTGGCAGCTCGACCCTTACACGCTCCCGGAGAAACCGCAGCCTGTTCGGTTGGCACTGCAATTCTGGGCGCAGGACGTGGATCGGCAGATGTTCGAAGCGAAGGGCCGGATGCTGCTGGAACTGGCGGATCGCAGCGCCATGAGCAACAGCGAGGTGCGCTGGCGGCTGGTCACGGCATTTTCCTGGGAGCTGCTGAATGTCGTGCTCCCTGTGTTGCCGGGCCCCCTCACCTCGGTTGCCTGGCTCTATATCGGCATGCGCAGCTTGATCAGCGATGTGCACGGCCTGGCCAGCACGGACCTTGACGAGCGTATCCAGGCGATGGTCGATGTGCTGAACAATACCTTGCTGGCTTTGGTCCACCTGCAGACCCCGAAGCTGGCTGCGCCGGCGGTTTCTGGCGACCTGCCGCCATTGCTGTTTGAGGGGCCGCCGGCAGGCAATGGCATCGAGCTGGCGACCCTGTCCACAGCAATGCGGGAGCCCACTGCCTCGGTCGACACGCTGCAGGCCATGGCCAATACCCACCTCGATTTTTCCTGGCGTGGGGCGGGGGGGCTTAACGGCTTGTCGAAGGCCCAGCGCGAGCACCTGCGGACCTTGGCGGCCAGTGTTTCGCTGGAAGGGCGCGAACCGCAGACGCAGGGCATGGCTGCTGGGCTGGTACGCGTCGAGGGCGATTTCTATGTGTCGCTGGACGGTCACGTTTATCGAGTCAGCCTTGAGAATGCCGGCCCTCGGATCATGGGCCCGGACGGCACGCTTGGGCCCTACCTGATGCGCGATGGCGACATCTGGTTCCTCAACAATTCACACCTGCATGGTGGCAGTGGTCGCTCGGGCCAGCTGGCCCGGGAGCGGCTGCGCAAGAAGCTTAGCGAGCCGGTCGCCAAGGCTCAGACGGAGATCGAGCGGCAAATCTTGGAAGCGGAGGCAATGACCAAGGATTTCAACGCGTTGAGCGAGCAGATTGTGGGTTTGCGTGATCCGGTGAAAAAAGTCGAGGAACGGCTGAAAAAAGACCCGCCAGCCGACCCGGGCGAACGTGCGCAATTCGAGCAGGCTACCGAGTTGTTCAACCGCAAGTACCAGCAATTGCTCCAGCAGACCAATGAACTTCGCACCCAGCGCCTGGCGTTGAACGACAGGCTGTTCGCGGGATATCTCGAGGCCGAACGCAACATTGTCTTCGTGCTCGACAAGTCAAGTTTTTCGCCGCAGGACGGCAGCGTGAGAGACCAGCGTATGCTCTTGGCCCAAGTCCGCAAGAGCCTTATCAGCTATGGCATGTTCTTCATGGATGAGCTGCTGGCCTTGGGTGGCTTCAGGGAATATGACCGCCTCACCAACGCGCTCAACGTTGCGCCGCCAGAGCAAAAGTCCGAGTTGTATGCCAGATACCGGACGATGCTGGAGAAGATGCTCGAAGAGCAGCCCAGGATCATCAAGGCCTCCAGCCAGCTGGATCGCCTGTTGGCGGTAACCGATATCGACATGCAGGTGCCTTACACCGATGCCACCCTGAGTGTCTCGGGCATTATCGGAACTCGCAAGACGACCACGATCAACATCCGGTTTTTCCAGGCCATGGGCCTGGTCGAGCTGGCCCTGCAGTGGCACAAAGGCACGCCTACCCAGCACTACATGATTTTCCGCCAGGCGCTCGCCAGCCAGCGCCTGCGGGTGGCCGCACAAACGCATCATCTGCTGATGTTCTGTGACCTGCCTGTCGCCGAACGAATCGAGGTGCTGCAAAGTGCGTGGAACGAATACCTCGCGGCAATTCTCAACGCCGAACGGATCAAGACACTCGGTAGCAAGCTCATCGATGTCCAGCGCCTCGAAGCCTACAAGCAACAGATGGTGGAGCTGAAATCCATCGCTGGTGAGGCATTGGTGGAGGCCATGCGCGAGCAGGCAGACGGTCAGGCCCGGGGCACGCGTCGTGCGGTTTATCCACAAAGGAGCCTGCAGGTGGCCCATACCCGGGCGGGCCAGGTAGTGATTGGCAGCGAAGCGGTGGTCGATGGGCAGCCGGTGCTGCAAGTCGCAGGGGCTTTCAACAAGAACGTAGTGTATCGCTTCCAGAAGCAGGGAAACGCCTGGGTGGAACAGGTAGCGGCCGGCGAACCGGAACCGCAGTCCCGCACTTCGACGCCGGACTCTGAACGGAACAACCGGGAACTGGCCGGGGCCATACTGGCCCAGAACGAAAACGTCATCGCGCAAGCCCGAGACCTCGTTGCCAAGGATGCAGACGACATGGGCCTGATGTCGATGCTGGACAGCCAGATCAACGAAGTAGCCGAGCTGCGTGAACAGCTCAGCGATGCCGACGCAGAGCAAGCGCTGCTGGCGGGTATGGACGATGCGTTGATTCTGTTGCGGCAGGCCCGCCGCGACTGTTTGGTAGAGCTTTACAGCAAGACGCGCTACCCAGGTTACAGAGGGTTGAACTTTCTCCATCAGCAGGGCTTGCTCGCCGTGGAATATGTCGGGCCTCGGCAGGTGGTCTCCGATGGGTATCTGGACGAATACCGGATCAGCCTGTTGCGTGCTCCCGGCGAGGCCCTCGGCAAACCCTTGTGGGCCGCGCATTTCCACTTTGCCGACTCCCAGGCTGCGCCGACGGCGTTTGGCAAAGGCCATCTGAAACTGTGGAGCCAGCGCAAGATGGGCTATCGCGAGCAAATGAAAGCGGCGAGCGAGGGGCAGGTCCTGAGTATTTACCGGGGTAATCTGACCTACGCACAGTCCAAGGATGTAATCCCGTTCAACCTCTGAACAGTCGCATTGTCCGCCTCGCGGCAGGCCGCGATCGGCAAACGCTAGCGATTGCTGTAACGGCCATGCTTACCGTGAGCAGGCATGGCCTGGTTGCCACGTGTGGCGATCATCTGTTGCAGCGTGATCAGTTCGACACCCAACTGCTTGAGCCGTGGAATTTGCCTTTCCAGTACCGCTAGCGTTTGCGGGTAGGGGTGGCCGATCAACACGGCCGAGCCTTGCTTTCGGGCCAGCTCGATGCCCTGTTGCAGCTGAGCGTCGATGGCTTCCGGCGTGCGCACGTCATCCAGAAATACATCCCGCGACACATGCGCGACATCCTGTGCTTGCGCTTCGGCTGCCGCGACCGTAACGGCACTGGTGCGGCTGTCGACAAAGAACAGGTGGCGGCGCTGCAACTCACCCATCAACCAGGTCATCGGCTCACGTTGGGCAGTCATGCGGCTGCCCATGTGGTTGTTGATGCCGGCGGCGTAGGGCACCTTGAGCAGGGCGGCGTCGAGGCGCCTGGCCAGCTCTTCGATGGCAATGCCTGGGTGCCAGGCATAAGGCCCTGTGGCCGGGTCCATGGGCATATGCAGGATCACCGTCCTGCCGGCCTTGTGCGCCTGGCGGGCGAAGTCGCTGGCATGCGGGGTGTCGGGCATGATTGCCATGGTCACCGGCCCGGGCAAGGCCAGGGTCCGGCTGTCGCGCTCCGGGCTTTGGCCCAGGTCGTCGATGATGATGCTCATGTAGGCCTTGGCGGCCGTTCCCGCTTGCGCGACCCCGGCCATCAGGCAGAACAGCAGACACAACAGATAACGCATTGGGGGTATCAGTCGCCCTTGGTGATGTTCAGGCCCTTGAGCAAGCTCAGTGCCTGGCTCAGCTGGAAGTCGTCATCCTGCGGGCGCTCCTTGCGCTTGCTGCTACCGGTCGGGCGGTCTGCACCGCCGTTGCCGTTGCCCAGGTGGCCTTGCAGGTCGGCTTCCTTGAAGTTGTCGGTATCGACTTCGGCGGTCAGCTTGGCCGGGCGCACTTCGATGTCGGGGACAATGCCCTGGGCCTGGATCGAGCGGCCGTTGGGGGTGAAGTACAGCGCGGTGGTCAGCTTCAGCGCTCGGTCGTTGGCCAATGGCAGCACGGTCTGCACCGAGCCCTTGCCGAAGCTGTCGGTACCCATCAGCACGGCACGCTTCTGGTCTTGAAGGGCGCCGGCGACGATTTCCGAGGCCGATGCGCTGCCGCCGTTGATCAGCACGACCAGTGGCACGCCTTCGCTGGCGTCGGCCGGGTCGGCCGAGAAGCGCAGTTCGGAGTTGGCGATACGGCCCTTGGTGTAGACGATCAGGCCCTTGGTCAGGAAGTGGTCGGCCACTTCCACTGCCGATTGCAGCACGCCACCGGGGTTGTTGCGCAGGTCCAGCACCACGCCGCGCAGCTTCTTGCCGTTGTCCTTGCGCAGCTTGGCCAGCGCCTTGCCCACCTCGTCACCGGTCTTGACCTGGAATTGGGTGATACGGATATAGCCGTAGTCGTTTTCCAGCAGCTGGCTCTTCACGCTCTTGACCTGAATGACCGCACGGGCCAGGGTCACGTCAAACGGGTTGCCGCCGTCACGCACCAGGGTCAGGGTGATTTTCTCCCCGACCTTGCCACGCATCTTGTCGACCGCTTCGGTCATGGTCTGGCCACGGGTCGGCGCGCCGTTGATCTTGACGATCAGGTCGCCGGCCTGCACGCCGGCACGCGAAGCCGGGGTGTCGTCGATTGGCGACACCACCTTGATGAAGCCGTCTTCCTGGCCCACTTCGATGCCCAGGCCACCAAATTCGCCGCTGGTGCTTTCCTGCAGCTCCTGGAAGTCCTCAGGGCCGAGGTAGGCGGAGTGGGGGTCGAGGTTGCTGAGCATGCCCTTGATGGCGTTTTCCAGCAGGGTCTTGTCGTCCACCGGCTCGACGTAAGCGGCCTTGATGCGGTCCATGACCTCGGCGAAGGTGCGCAGTTCTTCCAGCGGCAGCGGCGCCTTGGCGGTCACCTCGGTGGCGGGTACTGCGGCTGGCTTGGCCGGCTCTGCGGCGGCGGCCAGGGGCGCGCCGACCGCCAGGGCGATGGACAGGGCCAGCTGGGTGAGACGAGGCGAGTGCAGCATGTCGAACGAACTCCTGATCCTGTAATAGCTCCCTGGGGAGCAGCGGCGCAGCATTCAGGCTACGCCGTAGAAATTTGATTAGCCTCGGCACCACTGTGAAGGGTCGGTCGGCCGGCCCTGCTGGCGAATGGCGAAGTACAAGCCTGCCGCGTCCTGGCCACCGCTGTCGCCAACGGTGGAAATGGCATCACCGGCCTTGACGATATCACCGGCGCTCTTGAGCAGGCTCTGGTTGTGGCCGTACAGGCTCAGGTAACCGTTGCCATGGTCGAGAATGACGAGAAGCCCGGCACCGCGCAACCAGTCGGCGAACACCACGCGCCCGCCGTGTACTGCGCGAACCTGTGTACCAGGGTTGGCGCTGATCATCACCCCGTCCCACTTGGCCCGGGCATCGCTGCCGCGCGCATCGCCGAAGCGTGCCAACAATCGACCATTGACCGGCCATGGAAGTTTGCCCCGTGCAGCAGAAAAAGCGCCGCCGTAGTTGGCGCCGTCGCTGGAAACCATCGGCCCGAGGGTAGTGCGGGCCTTTTTCGGCGGTTCCACAGGCTCGGCGGGCTCACGGGCCTGCTCGCGGGCAGCGGCAGCGGCCAGGGCTTCCTGCTGACGGCGTTTTTCTGCCTCTTGCCGGGCCAGCAAGGCCTTCTTGCGCGCTTCTTCAGCCTCGCGTGCCTGGCGCGCCAGGGTTTCCTCGATGGTCTTGAGCACTTTGGCCAGGTCGGCCTGGTCCTGCTCGCGGGCCTGCAGCTTCTGGTCGCGGTCCTTCACATCGCTGTTGAGCTTGGCCAGGACTTGCTGGCGCTTGCCGCGTTCGGTTTCCAGCTCCTGGCGGCGGCTGTCGAGGTCGGCGCGTTGGGCGAGCAGCTGTTGTTGCTGGCTGGAAATCTCCTGCTCGACGTTGGCCAGCTGGCGCAAGGTCTCGTTAAAGGTGCGCAGTTGTTCCAGGCGCGCCTTGCTCAGGTAGTCGTAGTAGGTGAGGGTGCGGGCGAACTTTTCAGGGTTCTGCTGGTTGAGCAGCAGCTTGAGGTATTCCTCGCGGCCGTTGTTCTGGTAGGCCGAACGGGCCTGGATGGCGATCAGTCGCTGTTGTTCAACGCGGGCGCTCTGGAGTTTTTTTTTCTCGGTATCAAGGCGCTCCAGCTCGCCCTCGGTCTTTTTTAGTTCTTGCTGCAGCCCCTCTACCTGCTTTTCGAGGTTGCCGATGTCGGTCTCGGTGGCTTTGAGGTCCTTTTGCACACCGGCCTTTTCTTCCTGGAGCTTGCCCAGCGTCTTTTTGAGCTCGGCAATGTCCTGGCGGGTGGCGTCCAGTTGCTGCTGGGTCTGTGCGCGCTCATCGGCAAAGGCCGGGCTGAGCAGGCAAGACAGGGCTAGGAGGATCAGGGCGCGAAGCATGGGGTTTGGCGTACCAAGGATGGAGACCGGCTTAGTATGCCCGCGTGGGCAGGCAAAAAAAACGCCTCGCTGCAGGTGCAGGGGGGCGTTTGTCTGGAATTCATGTGCAATTGGGGCCGCTTCGCGGGGCGCGCCCGCTCCCTCAGGTATTCATGCAGGCCTTGGCTTGCCTCCAAGAAGTTGGGCACCCCTTGGCGGGCTGTGCAGCTTGTGGGAGCGGGCTTGTCCCGCGAATGGGCTGCAATGCAGCCCCTTTGTCGCCAGTCAGGCGTCGACAAGAATCGACGTACCGGTCATTTCAACCGGCTTTTCCAGCCCCAGCAGCTTCAGCATGGTCGGCGCCACGTCAGCCAGCACGCCGCCATCACGCACTTTGAGATTGCGCTTGCCCACATAGATGAACGGTACCGGCTCGGTGGTATGCGCGGTGTGCGCCTGGCCGGTGCACTCGTCTTCCATCTGCTCGACGTTGCCGTGGTCAGCGGTGATCAGCGCTTCGCCGCCGACCTTGCCCAGCGCCTCGACAATGCGGCCGACGCAGGTGTCCAGGGCTTCCACTGCTTTGACCGCGGCTTCGAACACGCCAGTGTGGCCGACCATGTCGCCGTTGGCATAATTGACCACAATCACGTCGAAACGCTGTTGCTCGATGGCTTCAACGATGCGGTCGGTCACTTGCGGGGCGTTCATTTCCGGCTGCAGGTCGTAGGTGGCGACCTTTGGCGACGGGATCAGGATGCGCTCTTCGCCTTCGAAGGGTTCTTCGCGGCCGCCAGAGAAGAAGAAAGTGACGTGGGCGTACTTCTCGGTTTCGGCGATGCGCAGCTGGGTCTTGCCGTGCTTTGCCAGATACTCGCCCAGCACGTTGTTCAGGCTGGACGGGGCAAAGGCTGCCGGCGCTGCAATTTTAGCCGAGTACTGGGTCAGGCCGATGTAGGCCGCCATCTTGGGCAGGCGCGCGCGGCTGAACTCGCTGAAGTCCGGCTCGACGAATGCACGCGAAAGCTCGCGGGCGCGGTCGGCGCGGAAGTTCATGAACACCACGGCGTCGCCGTCCTCCACCTTGGCCGCTTCGCCAATGCGTGTGGCTTTGACGAATTCGTCGCTCTCGTCACGGGCGTAGGCTGCTTCCAGCCCGGCCAGGGCGGTGTCGGCGGTGTATTCGGCAGCACTGTCGACAATCAGGTTATAGGCGGCGCTGACGCGGTCCCAGCGGTTGTCGCGGTCCATGGCGTAGTAGCGGCCGATCAAGCTGGCGATGCGGCCCTTGCCCAGCCTGGCGAAGGTGTCGTCGAGCAGTTCGATGGACGACTGCGCGCTGCGTGGCGGGGTATCGCGGCCATCGAGGAAGGCATGCAGGTAGATTTTCTCGGCACCGCGCTGGGCGGCCAGTTCGGCCATGGCCACCAGGTGATCCTGGTGGCTGTGTACGCCGCCGTCGGACAGCAGGCCAAGGATGTGTACAGCCTTGCCTGCACCTACGGCCTTGTCCACAGCGCCGGTCAGCACCGGGTTCTGGAAGAACTCGCCGTCGCGGATGGCCTTGGTCACCCGGGTGAAGTCCTGGTAGACGACGCGGCCTGCACCGAGGTTCATGTGACCGACTTCAGAGTTGCCCATCTGCCCGTCCGGCAGGCCGACATCCATGCCTGAACCGGAAATGAGGCCGTGCGGCTGGGTAGCGCGCAGGCGATCGTAGACCGGTGTCTTGGCGGCAAAGATGGCGTTGTGTTCGGGGATTTCGCTGTGGCCGAAGCCATCCAGGATAACCAGGACCAGGGGTTTGGGCGTGCTCGTCATCAATCAAACTCACGGTTGTTCAAAGATGATAAAGACACGCATTTTAGGGCAAATACGCCACCTGCGGCGAATAATCGTCCCATTCCCCCGACCGGCGTGCCTGCGGCATCAACATGAAGCTGGCTTTGTGGCCGGCCAGCCGGGCTTTGGTGGCACCAAGGGGCTGTGTATACTGGCCGGCATTTTCAATCGCCTGGAACACCGCTGATGGTTGCTCACCTGATTCAATTCGCGACAGATCACTACATCCTGGTTGCGATCTTCTTCATTCTGCTGGTCTTGCTGCTCATCAATGAAATCCGCCGTGGCGGCCAGAGCCTGAGCAATGGCCAGCTGACTGCCTTGGTCAATGCCGAGAAGGCGCTGGTGATCGACATCCGCCCGGCCAAGGAGTACTCCGCCGGTCACATCGTCGGTGCGGTGAACATCCCGCAGGACAAGCTGGCCAACCGCATGAACGAGCTGGACAAGCACAAAGAGAAGACCCTGATCGTCGTCGACGCCATGGGCCAGCAGTCCGGCACCATTTGCCGCGAGCTGCTCAAGGCTGGTTACAACGCCGCCAAACTGAGCGGTGGCGTTTCCAGCTGGAAAGCCGATAACCTGCCCCTGGTGAAGTGATATGAAGCCCGTCATCGTCTATTCCAGCGACTATTGCCCCTACTGCATGCGCGCCAAGTACCTGCTCGAGAGCAAGGGCGTGGCCTTCGAGGAAATCAAGGTCGACGGCAAACCGCAGGTTCGCGCCGAGATGAGTCAGAAGGCCGGCCGTACATCGGTGCCGCAGATCTGGATCGGCAGCACCCATGTCGGTGGATGCGATGACCTCTATGCCCTGGAGCGTGCCGGCAAGCTCGACGCGCTGCTGGCGGCCTGATTTGCACTGCATTCAAAAACATTAGGATAAGGATCTGCCATGACTGACCAACAGACCAACGGCGCTGCTGCAGAAGACAACAGCCCTCAGTTCTCCCTGCAGCGTATCTATGTGCGCGACCTGTCGTTCGAAGCCCCGAAAAGCCCGCAGATCTTCCGTCAGACGTGGGAGCCGAGCGTTGCCCTGGACCTGAACACCAAGCAAAAAGCCCTGGAAGGTAACTTCCACGAGGTGGTGCTGACCCTGTCGGTTACCGTCAAGAACGGCGACGAAGTGGCATTCATCGCTGAAGTGCAGCAGGCTGGTATCTTCCTGATCGCCAACCTCGATGCGGCTTCGATGAGCCACACCCTGGGTGCGTTCTGCCCGAACATCCTCTTCCCGTACGCCCGTGAGACCCTGGACAGCCTGGTGACCCGCGGTTCGTTCCCGGCGCTGATGCTGTCCCCGGTCAACTTCGACGCCCTGTACGCGCAAGAAATGCAGCGCATGCAGGAAGCCGGCGAAGCGCCGACCGTTCAGTAATCGCGACCGGTATCAGAAAAGCGCCTCTCGGGGCGCTTTTTTATTGCCTGTTCCGGCCTCTTCGCGGGGCAAGCCCACGTTCAATGTGGAAGCGGGCTTGCCCCGCGAAGAGGCCGTTCCTGCCAGTGCATCAACTCCCGGCAAACCCGTTCTGCCGCCACGCCTCGTATACCGTCACCGCTACAGTGTTGGACAGGTTCAGGCTACGGCACCCGGGCCGCATCGGCAGGCGCAGGCGTTGCTCGGCCGGCAGGCTGTCCAGCACCTCGGCCGGCAAACCGCGGCTCTCCGGCCCGAACAGGAACGCATCGCCAGGCTGATAGGCCACCTCATGGAACGGGTGCGAGCCCTTGGTGGTGAAGGCGAACAGCCGTGGGTTGCCCAGGCTTTCCAGGCATCCGGCCAGGCTCTCGTGGCGCTTGAGCGTGGCATACTCGTGGTAATCCAGCCCCGCACGGCGCAGGCGCTTGTCATCCAGTTCGAAGCTGATGGGTTCGATCAGGTGCAGGTGGCAGCCGCTGTTGGCGCACAGGCGAATAATATTGCCGGTATTCGGCGGAATCTCTGGTTGAAAAAGGATGACGTGAAACATGCACGGCTCCAAGCGTGAAGATGACGGGCATTCTACCCCCGAACCGGACGTGCGTTCGAAGGCGATGCCGCGAATGATGCTTTCGCTGGCAATCGTCGGTGTGATGGTGGGGCTGATGATCGGCCGCCTGACCACGCCAGACGAGCGCGAGTTGCAGCAGGTGCAGGTGGTGCAGGAAGGCCTTGAGCTGTGGTTCAACGAAGAGCCCAAGCTGCACGGCGAGAACGTAGAAGGTACGGTGGCGCTGCTGTTCCAGGCCCAGGGCAAGCCCCAGCAGGGGCAATTGAGCCTCCAGGGCAAGCCGGTGAGCTGGCGGGTGCAGAACAGCAAGGAAGGGTTGTTGCTGACGGTGGTGGCGGCGCGCCCCCTGCACGGCGAGTGGTCGGGTGCAGAGGACGCGGGGCGCTGGCGGGTGCAGGTGACACTGCACGAATAAAAGAGGGGATTTCCCGGCCTGCCTGTACCAGGGTCCCCAAAAGGGCTACGGCGTATTGCGTGTAAAGGGGGGATGGCCCGGCCTGCCTGTACCGAGGTCCCCAAAAGCGGCGGTGCTGCAAATAAAAGAGGGGTTCACCCGGCCTGCCTGTACCAGGGCCCCCGAAACTGGGTATGTATTAGGTATTGCAGGGGGCGTGCCAGTTTTGCAAAACCCATGAATACTGGGCTTTGCGGGTGATTTGGCCGGGTTTTGAGGGGATTTGTGCCTTCGAGAGGTGCAGCCGGCACAGGAACGGTGCATTCAGAAGGCTGAAATGACTGGGGCCGCTTTGCGCCCCATCGCGACACAAGGCCGCTCCCACTGGATCGCATCAGCCAGGGGGCAGAGGTGATCCAGTGGGAGCGGCCTTGTGTCGCGATGGGCTGCAAAGCAGCCCCAGCAATCTAAAAGTCTAATTCAGAGCTCAGTGGTCATCACCTTCCTCATCATCCCCCCCGGCCACATTCATCCCCAGCTCCTTGATCTTGCGCGTCAGGGTATTGCGCCCCCAACCCAGCAACAGTGCCGCATCGCGACGGCGACCGGCGGTGTGCTTGAGTGCCGTCTCGATCATGATCCGCTCAAAGCTCGGCACTGCGCTGTCCAGCAGGTTGGTCTGGCCGCGCGCCAACGCCTGGTCGGCCCACTGGCGCAGGGCCTGCTCCCAGTTGGTGACGGGCGCAGCGTCTTGCGGCAGGTTCAGCAGTTCGGGCGGCAAGTCACCGATCAGTACTTCGCGGCTGGAAGCCATCACCGTGATCCAGCGGCAGGTGTTCTCCATCTGCCGCACGTTGCCCGGCCATGGCAGGTTGCGGATGAACTCCTCGGTCTCCGGCTTGAGAATCTTCGGTTCGACTGACAATTCCTGGGCGGCACGGGCGAGGAAGTGACGGGCCAGGGCGGGGATGTCTTCGCGGCGGTCGGCCAGGCGCGGGATATGAATGCGGATGACGTTCAGGCGGTGGAACAAGTCCTCGCGGAACTTGCCGGCCTGCACCAGCGATTCCAGGTTCTGGTGGGTGGCGGCGATGATGCGCACATCGACTTTGACCGGCACGTGGCCGCCCACGCGGTAGAACTCGCCATCGGCCAGCACCCGCAGAAGACGGGTCTGGGTGTCGGCAGGCATGTCACCGATTTCGTCGAGGAACAGCGTACCGCCGTCCGCCTGCTCGAAACGGCCGCGGCGCAGGTTGGCAGCCCCGGTGAAGGCCCCTTTCTCATGGCCGAACAACTCGGACTCCATCAAGTCCTTGGGGATGGCGGCCATGTTCAGCGCAATGAACGGCGATGCCGCACGCGGGCTATGGCGGTGCAGTGCGTGGGCCACCAGCTCTTTACCGGTACCGGACTCGCCGTTGATCAATACAGTGATATTGGAGTGGCTGAGGCGACCGATGGCGCGGAACACCTCCTGCATTGCAGGGGCTTCACCGATGATTTCCGGGGTGCGGGCCAGGCTCTGCGGTACATCCAGGCCTTGTTGCTCCTGGGCGTGCTGGTTGGCGCGCTTGACCAGCGACACTGCCTCGTCGACATCGAACGGCTTGGGCAGATACTCGAAGGCGCCGCCCTGGTACGAGGCCACCGCACTGTCCAAGTCGGAATGCGCGGTCATGATGATCACCGGCAGGCGCGGGTGCTGTTCGCGAATCTGCGCCAGCAGGTCGAGGCCGCTGGCGCCCGGCATGCGAATGTCGGAAATGATCACGTCCGGCTGCTGGCGCGCCAGGCGGCCCATTACACCGTCTGCGCTGTCGAAGCTCTGGGTGGTCATGCCTTCCTGTTGCAGGGCTTTTTCCAGGACCCAGCGGATGGAGCGATCATCGTCGACGATCCATACGGTTTCACTTCGGCTCATGAGGCGGTGGCTCCTTGTTCCAGGGGCAGGTAGATCGAGAAGGCAGTGTGCCCGGCGTGGCTTTCACACTCGATCAGGCCCTGGTGCTGGCTGATGATGTTCTGGGTAATGGCCAGGCCCAGCCCGGTACCGTCCGGGCGACCGCTGACCATGGGATAGAAGAGGGTGTCCTGCAGTTCCGGCGGGATGCCCGGGCCGTTGTCGATGATTTCAACGCGGGCGACCAGGCGATGGCGCACGTGGCCGATGGTGAACTGGCGCAAGGCACGGCTGCGCAGTGTGATGCGGCCCAGGCGCAGTTCGTTTTGAGAACTGATTGCCTGCATGGCATTGCGCACGATGTTCAGTACCGCCTGGATCATCTGCTCGCGGTCGATCAGCACGTCCGGCAGGCTTGGGTCGTAGTCGCGCACCAAAGTGATGCAGCCCTGGCTCTCGGCTTCGACCAAGCTGCAGACCCGCTCCAGCACCTCGTGGATGTTGGTCATGGCCAGCGACGGCAGTTTGTTCGAACCGAGCATGCGGTCGACCAGGTTACGCAGGCGGTCGGCCTCTTCGATGATCACGTTGGTGTAGTCGCGCAGGCCGTCCTCGGGCAGCTCGCGGGCCAGCAGCTGGGCCGCGCCACGGATGCCACCGAGGGGGTTCTTGATTTCGTGGGCCAGGCCGCGCACCAGCATCTTGGTGGTTTCCTGCTTGCTCAGCTGGGCCTCTTCCTTGGTGATGCGCAGTAGCCGATCACGCGGGTGTACCTCCAGCAGCAGCAGGGTCTGGCCCTGATGCAGGATCGGCGTTACCGCGTAGTCGACAGTGATGGTCTGCCCGGTCAGCGAAGTGAGCTGCGCTTCACGCTTGGTGAACGGGTGCGCCTGCTCTACCGCCTGGCGCAGCGAGCTGAGCGCTTCGGTCGACTCGGTGAACAGTTCGCTGATGAACTGCCCATGGCTGCGCTGGCCACTGACCGCCAGCAGCATTTCTGCGGCCGGGTTCATGTACTCCAGGCGCAGCTCGGCATTGAGCAGCAATGTGGCGGTGGTCAGGTTGTCCAGAAGCAGACGGTGCTGTGCATCGCTGATGGTCATAGGGCGGCGTTGACCTCTTTTGGCGCTTGCCTGGCACTGCTTTGGCCAGGGCCGGACACGGGTTGGGTCCGCTGATGCGAGACTCTGCAGAAGAAAATGCAAGAAACAAACCAAAGCTCCGAAAAGAAGCGGGATTTGCCCAGAAAGGCCTGTATCTGCGCAAATTCGGATCAGAAACCCTTGGTGAAACGTTTAATTTGAACCAGATTGGGGAGCAATTCAGGGCATGGCGCTAAATTGTGCACCAAGTTAGAGCATAGCGCGGCGGGCGGGTTGCAGTGCATGGGCATGGGGCGCACAAACGAAAACGGCCTCCCGAGGGAGGCCGTTCGATCATGTTACCGGCGCGGGGTGCCGGTCAGATCAGCAGCTGTAGTACAGCTCGTATTCCAGCGGGTGTACGAAGGTACGGACCTTGATTTCTTCTTCGCTCTTCAGTTCGATGAAGGCGTCGATGAAGTCATCGGAGAACACGCCGCCCTTGGTCAGGAACGCACGGCCTTTATCCAGCTCTTCCAGAGCTTCTTTCAGGCTGCCGCACACTTGCGGGATGTTCTTGGCTTCTTCTGGCGGCAGGTCGTACAGGTTCTTGTCGGCCGCGTCGCCTGGGTGGATCTTGTTCTGGATGCCGTCCAGGCCAGCCATCAGCAGGGCCGCGAAGGCCAGGTACGGGTTGGCCGATGGGTCTGGGAAGCGTGCTTCGATACGGCGGGCTTTAGGGCTGCCGACGTATGGAATACGGATCGAGGCGGAACGGTTGCGGGCCGAGTAGGCCAGCATTACCGGGGCTTCGAAGCCTGGTACCAGACGCTTGTACGAGTTGGTCGACGGGTTGGTGAAGCCGTTCAGGGCCTTACCGTGCTTGATGATACCGCCGATGAAGTACAGGGCGGTGTCGGACAGGCCGGCATAGCCTTCACCCGAGAAGGTGTTCTTGCCGTCTTTCCAGATCGACATGTGTACGTGCATGCCCGAGCCGTTGTCACCGTACAGTGGCTTCGGCATGAAGGTAGCGGTACGGCCGTAAGCGTCGGCAACGTTGTGCACGACGTATTTCAGAGCCTGTACTTCGTCTGCCTTCTTCACCAGGGTGTTGAACTTGACGCCGATTTCGTTCTGGCCGGCAGTCGCCACTTCGTGGTGGTGAACTTCAACGGTCTGGCCCATTTCTTCCAGAGCGTTGCACATGGCAGTACGGATTTCGTGGTCGTGGTCGAACGGTGGAACTGGGAAGTAGCCGCCTTTCACGCCTGGACGGTGGCCTTTGTTGCCGCCTTCCACGTCAGCGCCAGTCATCCACGAGCCTTGCTCGGAGAAGATCTTGAACATCGAGCCGGAGATATCCGAGTGGAACTTCACTTCGTCGAAGATGAAGAACTCTGGCTCTGGGCCGGCGAATACGGTGTCACCGATGCCGGTGCTCTTCAGGTACTCTTCAGCGCGCTTGGCGATGGCGCGTGGGTCGCGATCGTAGCCCTGCATGCTCGACGGGTCGACGATGTCGCAGGTGATGATCAGGGTTGGTTCTTCGGTGAACGGGTCCAGAACGGCGGTCTCGTCGACCGGCATCAGGATCATGTCGGAAGCTTCGATGCCTTTCCAGCCAGAGATGGAGGAACCGTCGAACATTTTGCCGACTTCGAAGAAGTCTTCGTCCAGCGCATCACGCGACGGCATGGTCACGTGGTGCTGAATGCCTTTGGTGTCCGTGAAACGCAGATCAATCCACTTGACGTCATGATCTTTGATGAGTTGAACCGACTTCGACATGTTGTCCTCCGGATGGTCTAGAGCGCGGTGGGCCGCTGCCCTGGAAAAAGGGTGTTGCCGGGCGCGGATAGTCGGCCAAGCTTACCTGCCTCACAAGGGAGCAAATTGCATGCCAGTGCCCGAAAATGGCGAGGGTGGGATAAAAGAAGGCGTTTGCGGGCATTTGGCGGTGGGGCAGGCTGGGAAAGTGCACCTTTAAGATGCGGTATTTGGAGATGACGCACCAATAGTGTGCATGCCTTGGTTTTTTGTGGTGCCGTGAGATCGCGCGCCGCCCGCGCGGCGCATCGCGAGCTGCGCGGGCGGCGCGCGATCTCACGGGCACCATAAAATCCTGCTGTGCATTTATCTGAAAGCTTCTGATCAAAAGTTGGTCAAATCCTGAGCAATTTCCGCTATAATTCGCGCCCCTCATTTTTCGGCAGGCCAGGCGCGCGCTGTTAACCAATGAAACTTATCGTCAAAGTCTTCCCAGAAATCACCATCAAGAGCCGGCCGGTGCGCAAGCGCTTCATCCGTCAGCTCGGCAAGAACATCCGCAACGTGCTCAAGGATCTCGACCCTGAGCTCGCGGTCGATGGTGTCTGGGACAATCTCGAAGTGGTCACCCGCGTCGAAGACGAGAAAGTGCAGCGCGAGATGATCGAACGCCTTACCTGCACCCCGGGTATCACCCACTTCCTGCAGGTAGAGGAATACCCGCTGGGTGATTTCGACGACATCGTCGCCAAGTGCAAGCACCACTTCGGCCACCTGCTGGCCGGCAAGCACTTCGCCGTGCGCTGCAAGCGCGGTGGTCACCACGATTTCACCTCGATGGACGTCGACCGTTACGTCGGCAGCCAGCTGCGCCAGCAGTGCGGTGCCGCCGGCATCGAGCTGAAAAACCCCGAAGTGATGGTGCGCATCGAGATCCGCGACCAGCGCCTGTACGTGATTCACAACCAGCACAACGGCATCGGCGGATACCCCCTGGGTGCCCTTGAGCAGACCCTGGTGCTGATGTCCGGCGGCTTCGACTCTACCGTCGCGGCCTACCAGATGATGCGCCGCGGCCTGATGACCCACTTCTGCTTCTTCAACCTCGGTGGCCGTGCCCACGAGCTGGGCGTGATGGAAGTGGCCCACTACCTGTGGAAAAAGTACGGCAGCAGCCAGCGGGTACTGTTCATCAGCGTACCGTTCGAAGAAGTGGTTGGTGAAATCCTCAACAAGGTCGACAACAGCTACATGGGCGTGACCCTCAAGCGCATGATGCTGCGCGGCGCCGCCCATATGGCCGACCGCCTGCAGATCGACGCGCTGGTGACCGGCGAAGCGATTTCCCAGGTGTCCAGCCAGACCCTGCCGAACCTGTCGATCATCGACTCGGCCACCGACAAGCTGGTACTGCGCCCGCTGCTGGCCAGCCACAAGCAGGACATCATCGACCAGGCCACCGAAATCGGCACCGCGGACTTTGCCAAGCACATGCCGGAATACTGCGGCGTGATCTCGGTAAACCCGACCACCCATGCCAAGCGTCACCGCATGGAGCACGAAGAAAAGCAGTTCGACATGGCCGTGCTGGAGCGCGCGCTCGAGCGCGCCAAGTTCATTTCCATCGACCATGTGATCGATGAGCTGGGCAAGGACATCGAAATCGAGGAAGTGGCCGAGGCGCTGCCAGGCCAGATAGTCATCGACATTCGCCACCCCGATGCCCAGGAAGACGAACCTCTGGTGCTGGACGGTATCGAAGTCCAGGCCATGCCGTTCTACGCCATCAACAGCAAGTTCAAGCACCTGGACCACACGCGCCAGTACTTGCTGTATTGCGACAAGGGTGTGATGAGCCGTCTGCACGCACACCACCTGCTCAGTGAGGGACATGCCAATGTGCGTGTTTATCGTCCGACATAAGACGCCGGGGCTGTATGGCGGCAGTATCCGCCATCGCCCTCCCGACCGCCGGGCCCGCTGAGCCTTAAACAGTACATATTGGCCGCCTACACTGGGCGGCAACCAAATCCTCTGATCGAGATACACTTGTGATCGAAAATCTGCGTAACATCGCCATCATCGCCCACGTTGACCATGGTAAAACCACCCTGGTCGACAAACTCCTGCGTCAGTCCGGCACTCTGGAGCGTAACGAGCTCAACGACGAGCGCGTCATGGACTCCAACGACCAGGAAAAAGAGCGCGGTATTACCATTCTGGCGAAAAACACCGCCATCAACTGGAACGGCTACCACATCAACATCGTCGACACCCCCGGCCACGCCGACTTCGGTGGCGAGGTTGAGCGTGTAATGTCGATGGTCGACTCCGTGCTGCTGCTGGTCGACGCCCAGGACGGCCCAATGCCGCAAACCCGCTTCGTAACCAAGAAGGCGTTCGAAGCCGGCCTGAAGCCAATCGTCGTGATCAACAAGGTTGACCGCCCGGGCGCGCGTCCTGACTGGGTTCTGGACCAGATCTTCGACCTGTTCGACAACCTCGGTGCCACCGACGAACAGCTGGACTTCAAAGTCGTCTACGCCTCGGCCCTGAACGGCATCGCCGGTCTGGACCACACCGCCATGGGCGAAGACATGACCGCGCTGTACCAGTCGATCGTCGACAACGTACCGGCGCCGGACGTTGACCGTGACGGCTCGTTCCAGATGCAGATCTCCGCTCTGGACTACAACAGCTTCCTCGGTGTTATCGGTGTTGGCCGTATCGCCCGTGGTCGCGTCAAGCCGAACACCCCGGTTGTCGCCATCGACACCAACGGCAAGAAGCGTAACGGCCGTATCCTGAAGCTGATGGGCCACCACGGCCTGCACCGCGTGGACGTCGAGGAAGCCCAGGCTGGCGACATCGTCTGCATCAGCGGTTTCGACGAGCTGTTCATCTCCGACACCCTGTGCGCCCCGGACGCGGTAGAAGCGATGAAGCCGCTGACCGTTGACGAGCCAACCGTATCCATGACCTTCCAGGTCAACGATTCGCCGTTCTGCGGTAAAGAAGGCAAGTTCGTCACCAGCCGCAACATCAAGGACCGTCTGGACAAAGAGCTGCTGTACAACGTTGCCCTGCGCGTTCAGGAAACCGATTCCCCTGACAAGTTCAAGGTATCGGGCCGCGGCGAGCTGCACCTGTCGGTGCTGATCGAAACCATGCGTCGTGAAGGCTTCGAGATGGCTGTAGGCCGTCCTGAAGTGATCATCCGCGAAGTCGACGGCGTCAAGCAGGAGCCGTTCGAGAACGTCACCATCGACATCCCTGAAGAATCTCAGGGCAAGGTCATGGAAGAGATGGGTCTGCGTAAAGGCGACCTGACCAACATGGTGCCGGATGGCAAGGGCCGTGTTCGCCTGGAATACAACATTCCAGCCCGTGGTCTGATCGGTTTCCGTAACCAGTTCCTGACCCTGACCAACGGTGCAGGCATCCTGACCTCGATCTTCGATCGTTACGACACCATGAAGTCGGGCCAGATGTCCGGCCGTCTGAACGGTGTTCTGGTTTCGGTCGAGACCGGCAAGGCCCTGACCTACTCGCTGGAAACCCTGCAGGCTCGCGGCAAGCTGTTCGTCGAGCACGGCCAGGAAATCTACAACGGTCAGATCATCGGCCTGAACAGCCGCGACAACGACCTGGGCGTGAACCCGACCAAAGGCAAGAAGCTCGACAACATGCGTGCTTCGGGCAAAGACGAAGTCATCGCCCTGGTACCGCCAGTTCGCCACACGCTGGAACAGGCTCTGGAATTCATCCAGGACGACGAGCTGTGCGAAGTGACACCTAAGTCGATCCGTCTGCGCAAGAAGATCCTGGACGAAGGCGAGCGTACCCGCGCAGCCAAGAAAGCCAAGAACTGAGTTAGCTCAGGCTGAATGAAAACGCCCCCGGTCGAAAGGCCGGGGGCGTTTTTTTTGTCTGGTTTTTTTGTGCCGGTGGTACCGGCCTCTTTAGGCTGCAGACAATAGGTCAGCGCCCAACCACCTTGGGCTTGTAAGCACAATACCCCGGCCGCGGCCCGACCTTGGGGTGGTTGCGGCAGGTATCCGGGCGCTTGTCATAAATGGTGCACAGGCGGCTTTTACGATCCAGATACATGCAGTCGTCGTTGCTCATCCGGGTCAGGGTGAAGATCCCGGACTTCTGGTTGAAGCGCTCGATGATGCCTTCTTTTTGCAGGCGCTTGGCCACGTTCTTGGGGGGTTCGTCTTTTTCGAACTCGTCGACCACGCCGATACGGATCAGATCCTTGATCTTCACCTCTACCGGCAGGGTGCAGCAGGTCGAATGGCAGCCATGGCACATGTTGCTGGTGTAGCGCTGCCAGGTCTCCAGGCGGTCGACTTCGGCCGCGGCGATCAGGGTCGTTTTCATCTTTATAGGGTGGATCACGGTCTTGGGGCGCGCGATGATACCGGAATTGTTCAATTTATGAACAACCTTTTGCCGGAATCGCAGAGTGGGCATGAAAACTGCGAACCGTAACTGTCGCTCCCTGTCGAAGGGTCTAGTCTCAACACTCTCCCTCCGCTTTCGTCAACTTGCCCGAGGATGCCGCATGTCCCAGGAACCCAAAGCACGTGACGCCGAAGTCGCGGATTTTCGCGCTGCTGTACTGAACAAGCTGACCTACGCGGTCGGCAAGGATCCGGAGCACGCCTTCGACCATGACTGGTTCGAAGCCATTGCCTTGGCCGCGCGCGATCACATGGTCGACCATTGGATGGACCACACCCGCCGAGCCTATCGACGTAGCCAGAAGCGGGTCTACTACCTTTCCCTGGAATTTCTCATTGGCCGGCTGCTCTACGACAGTCTGAGCAACCTGGGCCTGCTGGACATCGCCCGCGATGCTCTGGAAGGTCTGGATGTGGACCTGGAGCGTATCCGCTTGCTCGAGCCGGATGCCGCGCTGGGCAACGGCGGCTTGGGGCGCCTGGCCGCGTGCTTCATGGAGAGCATGTCGACCTTGGGCATTGCTGCCCACGGCTATGGCATCCGCTACGAGCACGGGCTGTTTCGCCAGGCGGTGGTCGATGGCTGGCAGCAGGAGCAGACCGAGAACTGGCTGGACTTCGGTAACCCCTGGGAATTCGAACGTGCCGAGGTGATCTACCCGATCAGCTTTGGTGGCAGTGTCGAAACGGTGCACGACAGCCAGGGCAACCAGCGCCAGGTGTGGTGGCCGGGCGAAACGGTGCGGGCGGTGGCATACGACACACCCGTGGTCGGCTGGCGTGGTTCCAGCGTCAACACCTTGCGCCTGTGGCGAGCACGGGCGCTGGAAGAGCTTCATCTGGAGCGTTTCAACGCAGGTGACCACCTTGGCGCCGTGGCTGAAGTGGCGCGGGCCGAGAGTATTTCGCGGGTGCTGTACCCGGCTGACAGTACCGAAGCGGGGCAGGAGCTGCGTCTGCGCCAGGAATACTTCTTTGTCTCGGCATCGTTGCAGGACCTGCTGCGCCGCCACCTCAACATGCACGATAGCCTGCTCAACCTGCCCGATGCGGCGGCCATCCAGCTCAACGATACCCACCCGTCGATTGCCGTCGCCGAGCTGATGCGCCTGCTCGTCGACCAGCATGAAATCCCCTGGGACAAAGCCTGGGAGCTGACCGTCGGCACGCTCGCCTATACCAACCACACCTTGCTGCCCGAGGCCCTGGAAACCTGGCCGGTGGCGTTGATGGAGCGCATGCTGCCGCGGCACATGCAAATCATCTACTTGATCAACGCCTACCACATTGACAGCCTGCGCGCCAAAGGCCTGCACGACTTCGACGTGCTGCGGGCAGTGTCGCTGATCGAGGAAGACAATGGTCGCCGGGTGCGCATGGGCAACCTGGCGTTTCTTGGCTCGCACAGCGTCAACGGCGTATCGGCGCTGCACAGCAAGCTGATGAAAAGCACGGTGTTCGCCGAACTGCACAAGCTTTACCCGCAGCGAATCAACAACAAAACCAACGGCATTACCTTCCGCCGCTGGTTGTACCAGGCCAACCCGCCTCTGACCGAGATGCTGGTCGAAGCGCTGGGTCCCGAGCTGAAGGACGACCCGGAAGGGCGCCTGGCCGGCCTGGTGCCGTTCGCCGACAAGGCCGGTTTCCGCAAGCAGTTCGCCGCCCAGCGCCTGCACAGCAAACGCGCCCTGGCCAGCATCATCCAGGACCGCATTGGCGTAACGGTAAACCCCGAAGCGCTGTTCGATGTGCAGGTAAAGCGCATCCACGAGTACAAGCGCCAGCTGCTCAACCTGCTGCATACCGTGGCGCTGTACCAGGCCATGCGCAACGACCCGGGCACTGACTGGGTGCCGCGGGTGAAGATCTTCGCCGGCAAGGCTGCTGCCAGTTACCACCAGGCCAAGCTGATCATCAAGCTGGCCAACGATATCGCCCGGGTGGTGAACAACGACCCGACTGTGCGCGGCCTGCTGAAGGTCGTATTCCTGCCCAACTACAACGTCAGCCTGGCCGAGAGCATCATCCCGGCGGCAGACCTTTCCGAGCAGATATCCACTGCAGGTTACGAAGCCTCCGGTACCAGCAACATGAAGTTCGGCCTGAATGGCGCGCTGACCATCGGCACCCTGGATGGCGCCAACGTCGAGATGTGCGAGCAGGTGGGGGCTGACAACATGTTCATTTTCGGCCTTACCGCGCAGCAGGTGGAGGCGCGGCGCAAGGCCGGGGACTTTGGTGCCAGTGCAGCGATTGCGGCATCGAGCCGTCTTGGCGATGTGCTGCAGGCCATTCGCAGCGGGGTGTTTTCGCCGGACGACCCGTCGCGCTACAGCGGGTTGATCGATGGACTGGTGGCGTATGACCGCTTCCTGGTGTGCGCCGACTTCGATGCCTACTGGGATGCCCAGCGCCGGGTCGAGGAGCTGTGGCACACACCGCAGGAGTGGTGGCGCATGGCAGTGTTGAATACCGCGCGGATGGGCTGGTTCTCGTCGGATCGGACCATTCGCGAGTATGCGACCGATATCTGGAAGGCTTTGGATTGAGCATGTGGGGCCGCGTTGCGGCCCATTCGCGGGGCAAGCCCGCTCCCACAGTATCTCCGCTGCCTTGAAGGCAGCGCAAAAAACCTGTGGCAGCGAGCTCGCCGCGCGAATGGACTGCAAAGCATCCCACTCGACAGCCGGCCTGGCGAAGGCTGAACTACCGACCTATTGTGCCGTCTGAGAGCCGTGGCGAGTCTCATCACTCGCTAGCCTGCAACTCTCCCTGTAAACTGCGGGGGTTTTTTATCTCCCCCATCCATTCGGAGCCATACATGTCCCGCGTTACCCTGAGTCGCTATCTGATTGAGCAGACCCGCAGCAACAATACCCCTGCCGATCTGCGCTTCCTGATCGAAGTGGTGGCGCGTGCGTGCAAGGAAATCAGCCATCACGTGTCCAAGGGCGCCCTTGGCGGTGTGCTGGGCAGCATGGGCACTGAAAACGTGCAGGGCGAGGTCCAGAAGAAACTGGACGTGATTTCCAACGATATCCTGCTGGAAGCCAACGAGTGGGGCGGCCACCTGGCCGGCATGGCGTCCGAAGAAATGGACAATGCCTACCAGATCCCGGGCAAGTACCCGAAAGGCGCCTACCTGCTGGTCTTCGACCCACTGGACGGTTCGTCGAACATCGACGTGAACGTGTCGGTCGGCACCATCTTCTCGGTACTGCGTTGCCCTAACGAGTACCTGAGCCAGAACGAAACCCTGAACGAAAACGCCTTCCTGCAGCCAGGCACCCAGCAGGTCGCCGCCGGCTATGCCATCTATGGCCCGCAGACCATGTTGATCCTGACCCTGGGCAATGGTGTCAAGGGCTTCACCCTGGACCGCGAGCTGGGCAGCTTCGTGCTGACTCACGAAAACATTCGCGTGCCAGAAACCACCGCCGAGTTCGCCATCAACATGTCCAACCAGCGCCACTGGGAAGCCCCGGTACAGCGTTACGTGGGCGAGCTGCTGGCAGGCGAGACCGGCCCGCTGAAGAAGAACTACAACATGCGCTGGATCGCCTCGATGGTGGCCGACGTCCACCGCATCCTGACCCGTGGCGGCCTGTTCATGTACCCACGTGACGCGCGCGAGCCGAGCAAGCCGGGCAAGCTGCGCCTCATGTACGAAGCCAACCCGATGTCGTTCATCATCGAACAGGCCGGTGGCGCCTCTACCGACGGTTACAATCGCATCCTCGACATCAAGCCAGAGGGCCTGCACCAGCGCGTGGCAGTCTTCCTTGGTTCGAAGGAAGAGGTAGAGCGCGCAACCGCGTACCACAAGGAGTAAGTCATGCTCGCACCTTGGCAGCCGTTGCTGGAATGGTGGTTCGGTTGGGGCACCAGTGCCCAGGCCGTGGCTGACGAGAAGAGCACGCTGTGGTTCGGCAAGCATCACGACGCCGATGCCCATGCGTTGTTTGGCGACCTGGTCGAGCAAGCCCTGGCGGGCGGGCTCGATGAGTGGCAGCAAACCCCGCAGGGCTGGCTGGGCCTGCTCATCTTGCTGGACCAGCTGCCACGCATGATCTACCGCGACACGCCGCGCGCCTTCGAGGGCGACCGGCGTGCCCAGGTGGTGGCCATGCAAGGCCTGCAGAAGAACTGGGATTACCAGTTGCTGCCGATCCAGCGGGTTTTCGTATTGCTGGTGCTGGAGCATGCCGAGGTGCTGGACTGGCAGAACCTGTGCGTCGAGCGTTACCAGACCCTGCTGGACGAGCAGCCCGAGGCCAACCGCCGGCTGTTCGAAGGCTTTCTCGACTATGCCGAGCAGCACCAGCGGGTGATTGCCCGGTTCGGGCGTTTTCCGCATCGCAACCTGGTGCTGGAGCGCCCGAGTACCAGCGAAGAGATGGATTTTCTGCTGGAGCCCGGCTCCCGGTTCTGAGGTTGCAGGGGCCTGGTGCGCAGGCCGTCGTGACACAAGGCCGCCCCTATATGGGGCGGCTTTTTATTGGGCGTTTGACTAATACTTTGTGATTAATCGCACAGTAGTGGCCATCCGACCAATGGTGTAGGGGTAAAGAGGGTGGGGAAGGGAACCCGGGAGGGATTTTCACGTCGAAGGTCACTGCAGGCCACTCGCCTGTCTCATCTCTCCAGGAGTGTCCTTCATGTCGTTGCGTTCCCTCGCCCTGTTGTCGCTGTGCGTCTTCCTGACTGCCTGCAGCAAGATCAACCAGGAAAACTATTCCAAGATCAAGGCCGGTATGAACAAGGCCGAGGTCGAGCAGTTGCTCGGCACGCCGACCGAGTGTTCTGGCGCGTTGGGCATGAGCAGCTGCACCTGGGGGGACGAGAAGAGCTTCATCAGCGTGCAGTACGCAGCTGACAAAGTACTGATGTATTCAGGGCAGGGTCTCAAATGAGGCGTGCGTACCTGCTGATGGGGGTATGCCTGGCGTTGCTGCTGGGCGGTTGTGCAGGCTCCGTGCACGACCCTCTGGCGCCGAAAACCGCCGGCAATGTCGACCTCAAGCGTTACC
The DNA here is from genome assembly GCF_029871175.1 of Pseudomonas sp. BN607. Classification (NCBI taxonomy): domain Bacteria; kingdom Pseudomonadati; phylum Pseudomonadota; class Gammaproteobacteria; order Pseudomonadales; family Pseudomonadaceae; genus Pseudomonas; species Pseudomonas sp. BN607. Next base: position 143,140 of record NZ_SSOE01000028.1, read on the forward strand.
AAGGCAAATGGTACGAATTGGCGCGCCTGCCCATGCGCTACCAGGAAGGCTGCGAGCAGTCCGAGGCCCATTACAACCTCAAGCCCGATGGCAGCTACGGCGTGCTTAACCGCTGCCGTACCATGGGTGACGAATGGCTGCGCGCTGAAGGGCATGCGAATATCCAGGAGCCGGGGCACACCGACAAGCTGTGGGTCGAGTTCGATAACTGGTTTACCAAGCTGGTGCCAGGCGTGGCCCGGGGTGAGTACTGGATTCTTTATGTGGACGACCACTACCGTACGGCCATCGTTGGCAGCCCGGACCGCAAATACCTTTGGATTCTATCGCGCACGCCGACATTGCCGGCCTGGCAACGCGAGAACCTGCTGTCCAGGGCGCGGCAGCAGGGTTATGACACCAGCCGCTTGATCTGGCGGGCGTCCGATCAGCAAATAGTAAAAATGCACTGAGTTTTCTGGGGTTGCGTTGCAACCCGTCGTGGGCAAAAGCCCGCCCCCCGCAGATCCTGCGCTGAACCGTGGACTGCCCCGAAAGTTTTGGGGGCAGTCCAATCTGTGGGAGCGGGCTTGCCCGCGAAGGGCTGCAACGCAGCCCCGGTACACTCAGCCCAAAACCTGGCGCAACACCTGGGCAAATGCCCGCCCGCTTTCTTCTTCCTGCCCATGCCGCCCTTGGCGCACCACCCACCGGCCATTCACCATCACGTCGCGCACCTGGCGATCGCCGCCGGCAAACAGCCAGCGGTTGAGAATGGCATCGCCATCCGCCATGGCGATGTATGGGTCCTGCCCGTCGAGTACCAGCCAGTCGGCACGCTTGCCCACCGCCAACTCGCCGACCGCCTGCCCCAGCGCCTGCGCACCACCAGCCAGCGCCGCGTCATACAGCGTGCGCCCGACCATCGGCTGGTCGCTGCGGTGCAGGCGGTTGCGCCGCTGGTCACGCAGGCGCTGGCCATATTCCAGCCAACGCAGCTCCTCCACCACGCTCAACGACACGTGGCTGTCCGAACCAATGCCCATGCGCCCGCCCTGCGCCAAGTAGTCCACGGCCGGAAAAATTCCGTCGCCCAGATTGGCCTCGGTAGTCAGGCACAGCCCAGCCACCGCACCGCTGCGAGCCATGGCCGTTACTTCATCGCTTTCGGCGTGGGTGGCGTGCACCAGGCACCAGCGCCGGTCCACGTCCACATGCTCGTACAGCCACTGCAGCGGGCGCAGGCCGCTCCAGGCCAGGCAGTCGTCCACTTCCTTCTGCTGTTCGGCGATGTGGATATGCACCGGGCAGTGCTTGTCGCTTGCCGCCAGTACCTCGGTGATCTGCCCGGGTGTCACTGCCCGCAGCGAGTGGAAGCACAGGCCCAGTTGCTGCGCGGGTTGCGCGGCCAGCACGGGGGCGAGCTGTGCCTGCAACTGCAAGTAGTGTTCGGTGGAGTTGATGAAGCGACGCTGCCCGTCATTCGGTGGCAGGCCGCCAAAGCCGGCATGGCTGTACAGCACCGGCAGCAAGGTCAGGCCGATGCCGCTGTCGGCTGCAGCGGCGCTGATGCGGCGCGACAGCTCGGCCAGGTCGGCGTAGCGCTTGCCGGCCTGGTCATGGTGCACATAATGGAATTCGGCGACCGAGGTGTAGCCGGCCTTGAGCATCTCGATGTACAGCTGGCGGGCGATGACTTGCAACTGCTCCGGGCTGATCTGCCCGACCAGGCGGTACATCAGGTCGCGCCAGGTCCAGAAGCTGTCGTTGGGGTTGCCGGCGACTTCCGCCAGCCCCGCCATGGCACGCTGGAAGGCATGCGAGTGCAGGTTGGGCATACCCGGTAGCAGTGGCCCGGCCAGGCGCTCGGCACCTTCAGCCGAGGCGCCTGCCTGGATACTCGTCACATGACCATCACTGGCGACCTCGATGCGGACGTGGCTGGCCCAGCCCGTGGGCAGCAGGGCGCGTTCGGCGAAGTAGGCGGGCATCGGTACAAATCCTGTTATTGTTAACTTGTATATACATATACAGCCGTTTGCCTGCCGGGTAAACTGCGGCAAGCTACCGCTCATTCCATTTGCACAAGGATCCACCGCCGTGCCGACACCTCCTGTCTCCGCGCTGGTTGCCCAAATGGGCGAGGGCCCGGCGCCGCTGTACGCTCGGGTCAAACAGATGATCATCCAGCAGATCGACAATGGCAGCTGGCCGCCGCATCACCGGGTGCCCTCGGAGAGCGAACTGGTCAACGAACTGGGCTTCAGCCGCATGACCATCAACCGCGCCCTGCGCGAACTCACCGCCGAAGGCCTGTTGGTGCGCATGCAAGGGGTCGGTACCTTCGTAGCCGAGCCCAAGGGCCGTTCGGCGTTGTTCGAGGTCAACAACATTGCCGACGAAATCGCCGCGCGCGGGCATCAGCATAGCTGCCAGGTGATCACGCTCACCGAGGAAGCGGCCGGCTCCGAACGGGCTCTGGCTCTGGACATGCGTGAAGGCCAGCGGGTCTTCCACTCGCTGATCGTGCATTTCGAGAACGGCGTGCCCGTACAGATCGAGGACCGCTACGTCAACGCAGCCATCGCCCCTGACTATCTCAAGCAGGATTTCACGCGGCAGACGCCGTATGCCTATCTGTCCCAGGTGGCGCCGCTGACCGAGGGCGAGCACGTGGTCGAAGCGATTCTCGCCGAGCCGGACGAGTGCCGGCTTCTGCAGATCGAGCGCGGCGAGCCTTGCCTGCTGATTCGCCGTCGTACCTGGTCCGGTCGCCAGCCGGTGACCGCTGCACGGTTGATCCACCCCGGTTCCCGTCATCGCCTGGAAGGACGTTTCAGCAAATGAGTCGGCTGCAGTTGTTGCGTGCGCAGGATTACCCGCGCATGCCGTGGAAGAACGGTGGCGGTTTCACCGAGGAGATTACCCGCGACAGTGGCGAGGGCCTGGACGGTTTTGGCTGGCGCCTGTCGATTGCCGATATCCAGGAGTCGGGGGGCTTTTCCACGTTCGCCGGCTACCAGCGGATCATCACCGTGCTGCAGGGCGACGGCATGCGCCTGCTGGTCGATGGCCAAGCCAGTCGGCCATTGCTGGCGTTCGATGCGTTTGCCTTCAGCGGCGAGAGCCAGGTCAGTTGCAAGTTGCTGGGTGGGGCGATTCGCGATTTCAACCTGATCTATGCACCGCAGCGGTATCGGGCGCGGTTGCAGTGGCTGGATGGCACCAGCCGGGTGTACAGCTCGGCGTCGACGGTTTTGTTGTTTGCTGCCAGCAGCCTGGTCGAAGTCACTATTGCCGGGCGCGAGACGCAGCGGTTGGGGTTGTTCGATTGCTTGCGGCTGGAAGGCAATGATGAATTGCTGGGACTTGTGGTGCAGGGGCGGTGCTGCCTCATCGAACTTGTTGGGCGCTGAAGGTTCGGCGGTAGGTTTTTGGCGCCTGTGAGATCGAGCGCCGCGCGGGCGGCGCTCGATATGGGCCCCACCCGGAAACCCAAGCCAGGAGCGCACAGTTCCGATAATTTTGGTTGTCCGTGCTTGTACATACAAGTAAAGGTGTGTTTGTATATTGACCACGACATACCCGCCCGCGGACGACCGCAGAGGACCTTTCCCGTGACTGACAACAACAAATACCGTGACGTTGAAATCCGTGCCCCACGTGGCAACAAGCTGACCGCCAAAAGCTGGCTGACCGAAGCGCCACTGCGCATGCTGATGAACAACCTCGACCCGCAGGTCGCGGAAAACCCCAAGGAACTGGTGGTATACGGCGGTATCGGCCGCGCCGCGCGCAACTGGGCCTGCTACGACAAGATCGTCGAAACCCTGACCCGCCTGGAAGACGATGAAACCCTGTTGGTGCAGTCGGGCAAGCCGGTCGGTGTGTTCAAGACCCACAGCAACGCACCGCGCGTGCTGATCGCCAACTCCAACCTGGTGCCACACTGGGCCAACTGGGAACACTTCAACGAACTCGACGCCAAGGGCCTGGCCATGTACGGCCAGATGACCGCCGGCAGCTGGATCTACATCGGCAGCCAGGGCATCGTCCAGGGCACCTATGAAACCTTCGTCGAAGCCGGTCGCCAGCACTACGGCGGCAGCCTGAAAGGCAAGTGGGTACTCACCGCTGGCCTGGGTGGCATGGGCGGCGCCCAGCCACTGGCCGCGACCCTGGCCGGGGCTTGCTCGCTGAACATCGAATGCCAGCAGAGCCGTATCGACTTCCGCCTGGAAACCCGCTACGTCGACGAGCAGGCCACAGATCTCGACGACGCCCTGGCACGCATCGCCAAGTACACCGCCGAGGGCAAGGCCATTTCCATTGCCCTGCACGGTAACGCCGCCGAAATCCTGCCCGAGCTGGTCAAGCGGGGCGTACGCCCGGACATGGTCACCGACCAGACCAGCGCCCACGATCCGCTGAACGGCTACCTGCCAGCAGGCTGGACCTGGGAACAGTACCGCGACCGCGCGCAGACCGAACCAGCGGCAGTGGTCAAGGCCGCCAAGCAGTCGATGGCCGTGCACGTGCAGGCCATGCTCGACTTCCAGAAGCAGGGTATCCCGACCTTCGACTACGGCAACAACATCCGCCAGATGGCCAAGGAAGAGGGCGTAGCCAATGCCTTCGACTTCCCTGGCTTCGTCCCGGCCTACATCCGCCCCCTGTTCTGCCGCGGTATTGGCCCGTTCCGCTGGGCGGCACTGTCCGGCGATGCCGAAGATATCTACAAGACCGACGCCAAGGTCAAGGAACTGATCCCCGACGACGCCCACCTGCACCGCTGGCTGGACATGGCCCGCGAGCGCATCAGCTTCCAGGGCCTGCCGGCACGTATCTGCTGGGTAGGGCTGGGCCTGCGCGCCAAGCTGGGCCTGGCGTTCAACGAAATGGTCCGCAGCGGCGAGCTGTCGGCACCGGTGGTGATCGGCCGTGACCACCTCGACTCCGGCTCGGTATCCAGCCCGAACCGCGAAACCGAGGCCATGCGTGATGGTTCGGACGCTGTCTCCGACTGGCCGCTGCTCAACGCCCTGCTGAACACCGCAGGCGGCGCCACCTGGGTCTCGCTGCACCACGGCGGTGGCGTGGGCATGGGCTTCTCGCAGCACTCGGGCATGGTCATCGTCTGCGACGGTACCGATGAAGCCGCCGCGCGTATCGCCCGGGTACTGACCAACGACCCAGGGACCGGTGTCATGCGTCACGCCGATGCCGGTTATGACATCGCCATCGACTGCGCCAAGGAGCAGGGCCTGGACCTGCCGATGATCACTGGCTGATCACCACGCTTTGGATCGCACCCTGCAAGGGGTGATACTGAACAACAAGAAGGAGCGCGCAGGTACCCACGAGCGGGCCTGCGGCTCCACGCGATTTGGAGTAGTAACGTGACCGAACTCACCCTCAAGCCCGGCACCCTGACCCTGGCCCAGCTGCGCGCGATCCATACCGCGCCCGTGCGCCTGCAACTGGATGCCAGCGCCGCGCCGGCCATCGACGCCAGCGTTGCCTGTGTCGAGCAGATCATTGCCGAAGACCGCACCGCCTACGGCATCAACACCGGTTTTGGCCTGCTGGCCTCGACCCGCATCGCCAGCCACGACCTGGAAAACCTGCAGCGCTCGCTGGTGCTGTCCCACGCCGCCGGTATCGGCGCGCCGCTGGATGACGACCTGGTGCGGTTGATCATGGTGCTGAAAATCAACAGCCTCAGCCGTGGTTTCTCCGGTATTCGTCGCAAAGTCATCGACGCACTGATCACCCTGGTCAACGCCGAAGTCTACCCGCACATCCCGCTCAAAGGCTCGGTGGGTGCTTCCGGTGACCTGGCGCCGCTGGCGCACATGTCGCTGGTGCTGTTGGGCGAAGGCAAGGCCCGCTACAAGGGTCAGTGGCTATCGGCCACCGAAGCGCTGGCGGTTGCAGGGCTGGAACCGCTTACGTTGGCTGCAAAAGAGGGCCTGGCCCTGCTCAACGGTACCCAGGCGTCCACCGCCTATGCCCTGCGTGGCCTGTTCCATGCCGAAGACTTGTACGCTGCGGCCATCGCCTGCGGTGGCCTGAGCGTCGAAGCCGTATTGGGCTCGCGTTCGCCGTTCGATGCACGTATTCACGAAGCACGTGGCCAACGCGGTCAGATCGACACCGCCGCCTGCTTCCGCGACCTGCTGGGCGATGCCAGCGAAGTCTCGCTGTCGCACAAAAACTGCGACAAGGTCCAGGACCCGTACTCGCTGCGCTGCCAGCCGCAAGTCATGGGCGCCTGCCTGACCCAACTGCGCCAGGCCGCCGAGGTACTGGGCATCGAGGCCAATGCCGTATCCGACAACCCGCTGGTATTCGCTGCCGAAGGTGATGTGATCTCCGGCGGCAACTTCCACGCCGAACCCGTGGCCATGGCCGCCGACAACCTGGCCCTGGCCATTGCCGAAATCGGTTCGCTCAGCGAGCGCCGCATCTCGCTGATGATGGACAAGCACATGTCCCAACTGCCGCCGTTCCTGGTGGAAAACGGTGGGGTCAACTCGGGCTTCATGATCGCCCAGGTTACCGCTGCGGCCCTGGCCAGCGAGAACAAGGCCCTGTCGCACCCGCACAGCGTCGACAGCCTGCCGACCTCGGCCAACCAGGAAGACCACGTGTCGATGGCCCCGGCCGCCGGCAAGCGTCTGTGGGAAATGGCCGAAAACACCCGCGGCGTGCTGGCCATCGAATGGCTGGGCGCCTGCCAGGGCCTGGACCTGCGCAAAGGCCTAAAAACGTCGACCAAACTGGAGAAAGCGCGCCAGGCGCTGCGCAGTGAAGTGCCGCACTACGACCGTGACCGCTTCTTTGCCCCAGACATCGAAAAGGCTGTGGAACTGTTGGCCAAGGGTAGTTTGACCGGTTTGCTGCCGGCAGGTGTGCTGCCAAGCCTGTAATGCCTCCCGGGGCCGTTGTGCGCCCCTTCGCGAGCAAAGCTCGCTCCTGCACGTCAACGCGTTGCCTGTGTAGAAGCGGGTTTGCCTGCGAGCTGGCTGCAAGGCAGCCCCTCGATCTCACGACCACAAAAACAATTTAAGGACGTGACATGCAACAAGCTCAAGGTCTCAAGCGCGGGCTAAGTGCCCGCCACATCCGTTTCATGGCACTCGGTTCCGCCATCGGTACCGGGCTGTTCTACGGCTCCGCCTCGGCTATCCAGATGGCCGGCCCGGCCGTGTTGCTGGCCTACCTGATCGGCGGCGCTGCGGTGTTCATGGTTATGCGCGCCCTGGGCGAAATGGCCGTGCACAACCCGGTGGCCGGCTCGTTCGGCCACTACGCCACGACCTACCTCGGCCCCATGGCCGGCTTTATCCTCGGCTGGACCTACGCCTTCGAGATGGTCATCGTCGCCATCGCCGACGTCACCGCCTTCGGTATCTACATGGGCTTCTGGTTCCCAGAAGTGGCCCGCTGGGTCTGGGTACTGGGCATCGTCTTCCTGATCGGCGGCCTCAACCTGTGCAACGTCAAGGTGTTCGGCGAAATGGAATTCTGGCTGTCGCTGCTCAAGGTCGGCGCCATCGTGGCGATGATCCTGGCCGGCCTCGGTATCATGGCCTTCGGCTTCAGCCAGGTGGGTACCGGGCATGCCGTGGGGGTGAGCAACCTGTTTGACCATGGCGGCTTCATGCCCAATGGCGTAGGCGGCCTGATCGCGTCGTTTGCCGTGGTGATGTTCGCCTTCGGCGGCATCGAGATCATCGGCGTCACTGCCGGTGAAGCCAAGGACCCGCAGCGCGTGATTCCCAAGGCGATCAACGCGGTGCCGCTGCGCATCCTGCTGTTCTACGTGCTCACCCTGTTCGTGCTGATGTGCCTGTACCCATGGCCGCAGATCGGCAGCCAGGGCAGCCCGTTCGTGCAGATCTTCAGCAATCTGGGCATCGGCTCGGCCGCCGCCGTGCTCAACGTCGTGGTGATTTCTGCGGCGATCTCCGCTATCAACAGCGACATCTTCGGCGCCGGCCGCATGATGTATGGCCTCGCCCAGCAAGGCCACGCCCCGCGCGGCTTCAGTAAGCTATCGAAGCATGGCGTGCCGTGGATGACCGTGCTGGTAATGGGCGCCGCGCTGCTCATCGGCGTGCTGCTGAACTACCTGATCCCGGAAAACGTATTCTTGCTGATTGCCTCGATCGCCACCTTCGCCACCGTATGGGTCTGGCTGATGATCCTGGTGACCCAGGTGGCCATGCGGCGCAGCATGAGCCGTGACGAAGCGGCCCAGCTGAAGTTCCCGGTACCGTTCTGGCCATATGGCCCGGCCATGGCCATTGCGTTCATGGTGTTCATCTTTGGCGTACTCGGCTACTTCCCGGACACTCAGGCGGCATTGATCGTCGGTGTGGTCTGGGTGGTGTTCCTGGTGGCGTCCTACCTGCTGTGGTGCAAGCCGCGTGCAGGGCAGGGCACCCCGGCAGCAGCCCCGGCCGAGCTGCACCGCTAGCAAAGGAGACTGTGCATGAGAACCCTGTGGCAGCACTGCCATGTGGCAACCATGGCCGATGGCCGTTACTCGGCCATCGAAGACGCGGCCATCGTCACCAACGCCGGGCTGATCGAGTGGATCGGCCCACGCGCCGGGCTGGCGCCGGTCAACGCTGAGCGCACGGTGGACCTGGGCGGCGCCTGGGTCACCCCGGGGCTGATCGACTGCCACACCCACGCGGTGTTCGGTGGCAACCGCAGCGGCGAGTTCGAGCAGCGGCTGCAGGGCGTCAGCTATGCCGAAATCGCGGCTAACGGCGGCGGCATCGCCAGTACCGTGCGGGCCACCCGTGCGGCCAGTGAGGACGAGCTGTTCGCCAGTGCGCGCCAGCGGGTCCAGGCCTTGATGCGTGATGGCGTGACCACGCTCGAGATCAAGTCCGGCTACGGCCTGGACTTGGCCAACGAGCGCAAAATGCTGCGTGTGGCCCGGCGGCTTGCCGACGAGCTGCCGCTGGCGGTGCGCGCAACCTGCCTGGCCGCGCACGCTCTGCCACCGGAATACGCCGGCCGCGCCGACGACTACATCGCGCATATCTGCGATGAAATGCTGCCAGCGCTGGCCGCTGAAGGCCTTGTGGACGCGGTGGATGCGTTCTGCGAACACCTGGCGTTTTCACCCGCGCAGGTCGAGCGGCTGTTCATCAAGGCGCGCGAACTGGGCCTGCCGGTCAAGCTCCACGCCGAACAGCTGTCGTCGCTGCACGGCTCCAGCCTGGCGGCGCGCTACCAAGCGTTGTCCGCAGACCATCTGGAGTTCATGACCGAAGAAGACGCCATCGCCATGGCTGCAGCCGGCACGGTCGCTGTGCTGCTGCCGGGCGCGTTCTACTTCTTGCGCGAAACCCAGTTGCCGCCGATGGATGCGTTGCGCCGTCATGGGGTGAAGATTGCCCTCGCCAGCGACCTCAATCCTGGCACCTCGCCAGGGCTGTCGCTGCGCTTGATGCTGAACATGGGCTGTACCTGCTTCCGCCTGACCCCGGAAGAGGCCCTTGCCGGCGTTACCGTGCACGCTGCCACGGCGCTGGGCCTGGGCGACAGCCACGGCTCGCTGGAGGTAGGCAAGGTTGCCGACTTCGTCGCCTGGCAGATCGAACGCCCCGCCGACCTGGCCTACTGGCTGGGCGGCGACCTGCCCAAGCGCGTAGTGCGCAAGGGCCATGAAATTTCCAAATGAGCGAGGCACGATGGACAAGGTACTGAGTTTTCACCAAGGCCGCCTGCCGCTGCTGATCAGCATGCCGCACGCCGGCCTGCGCCTGAGCGACGCGGTGCGTGACGGCCTGGTCGAGCCAGCGCGCAGCCTGCCGGACACTGACTGGCATATCCCCCGGTTGTACGATTTTGCCCGTGACATGGGCGCTAGCGTGTTGTCGGCGGAGTACTCGCGCTTCGTCATCGACCTGAACCGCCCGGATGATGACAAGCCACTCTATGCCGGTGCTACCACCGGCCTGTATCCGGCCACGTTGTTCGAGGGCGAACCGTTGTTCAAGGCCGGGCAGGCGCCGAGCAGCGACCAGCGCAAGCAGTACCTGGAGCAGATCTGGCGCCCTTACCACGACACCCTCCGCAACGAGCTGGAGCGCCTGCGTGAGCAATTTGGCTATGCGTTGCTGTGGGATGCGCACTCCATCCGTTCGGTGATCCCGCACCTGTTCGACGGCAAGCTGCCTGACTTCAACCTCGGCACCTTCAACGGCGCCAGTTGTGACCCGGCGCTGGCCGAGCGCTTGCAGGCCGTATGTGCCGAAGCACAGGGCTACAGCCATGTGCTCAATGGTCGATTCAAGGGTGGGCATATCACCCGGTACTACGGTGATCCGGACCACAACATCCACGCGGTACAACTGGAGCTGGCGCAGAGCACCTACATGGATGAAGTGGCGCCGTTCACCTATCGCGAACCATTGGCGCAGCCTACCCAGTCGGTTTTGCGCCGCCTGCTGGAAACGACCCTGCAGTGGGGGCATGAGCGCTACGGGCGATAAAGCGCCGCTCTCAAGGCGGGTACAGCGCCTGCAGGTGCTGGTCAGGTTCGGAGGTTGCAGGTTTGGCCGGGTCGGTCGTCGGGGGATCACCTGTTGATGGGTTCTCCGGTGTCATTGGGCCCTGTCCGTGAGCTGCTCATAAGATGATGTTGCTTAGACACATGCTCTAAGGGCAATTCAGGTTTATGATGGCCAACGGTCGAACCAAACCTCACACGGAGTGCGCAATGCAGACCCTGTACCCGCAGATCAAACCCTACGCCCGGCACGATCTGGCCGTGGAAGCGCCGCATGTGCTGTATGTCGACGAAAGCGGCTCGCCAGAAGGTCTGCCGGTGGTGTTCATCCACGGTGGGCCAGGCGCCGGTTGCGACGCCCAGAGCCGTTGCTACTTCGACCCTACGCTGTATCGCATCATCACCTTCGACCAGCGCGGCTGTGGCCGCTCCACGCCGCACGCCAGCCTGGAGAACAACACCACCTGGCACCTGGTCGAAGACCTGGAGCGCATCCGCGAGCACCTGGGGATCGACAAGTGGGTGCTGTTCGGCGGCTCGTGGGGCTCGACCCTGGCCCTGGCCTACGCCCAGACCTACCCCGAGCGAGTGCATGGCCTGATCCTGCGTGGCATCTTCCTGTGCCGGCCGCAGGAAATCGAGTGGTTCTACCAGGAAGGCGCCAGTCGCATGTTCCCGGATTACTGGCAGGACTACATTGCACCGATTCCACCGGAAGAGCGCGGTGACCTGGTCAAGGCCTTCCACAAGCGCCTTACCGGCAATGACCAGATCGCCCAGATGCACGCAGCCAAGGCCTGGTCCACCTGGGAAGGCCGTACCGCCACCCTGCGCCCCAACCCGCTGGTGGTCGACCGCTTCTCCGAGCCACAGCGGGCGCTGTCGATTGCGCGTATCGAATGCCACTACTTCATGAACAACGCGTTCCTCGAACCGGACCAGCTGATTCGCGACTTGCCGAAGATCGCCCACCTGCCGGCGGTGATCGTGCACGGCCGCTACGACGTGATCTGCCCCCTGGACAACGCTTGGGCGCTGCACCAGGCCTGGCCGAACAGCGAACTGAAAGTGATCCGTGACGCTGGGCACGCGGCTTCCGAGCCTGGCATTACCGACGCCCTGGTGCGCGCCGCCGACCAGATGGCCCGCCGCCTGCTTGACCTGCCGCTGGAAGAAGCATGAGGGGTTTGTTGCAGCGCGTGCGTGGTGCGCGGGTCGAAGTGGGGGGAGAGGTGGTCGGCGCCATCGACCAGGGTTTGCTGGTGCTGGTGGCGGTCGAGCCTGAAGATTCCCGCGAAAAGGCCGACAAGCTGTTGCACAAGCTGCTGAACTACCGGGTATTCAGCGACGAGCAGGGCAAGATGAACCTGTCGCTCAAGGATGTCGGGGGCGGTTTGTTGCTGGTGTCGCAGTTCACCTTGGCGGCGGACACCCGCAACGGCATGCGCCCAAGCTTTTCGACGGCTGCGCCACCGGCCCTGGGCGCCGATTTGTTCGACTATCTTTTGCAGCAAGCGAAGGCTCGGCACACCGACGTGGCCAGCGGACAATTCGGTGCAGATATGCAAGTGCACCTGGTCAATGATGGCCCTGTGACTTTTATGTTACAAATTTGAGCTCGAAAAACCCCTCGTTTCTGGGAAAACAAGGGGTTTTGTACGATAAATAGTTGTTCCAGCCTGATGCGTTGTCACGCGACCTGCTGGATAATCGCGCGCTGCATGGACCTGCGTTCGCAGGTTCGTTTCACTCTGACTCGAGCATTGTCTGGATCCGTTTGGGGAATCATTACGCCCTCACGGGGTCCGAACAGTGCTCGCCAACCCGGCATTTGTCGCTGGCCGTTGGTTTCATGATCTGTTTTCGGCGAGGGTTGCTCGTGATTGTTAGTCCCCATAAAGCATCAAGAATCCCCGGCGTCCGGCTGCGCAAGGCCCTGATCGCCAGCGTGGCACTGGTCGGCCTGATGAGCGCGGGCCAGCTGTGGGCATTCAATCTTGACGATGTTGCAGCCAAGGCAAAGGATCTGGCCGGCCAGAAGTACGAAGCACCGAAAAGCAATCTGCCGGCGGTTTTCCGTGACATGAAATTCGCCGACTACCAGAAAATCCGCTTCCTGCAAGACAAAGCGGAGTGGGCCAAGGACAAGACCCCGTTCAAGCTTTCCTTCTATCACCAGGGCATGCATTTCGACACCCCGGTGAAAATCAACGAAGTGACCGCCACCAAGGTGGAAGAAATCAAGTACGACCCGAGCCGCTTCGAGTTCGGTGACGTGCCACACGACCCGGAAACCACCAAGAACCTGGGTTACGCCGGTTTCCGCGTGCTTTACCCGATCAACAAGGCCGACAAGCAGGACGAGATCATGACCCTGCTTGGCGCCAGCTATTTCCGCGTAGTCGGCAAGGGGCATGTGTACGGCCTGTCGGCTCGTGGCCTGGCTATCGACACCGCGCTGCCATCGGGCGAGGAGTTCCCGCGCTTCACCGAGTTCTGGGTAGAAAAACCCAAGCCGGCCGACAAGCACCTGGTGATCTACGCCCTGCTCGACTCGCCGCGCTCCGCCGGTGCCTACAAGCTGACCCTGCGCCCTGGCAACGACACCGTCGTGGACGTGGAGTCGCGTGTGTTCCTGCGTGACCACGTCAGCCGCCTGGGCATCGCCCCGCTGACCAGCATGTATCTGTTCGGCCCCAACCAGCCATCCAAGGTCCTCAACTATCGTCCGGCCCTGCATGACTCCGAAGGCCTGTCGATTCATGCCGGCAACGGCGAGTGGCTGTGGCGCCCGCTGAACAATCCGAAACACCTGGCCGTGAGCAACTTCAGTGTCGAGAACCCGCGTGGTTTCGGCCTGATGCAGCGTCAGCGCGCCTTCAGCGACTACGAAGACCTCGACGACAACTACCAGAAGCGCCCAAGCGCCTGGATCGAGCCGAAGGGTGACTGGGGCAAGGGTACCGTCGATCTGGTCGAGATCCCGACCGCCGACGAGACCAACGACAACATCGTGGCCTTCTGGAGCCCTGAAAAGCTGCCGGAGGCTGGCAAGCCGATCGAGTACGCCTACCGCCTGCACTGGACCATCGACGAGCCGAAGTTCCAGGCCTCCGAGCTGGGCTGGGTCAAGCAGACCCTGCGCTCCACCGGTGACGTCAAACAGTCCAACCTGATCCGCCAGCCAGACGGCAGCGTGGCCTTCCTGGTCGACTTCGCCGGCCCGGCCCTGGCCGCTCTGCCGGAAGATACCGCCCTGCGCAGCCAGATCAGCGTTGACGGCAACGCCGAGGTGGTCGAGAACAATCTGCGCTATAACCCAGAGACCAAGGGCTGGCGCCTGACCCTGCGGCTGAAGGTGAAGGAAGCCAACAAGTCGACCGAAATGCGTGCCGCGCTGGTACGTGACGTGCCGGTCGAACCTGCCAAGCCTGCCCAGGACGCCAAGCAGGACAAGGCCGCAGCCAAGCACGCCAAGGCCGAGAAAACCGCCAAGGCCGAGCAGCCTGCCAAGGCCGAACAACCCGCCGCCGATGCGGCATCCACCAACGGGGCCCCGGCCACCACCGAGCAGGTGCTGACCGAGACCTGGAGCTATCAGTTGCCTGCCGATGAGTAACTCAAGCGCAAGGCCAGTCTCGCTTGGCGAGTACCTGGCTCACCTACCACTGAGTGACGAGCAACGGGCAGAGCTTGCCAGTTGCACGTCGTTCGGTGAGTTGCACCAACGCCTGGCGGCCAACCCGGCCGCCAACTCCGCCGAGGCCGTGCAGGCTTCGGTGGGCCCGCGCCTTACCGTAGGCAGCGCTGCCGAGCTGGAGGACGCCGAAATGCTCGGCGTCGATGGCAGCGGCCGCCTGTGCCTGAAGATTGCACCGCCGATCAAGCGCACCAAGGTCGTGCCCGAGCCGTGGCGCACCAACGTGCTGATCCGCATGTGGCGGCGCATGACCGGCCGCTCGAATCCGCCGCAGCCGCCCAAGCGCGAGCTGCCGCCGGCGCGCTGGCGTACGGTCGGTTCGATCCGCCGCTATATCCTGTTGGCCCTGATGATCGGCCAGACCATCGTTGCCGGCTGGTACATGAAGGGCATCCTGCCGTACCAGGGCTGGTCGTTCGTAGACCTCGACGAGGTCCTCAGCCAGCCGCTCTGGGACACCGTGGTGCAGGTGTGGCCGTATGCCTTGCAGACGTCCATCCTGATCCTCTTCGGTATCCTGTTCTGCTGGGTGTCGGCGGGCTTCTGGACCGCATTGATGGGCTTCCTCGAGTTGCTCACCGGGCGCGACAAGTACAAGATTTCCGGCAGCAGCGCCGGCAATGAGCCGATTGCGCCCGAGGCGCGTACCGCGCTGGTGATGCCGATCTGCAACGAAGACGTGCCTCGGGTGTTCGCCGGCCTGCGGGCGACGTTCGAGTCGGTAGCCGCCAGCGGCAACCTCGACCGTTTCGACTTCTTCGTGCTCAGCGACACCAACGACACCGACATCGCCGTGGCCGAGCAACAGGCCTGGCTGGACGTGTGCCGCGAAACCAAAGGTTTTGGCCGCATCTTCTACCGCCGCCGCCGGCGCCGGGTGAAGCGCAAGAGCGGTAACCTCGACGACTTCTGCCGTCGCTGGGGTGGCGAGTACAAGTACATGGTCGTGCTCGACGCCGACAGCGTCATGAGTGGCGAGTGCCTGAGCAGCCTGGTGCGCCTGATGGAGGCCAACCCGGACGCCGGCATCATTCAGACCGGGCCGAAAGCCTCGGGTATGGATACCCTGTACGCGCGCATGCAACAGTTCGCCACCCGCGTGTACGGCCCGCTGTTCACCGCCGGCCTGCACTTCTGGCAGTTGGGCGAGTCGCACTACTGGGGCCACAACGCGATCATCCGCATGAAGCCGTTCATCGAGCACTGCGCCCTGGCGCCGTTGCCGGGCAAGGGCGCGTTCGCCGGGGCAATCCTGTCCCACGACTTCGTCGAAGCCGCGCTGATGCGCCGTGCCGGCTGGGGCGTGTGGATCGCCTACGACCTGCCGGGTAGCTACGAAGAACTGCCGCCGAACCTGCTCGACGAGCTAAAGCGCGACCGCCGCTGGTGCCACGGTAACCTGATGAACTTCCGCCTGTTCCTGGTCAAGGGCATGCACCCGGTACACCGTGCGGTGTTCCTCACCGGGGTGATGTCGTACCTGTCGGCGCCGCTGTGGTTCCTGTTCCTGGTGCTGTCGACCGCGCTGCTGGCGACCAACACGCTGATGGAACCGCAGTATTTCATCGAGCCGTACCAGCTTTACCCGCTGTGGCCGCAGTGGCACCCAGAGAAGGCCGTGGCGCTGTTCTCCACCACCATCGTGCTGCTGTTCCTGCCCAAGCTGCTCAGCGTCATATTGATCTGGGCCAAGGGTGCCATCGAGTTCGGTGGGCGGATCAAGGTCACCCTGTCGATGCTCATGGAAATGCTGTTCTCCATGCTGCTTGCCCCGGTGCGCATGATCTTCCACACCCGCTTCGTACTGGCCGCATTTCTCGGCTGGGCCGCGACCTGGAACTCGCCACAGCGTGACGACGACTCCACCCCGTGGGGCGAAGCCGTGCGTCGGCATGGCCCTCAGACCTTGCTGGGCTTTGCCTGGGCAGGCCTGGTGGCGTGGCTGAACCCGAGTTTCCTGTGGTGGCTGGCGCCTATCGTTGGCTCGCTGGTGCTGTCGATCCCGGTGTCGGTGATTTCCAGCCGTACCCGTCTGGGCCTGGCGGCGAAGGACGAGAAGCTGTTCCTCATCCCTGAGGAATACGCCACCCCGCAGGAGCTGCTGGCCACCGACCAGTACACCCACGAGAACCGCTGGCATGCCCTGCATGACGGCTTCGTGCGTGCGGTGGTCGACCCACGGCAGAACGCCCTGGCCTGTGCCATGGCCACCGCCCGGCATGGCCAGGCTGCGCCGATCGAGGCACTGCGTGCCGAGCGCATTGCCAAGGCGATCGAAGTCGGGCCGAAAGGGCTGGACCTCAATACCCGCCTGGCCCTGCTCAGCGACCCGGTGGCATTGAGCCGCCTGCATGAACAGGTCTGGGCCGGGCACAATGCGGCGTGGATCGATGTGTGGCGCGCGTCGATCAAGAACGACCCTCATTCGCCGCTGTTGCCCCTGCATCCGGAGAATGAAGGCCAGCCGACCCTCGTCGGCGCCTGATCGGGCCTTTTCGGGGTGAACCCGCTCCTACCAGGGATACACATTCCCTTGTAGGAGCGGGTTCACCCGCGAAGCTTTTTGGCCTAGCCCCCTCATTTTGGCCAACAAAGTCCCCCCGCGGCTCTAGGTCCACGGGCCGCCATGCGTTAGCATCCCTCTCCGATACGACGCTTCGGCCAGTACGGCCGTGCCAACACAATAAGATTCGCTACTTTTCTTGCTAGGGGACTTGGTGATGATCAAGAAATACCTTTCGCGGCTAATGGTCGGTGTCACCGCACTGGTCGCCGTGACGGCGGCTCAAGCGGGCGCCATCGATGACGCGGTCAAGCGCGGCACCTTGCGGGTGGGTATGGACCCAACCTACATGCCGTTCCAGATGACCAACAAACGTGGCGAGATCATCGGCTTCGAAGTCGATATCCTCAAAGCCATGGCCAAGTCCATGGGCGTGAAGTTCGAGGCAGTTTCCACTGCTTATGACGGCATCATCCCGGCCCTGCTGACCGACAAGTTCGACATGATCGGCAGCGGCATGACGCTTACCCAGGAACGCAACCTGCGCCTGAACTTCAGCGAGCCTTTCATCGTGGTTGGCCAGACCCTGCTGATCCGCAAGGAGCTGGCTGGCGAGATCAAGTCGTACAAGGACCTGAACAACGAGAAGTACCGCCTGACCTCCAAGCTTGGCACCACCGGCGAAATGGTGTCCAAGAAGCTGATCAGCAAAGCCAAGTACCACGGTTACGACAACGAACAGGAAGCCGTGATGGATGTGGTCAATGGCAAGGCCGACGCCTTTGTCTATGACGCGCCGTACAACGTGGTGGCGGTAGACAAAGCCGGTGCTGGCAAGCTGCTGTTCCTCGAAGAACCCTTCACCTACGAGCCGCTGGCCTTCGGCCTGAAAAAAGGCGACTACGACAGCATCAACTTCATCAACAACTTCCTGCACCAGATCAAGCACGACGGGACCTACGATCGTATTCACGACAAGTGGTTCAAGAACAAGGACTGGCTGAAGGAAATGGAATAAGGCCAAGGCCACAAGCCCGGCTTTATGACCCCGACGCGCAGGCAAACCCTGCGCGTTCGCATTTACGGAAGTACCCCACGTGATCAAACACAAGAAAGCCCAGTGGCCCTGGCATGGGTTGACTGCCCTGGTCCTGGTGGGCCTGGCGTTCAGCCTGTACATGGCCACCTCGATGATTTCCTACGAGTGGCGCTGGAACCGCGTACCCCAGTACTTCGCGTACAAGGCTGAGGAAACCCAGCGCGCCTCTGGCTACGGTACCGTGCAGGAAATCGTCATCTCCGGCGATAGCGCCCGCGTCACGCTGAAGGACGAAAGCGGTGCCGAGCAAGTGCTCGATGTGGACAAGGACAGCCTGCAACTGAGCCGTGGCGACGATGTCGCCGAAGGCGACCAGATTGGTGTAACCCGCCATTGGGCGGCAGGTCCGCTAGCCTGGGGCCTGTGGACCACGTTGTGGATCTCGGTGGTATCCGGGGCGTTCGGCCTGGTGATCGGCCTGTTCGCGGGCCTGTGCCGGTTGTCGAACAACCCGACCCTGCGCGACCTCTCGACCGTGTACGTCGAACTGGTGCGCGGCACACCGTTGCTGGTGCAGATCTTCATCTTCTACTTCTTCATCGGTACCGTGCTCAACCTGTCCCGCGAGTTCGCCGGGGTGGCGGCGCTGGCGCTGTTCACCGGCGCCTACGTGGCCGAAATCGTGCGGGCTGGCGTGCAGTCGATTGCCAAGGGCCAGAATGAGGCTGCTCGTTCGCTGGGCCTGAACGCTAGCCAGTCGATGCGCCACGTGATCCTGCCGCAGGCGTTCAAGCGCGTGCTGCCGCCGCTGGCCGGCCAGTTCATCAGCCTGGTCAAGGACACCTCGCTGGTGTCGGTGATCGCCATCACCGAGCTCACCAAGAGCGGCCGTGAGGCCATCACTACGTCGTTCTCTACCTTCGAGATCTGGTTCTGCGTGGCAGGCCTGTACTTGCTGATCAACCTGCCGCTGTCGCACATTGCCAGCCGGCTTGAGCGGAGGCTTGCGCAAAGTGATTGAAGTCCGTGATTTGCTGAAAGTCTTCGACACCCGTGGCCAGGTGGTCAGGGCTGTGGATAACGTCACCACGCAGGTCGCCAAGGGCGAAGTGGTGGTGGTGCTGGGCCCGTCTGGGTCGGGCAAGTCGACCTTTTTGCGTTGCCTCAACGGCCTGGAGCATTTCGACCAGGGCCATGTGGCCATCGATGGCTTGCAACTGGCCGACCCCAAGACCGACATCAATGCCTACCGCCGCGAAGTGGGCATGGTGTTCCAGCACTTCAACCTGTTCCCGCACATGACTGTGTTGGAAAATCTGTGCCTCGCGCAGAAGGTGGTGCGCAAGCGCAACAAGGCTGACCGCGAGGCCAAGGCCCGGGCGCTGCTGGAAAAGGTCGGCATCGCGCAGAAGGCCAATGAATTCCCGTCCCGGCTGTCTGGCGGCCAGCAGCAACGGGTAGCCATTGCCCGCGCGCTGGCAATGGACCCGAAAGTGATGCTGTTCGACGAGCCCACCTCGGCGCTTGACCCGGAAATGGTCGGTGAGGTGCTCGACGTAATGAAGACCCTGGCCCTGGAAGGCATGACCATGGTTTGTGTCACCCACGAAATGGGCTTCGCCCGCGAAGTGGCTGACCGGGTGCTGTTCTTCGACCACGGCAAACTGCTGGAAGATTCGGCCCCGGCCGCGTTCTTCGCTGCGCCGAAAGACCCGCGCGCGCAGGCATTCCTACGCCAGGTGCTGTAAGCGCACTGGCCTCTTCGTGGAGTTACCCTCGAAGAGGCCCGGCCGGGCGATCGTTGGGTCAGATCACAGCCTGAACCGCCCAACCAGCCCTTGCAAATGGGTGCCCAACCGCGCCAGTTCCACGCTGGAGCTGGCTGTCTCCTCACTGGCCGCCGAGGTCTGGTCGGAAATATCCCGAACATTCATCACGCTGCGGTTGATCTCCTCGGCCACCGCCGTCTGCTCCTCTGCCGCCGTTGCAATCTGCTGGTTCATCGCCTGGATCGACGACACCGTACGGGTGATGGTTTCCAGCGAGCTGCCAGCACGGCGGGTCAGCTCGACGCTGCTGTCGGTCAGCTGGCGGCTGTTGTCCATCACGCTGGCCACCCGTTGGGTACCGCTTTGCAGGCCGGCAATGAGTTCTTCGATCTCTTCGGTCGATTGCTGGGTGCGCTGAGCCAAACTGCGCACTTCATCGGCAACCACGGCAAAGCCACGCCCGGCCTCGCCGGCGCGGGCGGCCTCGATCGCCGCGTTCAGGGCCAGCAGGTTGGTCTGCTGGGCCACCGACTTGATCACGTCGAGCACGCTGCCGATCTTGTCGCTTTCGGCCTTGAGCTGGTTCATGGCTTCGCTGGAATTGACCACTTCACCCGCCAGGCGCTCGATCTGCGCCACGGCCTCACCCACTACACGGTCGCCTTCACGGGCTTGCTGGTCGGCCATCAAGGCGGCTTCCGAGGCTTGCTCGGCGTTGCGGGCCACCTCGTGGACGGTAGCGGTCATCTGGTTCATGGCGGTCGCCACCTGGTCGGTCTCGACCTTCTGGTTATTGACCCCAGCGCTGGTCTGCTCGGTAACGGCCGACAGCTGCTCGGCAGCGCTGGCGATCTGTGTGACGCCGTCGCCAATGCCGCCGATCAGTTCGCGCAGGCCCTGGGTCATGCGCTGCATGCTGGCTTGCAACTGGCCTAGCTCGTCGCGGCGGTCCACCTGCAAGTTCAGGGTAAGGTCGCCACTGGCCACGCGTTCAGCAGCGCGCAGGGTATGGCGCAAGGGGATGATGATCTGCCGGGTGATGGCCCAGGCTGCCAGCAAGCCGAGGACCAGTGCCAACGCGGTAGCCGCAGCTAGCAGGGTCTTGGCGTTGGCTGCGCCGGCATCGCGCACCTCGGTTTGTGAGGTGGTCATCGCCTGGCTGGTTTGCAGCAGCACCGTGCCTTGTTCGGCCATGCGCCGCAGGGCTTGCTCTGTGGCGTCGGGATCAGCCGCAGATTGCTTGAGGTCAGCGAAAGCCTGCCGATATCCGCTTACCGCTGTCATTTGCTGCCGAAGGCGCTGCTGGTCCTCGGGTTTTTCGATCTGGCCAAGCATCAACTGGACCTGGCGCTCAAGGTTGTTCAACGCCTTTTCCAGCTCTGCTACGGCTGCATTGTCACGGTTGCGTTCGTAGTGTTGGCGGGCAATGCGCAATTCCTGGGTGTACTGATGAATCACCGAGATATTCCCCAGCTTGTCACCTCGATCAATGATGCTATCCATGCCCATCCAACCCGTAAGGGTAATGGCCAGGGTCAACAGCAGCACCAGGCCAAAGCCCAGCCCCAGTTTGCGATTGACGCTCACATTGCCCATCGATTGGGCTAACCATTGATACATGTACGACTCCCCGGCGGCTTGGCAGCACAAATAGTTGTTGTGTTGCCAAGGCCATCGGCCCGGGAGAAGGAAACTTGATGGGCGAAAAAGGGGTGTTTGCGTCAGAAAATACGCGAAAGCAACGCGGTGACGGCGGTCTCTACCCGCAGGATGCGATCGCCCAGTTGTACCGGTGCCAGGCCAGCTTTGCCCAGCAGCTCGATTTCATAGGGTATCCAGCCGCCCTCGGGGCCGATGGCCAAGGTTACGGGTTGGTCCACCGCACGCGGGCAGGCAGGGTAGGGGCCGGGGTGGCCAACCAGCCCCAGGGTGCCGGCGGCGATGGCAGGCAGGCGGTCTTCGACGAACGGCTTGAAGCGTTTCTCGATGACTACCTCGGGCAGCACCGTATCACGTGCCTGCTCCAGGCCGAGGATCAGGTTTTCGCGAATGCTCTCGGGCTGCAGAAAAGGTGTTTGCCAGAAGCTTTTCTCGACCTTGTAGCTGTTCACCAGGATCAGCCGTGATACGCCGAGGGTAGCCACGGTCTGGAACAGTCGACGCAGCATTTTCGGGCGTGGTACCGCCAGCACCAGGGTCAGCGGCAGCTTGGCCGGTGGTTGCTGGTCGAAGGCCACTTCAAGTTCGGCTTCGTGCTTTTCCAGGCGCAGCACCGTGGCCTTGCCCATCAGGCCATTGATGCGGCCCACGCGCAGGTTGTCGCCCACTGCCACGCGGTGGATTTCCTGCATGTGGGTGAAGCGTCGATCAGCAAGAACGACACGGTCGGCCGAGACGAAGTCGGCCTCTTCAAGAAGCAACAGGTTCACGGTTGGGTCGCTGGTGGCTGGTCGTTATGGTCGTCGGCGGTTTCGTCGTGGGCGCTGCGCTTGCGGATCAGGCCGCCACACAGTACGCCGATCTCGAACAGCAGCCACATGGGCACGGCCAGCAACGTCTGCGAGAAGATGTCCGGCGGGGTAAGGATCATGCCGACCACGAAGCAGCCGATGATCACATAGGGGCGGATCTTTTTGAGATATTTCACCTCGACCACGCCGATCCACACCAGCAGTACGACCGCTACCGGGATTTCGAAAGCCACGCCGAAGGCGAAGAACAGCGTCATCACGAAGTCGAGGTAGTTGGCGATGTCGGTCATCATCGCCACGCCTGCCGGCGTGGCAGCGGCGAAGAACTTGAACATCAGCGGGAACACCAGGAAGTAGGCAAAGGCCATGCCGGCGTAGAACAGCAGGATGCTCGATACGAGCAGCGGAATGGCAATGCGCTTCTCGTGGCGGTACAGCCCGGGGGCGATAAAGCCCCAGATTTGCTGGAGGATGAACGGGATGGCCAGGAACAGCGCCACGATCATGGTCAGCTTGAACGGCGTGAGGAACGGCGAGGCCACGTCGGTGGCGATCATCGTTGCATTGGCCGGCAAGTGATCGCGCAGCGGGGCGGAGACCAAGGTGTAGATCTGCTGGGCGAAAGAGAACAGCCCGGCAAAGATCAGGAAAATGACAGCAACGCAGCGCAGCAGGCGGGTGCGCAGTTCGGTCAGGTGCGAAACCAGCGGCATTGGCTGGTCGTGTTCCGGGTTCTCGCTCATGGGGCTCGCGGCGGTTGAGGTGGTTCAGAAGAAGCGGCCGGGGTGGCAGCTGGCTCGACAACCGGCCTGGTTTCGAGCCCGGCAGGTGGCTGCACACTGGCCGTGGTCACTGGCGGCTGTGCGGGTGGCGCTAGCGGGTTGAGGATGCGCTTGGCTTCCTCTTCCATCTGCAGGATGTGCTCATTATGCAGCTGGCGGCGGATGTCGTCGGCACCGATTTCGCGCTCGACCTCCATCTTGATGCTGTTGAAGCTGCGCTTGAGCCGCCCGATCCACAGGCCAGCCGTGCGGGCGGCACCCGGCAGGCGCTCGGGACCGAGCACCAGCAGGGCGACCAGGCCGACGAGCAGCAGCTCGCTGAAACTGATGCCGAACATGGGTCAGTCTTTCCGCTGCGGCTCTTGGACCGGCTGGGCCTGGCCTTCGATGGTGTGGCCTTGCTGCGGCTGGGCGGTGTTCTGCACCGGCGGCACTGGTTGGGCAGGCGGCGGAGTCTGCTCGGCCGGCTTGCTCTCTTCTTCGTTCATGGCCTTGCGGAAGCCCTTGATCGATTCGCCCAGGTCGCTGCCGAAGTTCTTCAGTTTCTTGGTGCCGAACACCAGGACCACGACGACCAGCAGGACAATCCAGTGTTTCCAGTCAAAAATACCCATGGTGCTCTCCTAGAATGCGTTGTGCTCAAGCCGAAGGCTGGCGAGCGGCCTTTTCATCGTGCCCGGACAGCCCGAAACGGCGATCCAGCTCATCGAGTACGGCTTGTGGATGCTGGCCCAGCGCGCTGAGCATCACCAGGCTATGAAACCACAGGTCGGCAGTTTCGTAGATGACATCGCTGTAATCCTTGCTGACCGCGGCATCCTTGGCGGCAATGATCGTTTCGACCGACTCCTCGCCAAGCTTTTCAAGAATCTTGTTCAGGCCCTTGTGGTACAGGCTGGCCACGTAAGAGCTGTCAGGTGCCGCTTGCTTGCGTTCTTCAAGCACTTCGGCCAGGCGGTTGAGGGTGTCGCTCATGTCAGTGTCCTGCGCTGTAGATGGCATCCGGGTCCTTCAGGACCGGGTCGACGATTTTCCACTGGCCGTCTTCGAAGACGCGATAAAAGCAGCTTTCACGGCCGGTATGGCAGGCGATATGACCCAGTTGCTCGACCATCAGGATGATCACGTCGGCGTCGCAGTCCAGGCGCAGCTCATGCAGTTTCTGCACATGCCCGGATTCCTCGCCCTTGCGCCACAGCTTGCCACGCGAACGCGACCAATAGATGGCGCGTTGCTCGGCGGCGGTCAGGGCCAGGGATTCGCGGTTCATCCAGGCCATCATCAGCACGCGTCCGGTCTTGTGGTCCTGGGCGATCGCCGGTACCAGGCCATCGCTGTTCCACTTGATCTCGTCCAGCCAGTCTTTCATCGTCGACTCCAAAGCGGGCCCGCTCCTGTACCGGGCCATTTGCGCTAGTGTGCCAGCCACAGGCGCGGCTGGCTATTGGCGCACGATCAGGTAAAGGCCCGCAGCCAGCATCAGCCAGGCTGGCCAGGCAACCGGGGCGGCCAGGCTGGCGGTTTCGGCAGCACCTGCGGCTAGAACTGCGCCACCGCCCAGCAGGCCTGCGCCCAGCAGGCGCAGCGCCCAGCGGTCGCCCTGACGACGGCGCTCCGGCAGTTGTGGATCGTGCAGGTGAGGCTGCGACAGGCGTTCGAGCAGGTCGCGGGTCATGCCGGCCAGGTGTGGCAGTTGTTCTACCTGGCTGTGCAGGTTGCCGAACACGGCCTTGGGGCTGTAGCGGTCGCGCATCCAGCGTTCGAGGTACGGCTTGGCGGTGCTCCACAGGTCCAGGTCGGGGTACAGCTGACGACCCAGGCCTTCGATGTTGAGCAGGGTTTTCTGCAGCAATACCAACTGTGGCTGCACTTCCATGTTGAAGCGCCGTGCGGTCTGGAACAGGCGCATCAGCACCTGGCCGAAAGAAATATCCTTTAACGGTTTTTCAAAGATCGGCTCGCACACGGTGCGAATCGCTGCTTCGAACTCGTTCACCTTGGTGTTTGCCGGCACCCAGCCCGAGTCGATGTGCAACTGGGCGACGCGGCGGTAGTCACGCTTGAAGAAGGCAAACAGGTTGCGCGCCAGGTAGTCCTGGTCCTCGGCGGTGAGGCTGCCGACGATGCCGCAGTCGATGGCAATATACTGCGGGCTCCACGGCTTGACCGTGCTGACGAAGATGTTGCCGGGGTGCATGTCGGCATGGAAGAAGCTGTCGCGGAACACCTGGGTGAAGAACACTTCCACGCCGCGCTCGGCCAGCAGCTTCATGTCGGTGCGCTGGTCGGCCAAGGTAGCCATGTCGGTCACCGGTACGCCGTAGATGCGCTCCATCACCAGCACCTTGGGGCGGCACAGGTCCCAGTACACCTGGGGCACGTACATCAGCTCGGAGTCTTCGAAGTTGCGCCGCAGCTGGCTGGCGTTGGCAGCCTCGCGCAGCAGGTCGAGCTCGTCGTAAATGGTTTTTTCGTAGTCGCCGACGATGTCTACCGGGTGCAGGCGACGGGCATCCGCCGAGGCGCGTTCGGCAGCCTTGGCGATCAGGAACAGCCAGGCCAGGTCCTGGGCAATGACCGGCTTCAGGCCCGGGCGCACGACCTTCACCACCACCTCTTCGCCCGTTTTCAGGCGTGCGGCATGCACCTGGGCCACCGAGGCCGAGGCTAGCGGTTCGACGTCGAAGCGGCTGAACACCTCGCCGACCTTCGCACCGAGCTGTTCCTCGATCAAGGCCACGGCTTTTTTCGGGTCGAACGGTGGCACGCGGTCTTGCAACAGCATCAGCTCGTCGGCGATGTCGGGTGGCAGCAGGTCGCGGCGGGTGGACAGCAGCTGGCCGAACTTGATGAAGATCGGCCCCAGGTCCTGCAGCGCCAGGCGCAGGCGTGCGCCACGGCTGAGTTCGGTGGGCTTGCGTGGCAGCCAGCGCCACGGCATCAGCAGGCGTACGCTGGCCAGCCACCAAGGCAGCAAGGGTTGTTCGAACAGCAGGTCATCGAGGCGGTAGCGGATCACCACACGCTGGATGCGAAAAAGACGTCGGACGGCGAGCAGCTTCATGCGTTATCGCTGGTATCTAGGGATCGGGAGAGGCGCTTGAGGCGCGCTTCGAGGCGTTCTGTATCAAGCTTCAAGGCATCGAGCTCGCTGAAGGCGGCTTCCGCTTCGCGCTTGCCGACAAGGGTACGGGATTCTTCGGCCAGGTATTCGGACAGGTTCTGGCTGAAACGTGCCAGGCCTTGGCGAGTCCAGCGAGCGCGCAGGCGGATATGGCCGGCCAGCATGGCCGTGGCGACCGGGCCAAGCCAGCGTTGCAGCTCGTGTTCCCAGTCCAGCTCCAGGTCCTGTAGCACACCGAACAGGTCGAGCAGTACGGCGCTGTCGCCGTGTAGTTCGACCTGCGGGCTGTGCAGCACAGCGGTCTTGTCCTTGACCAGGGCCAGTTGCGCCAGGCTACCCGCGGGGGCGCGCAGGCTGCAGTCGACCTCGCCCTCCCAATGGGCGGCGAGCATCAGGCCCTCTTCATCGGGCAGAATGAACACCTGCAGGGCCGGTTGGCGGCAGTCGATCTCGATGACCTTGCCCTCAAGCGCGGCCAGCCGCGGCAAGGCCGTGCTGTCTAGGCGCAGGACGCGATTCAGGCCATGTTCGACGCTGGCGAGCAGCCCGGCCAGCAGCATCAGGGCTTGATCCCCCGGTGCACGGCAACGATGCCGCTGGTCATGTTGTGGTAGGTGACGCGGTCGAAACCGGCCTCGACCATCATGCTTTTCAGGGTTTCCTGATCGGGGTGCATGCGGATCGACTCGGCCAGGTAACGGTAGCTCTCGGCGTCATTGGTGATCAGCTTGCCGGCCAGCGGCATGAAGGCGAACGAGTAGGCGTCGTAGGCCTTGGACATCAGCTTGTTGGTCGGTTTGGAGAATTCCAGGATCAACAGGCGGCCACCGGGCTTGAGCACGCGCAGCATCGAACGGATGGCGGCGTCCTTGTGGGTGACGTTGCGCAGGCCGAAAGCGATGGTCACGCAGTCGAAGTGGTTGTCTGGGAAGGGCAGCTTTTCGGCGTCAGCCTGGACGAACTCGATGTTGCCGGCCACGCCGCGGTCCAGCAGGCGGTCACGGCCAACCTTGAGCATCGAATCGTTGATGTCGGCCAGCACCACCTGCCCGGTCGGGCCTACCAGGCGCGAGAACTTGGCGGCCAGGTCACCGGTACCGCCGGCGATGTCCAGCACGCGGTTGCCGCTGCGCACGCCCGACAGCTCGATGGTAAAGCGCTTCCACAGGCGGTGCATGCCGCCTGACAGCACGTCGTTCATCAGGTCGTATTTGGCGGCCACCGAGTGGAACACTTCGGCGACTTTCTTCGCCTTCTGGCTTTCAGGCACGTCCTGGTAGCCGAAATGGGTGGTGGGTTCGGCGTGTTCGCCTTTGCGCTGGTCGTTCATATCGCTTCACCGGAAAAAATTACTGCCATTCTAGGGCGAACGGGCGGATTTGTCTTGGCGGGGTGTGCCAGGGGGCAGGCGCGGGCATAATGCCCATTATGTCTACATTTCCAGGAACGCCCGCATGACCCAGATCAGCGTCGAACGCAAACACTCCCTAGGCCGCGATGCCGCCCGCGCCAAAGCCGAAGCGTTGGTCGACAAGCTCAGCCGCGAATATGACCTCAAGGCCACCTGGAACGGTGACCGGGTCGATGTGGCGCGCAGTGGCGCCAATGGCAGCGTGCACATTGGCGACGACAGCATCCGCGTCGAGTTGAAGCTGGGCATGATGCTGTCGATGATGAGCGGCACCATCAAAGGCGAAATCGAGCGGGCGCTGGACAAGGCCCTGGCCTGACCTGGGGCTGACCTGCTGGCTATCGTGGCGGGGTCTCCGGGAATGGAATGATGCCGATCACCTGGTCAAGGCGCAGGTCGCCGCGGTAGATCGCGATGCGCTCGCGCGCGTCTGCGGCCTGCTCGAGCATGGCCTTGCGGCCTCTTACACCTGCATCCCAGAACTTGAGGTGGCCCTTGACGAAGTCGTGGGCGCTCGCGTCCAGGCTGGGATAATGAAAGTGCGCCTCCCACAGCACCCGGCGAGGCGCTTGCACATCACGCACCTCGTAAACGTCGAGGTAATCATGGGCGTGACGTAGCTGGCGGCGAATCACGGTTTGCCTGATCCGTATCCGACCCTGCTCAGCCAGGAAGCGCAGCGCCTTGCCGTCGGGATGGCGGGTGTTCAGGTAGGCGTCGGTGAGTAGCCGAAGCCTTTCGTGGTGGACACGGTCTACCGCTGCACGCAGGAGGTCAACCAGGCCGTTATCCAGCGGGTTGTTGAGCTCGCTCAGCTGCTGTTGCACTTCGCGCATGTCACCGGCCGGCCATTCCAGAAAGTCGCTCAGGCTGTTGGGCTCATCGGCATAGTGAGCGGCGAAGGCGATTTTCCCATCCACCTCTGCCAGCAGGCGGTTCGCTCGTTGGCGCACCTGTGCCCGGTCACGTTGGGCAGGCCGTGCTTGCTCAGCCACGGCATGCCACACCCCGTCGCGTTGCGCGAAACTGCCTGCTGGCTCATGGTTGAACGCATTACGCTGAATTGCCCGGTTGCCCACTTGGTCGACTTCCACCAGCAGCGGTCGACCTCGGTCGATGCGGATGACCCGCCGCCTGACGGTCGTGGGGCGATGGCCGGGGGAAGGCGGAGGTGGGCTGATGCCGCTGTCGACGTTGGCCAAGGTGGCGCTCAGTTGTTGCTCCGTGACCTGGGTCATCGTGGACAATTCGCGTATGTATTCGTCCAGCACGTCCGTGACCAGCGCCGGCGAGTCCAGGGTCTTCATGTAATGGGCGCGGTCCAGCACGGTACGGTACTTCTGAAGGATATCTTCAAGCAGTTCGGCCTTGACCTGGGGTGGTTCTTCGGTAGCTGCCAGCCCGTCGTGGCTCCATACCATGCGGCTCAACTCGAGGTTGCTGAGCGGCGCGCGCATGGTAAGCAGGTGCTCGGCCATGTCCGCAGAGAGCCGCGTCTTGTCGACGACGAGGTAAGCCAGGTCACTGAGCAACTGTGCCCGAATGACCAGTGTCGAATAAGTCCTGCTCCGATTGGTCTGGGCGAGCTTCGTGGCTTTATTGGCAAAATCGATCTTGGGGTCATCGAGCGCCTCCGCCAGCGTCCGGTCCAGACGCTGGCTGGCGGCAAGCAGGCGGCGGCTGGCCTGGCAGGAATCGTGCACCCGTTCGCGATAATCGAGGTAATGCTGGATATCTTCGGCGGTCTGGGGGACGCGGCGTAGCCCTGCGGCCTGTGCGCTCAATGCCTGGTGGTCGACCTGCTCTAGCAAACGGCGGCACAGCAGCATGTCGTTTTCTATGGCAGCACCGTACCAATTACCGTATTGACGTCGGTTCTGGGGACGATCGTCGTATTTGCTGAACCGCGGTTCGGCCATTTCCTTGAACACTTCGATGTTCCCATGCAACAGCGTACTTTGTCGCTCCAGGTAGAGCGCGGATGCCCTGATTTCAGGCAATTGGCGTAAGCGTTGGGCCTTCAGTGCCTGCTTCTGAAGCTGCAATGCTGGCGGCAGTGAAGTGCGCTCCTGCTCCGGTAATGCATCTATAGCCCGGCTGTACTGCAGAGCGAGCTCGTCATAAGCCTGCAGTTGCACTCCGCTGCGCTCCATGAGTAGCCCCACCCGATTCAGCGCTTGTTGATTCGCCGTGGCGGTTGCGCTCAACATGCCGAACCGTTGGCGGTTTTCAGCGTTGATGGTGTGCCTGTCCTTTGGCATGCCGCCAAAGACGCCTACGTTCAAAGACCATTGTTCATGCCAGCGCGTAAGCCATGGCCCTTTTTGCCGTTCACGACCAACGATGTGGTAACCGTCCGGGTCGCCATTCCATTGCGACACCCATTCGCTGCTGCTCGGCTCGGGCCCGATGATCTGCATGCCGTTCCAGGTCTCGATGACCTCATAGGCGTCATCGCCGAGCTTGACGTAGTACCGGCCGGCGATGCTGTACAGCCCCCGCAGACGGCCCTTAGCCAGTGGCACGTGCCCTTCCAGCGGCTGCGAAGCTTGCAGTTGGGCCATTGACTGACGCACCTGGGGCGACAGCTTGCTCAGGCTCTGCTCCTCACGCCAGGCATTTACCCGCATGATCCTGGGCTGCGGCGGCTCGACGGGGGCCTGCCAGGGTTTCTCCTGTGGCTGCTCGACCGCTGGCGGCGGGGAATCTTCCTTCGGCGCAGGGCCTGAAAAACGGAGCGTAGCGGCCTCTTCGCTGTTGGTGGGTGGCGTTGCAGGGCGGTGGGCAAGGAGCAAGGCCAGGTTGGTGATCAGGTCTATGGCTGCGACGATCTTGTCGTCACCGCTGCGCTTGATCAGCGCCTCCACGTCTTCCTTGGCTGCCGACAGCGCCACCACCAGCCACACCAGGGTGGTCATCGGGCCATGCCAAAGTTGGGTGACGGTATTGAAGATCGCCCAGGCGGCCTCCTTCACCAAAGCCCGCACTTCTTGAGCATTCGAGACGCTGTTGCTGGCTGAGGCCAATAACATGGTCTCGATGCGGGCGTTGAACAGCTGGGTGTCCAGATCTTCCGTCCACGCCTGGAACGAGACCTGGACCGGGCCTCTGAGGCGTTGCAAAAGGCCGTCCAGCAGCTCGACCGGCACATTGAGCAGGTGCGTCAGCGTGGTAATGTTCGGGTGCAGGTGCGGGTGCTCGAACCCGTCGTTCTGGTAAATCGGGCGCGCTTCGTCGTCAACCCAAGCCAGTACGCTCTCTTGCAGTTCGCCCCTGCTGCGGATTGCGCCCATCAGCAATTCGAGGCTGGAAAATTCCTGCAACGCCTTGTCGGCATAGAACGGGCGGTACAAAACCCAGCTGCGGCTCGCCGGTATTTCGATGATGAACATCCCGTGCGCTACATCGCTTGCCGAAGCGCCGGGCGCGCAAAGGAACGCCAGGGGGGCGATACGCAGTCGGTCCGCGCCCACGTCCATGCCTTGGCAGAACCCGAGGAGTGCCTGGCTTGCGGTTTCGCCAAGCTGTCGCTCGATTTTGGCCTTAAGGGTGCTGAACCGAAGGGCGTAACGCCATTCCCGGGCATGCTGCCGGATTCGCTCGGCCCTGCGCGGTTGGGTGTTGACTTGGCCCTTGAGGTAGGAGGGGTAGTGACCGCCTATGTCGACCTGATGAATAAGGCCCCTGATCTGGTCGATGCTCAGCCAGCCGGTCACAGGCGAGCCGTCCGCGAAACTGATGCCGCTCATCACCTCGCCAGCCTGCAGCCGCAGGCGTGAAATCGCCAGGTCAGTGAGGGGCACCGTGTGCAAGAACAGCGACTGCCCTTGTGCGCCGGCGCCAATGATGGCCTGGGAAATGCGGATGTGCACATCGTTCGGTTCGTACGACGCCATGTCTGGGTAGCTGCTCTGTAGGGTCTCGCGCAAGCGGCGAGCGGCGTAATCACGGATATCTTCGACATCGCCCAGCGATGTGCGGCCCTTCGACCGCCCTTGGTTCGCAGCCAGGTCGAGCAGTGCGGTGTGGTAGGTGTAACGATCCTGGGCGTTGGCATTGGCCAGCCATTGCGGTGGACTGACGGCTGGTGCAGCCTGATCCCACGAAGGCAGGTTGACGAAGTAGGCTGACGGGTCGCTCACTTGACGTAGTTGCCGCTCTAGCTCTTCGATGGTCGCCACGCCACCGATGCGCAGGCGGCCGATGTCATCAAGGATAGCGTTCAGCAGTTGCCGGGCCTGGAAGGCGAACGGGCGCCCACGCACAGGTGTATGGGCCCAGGACAACGTCTGGAAGCGATAGCGTTGCGCTAACTGCCGCTGCAGCGCGGTAGCGAATCTGGCCAGGTCCACATGGCGATGAACCGAACCGCAGGGCCTGCACTGCAGCAACAGACTGCGGCCTCCAGTCGTGATGCTGACCAACAAATCCGGCAGGGTGATGGTGTGTGTGCCTTCATCCGTTCCTAGCGTGGCTTGGACTGCCTCGATGACCAGGCCGTCGGGTACCCCATCGAGCAGTGCATAGATGGCAGCTTTTTCATCATCGTTGAGCCCCTGGCGAGGGAGGCTCTGAAGCAATGCGGCGTGGAGGGTGTGCTCCAACCAGAGCATGCGCGAGGTTTGGCTGTGTTCGTCAAGCCCGTTCCAGAAGCCGATCTGGGCTTGTTGGAAGGCGGGTATCAATGCGCCGAGCACCGTATCGAAATCATCGTTGAGCTTCGCCAGGTCCGGCATGATCGCGGGGTGGCCGATGTTGTCCTGGCCTTGTTCCTGGATTTGAAACACCTGGGGTGGGCTGATGCTTAGCGTGTCCGCGGTGCCCAGTTGCACGGGTTCCTTTGCTAGAAAATGCCGCAGCAGCTCGTCCAGCAGCCCGCTCTGACGTGCTGGGTCATCTGTACTGGCCGGTGCATGCAGGATGACGAATGGGTCGAGCGACGTCAGGTGAGGATGGTTGCGCTGTAACCATGGATAGCGGTCGGCGAAAGTCTCGAATGCTTCCTTGGATAGTACGTCCCGCAGGCGCGGGCGATTGGAGAAACAGGCTGCCACGCTTTGCTTGAACGTGAGCCTGGGTGGGGTTGCTACAGCAGTCATGGCGTCGATGTCCGTGAAATGAGGCCTGCGACGCTAGCGCTGTGGTCAAAATGGTTTGCGGTATATAAGTGCTCCAACCAACACCTTAGGGTGAGGTTTCTAATTTTCTTCCCTACCTTAGGCTCAAGCCCAGCCTCCGTGGGCGGTTTCCCACCACTCATGAGCATGAGGTACACAGCATGGCCAAAGTGAATGTGAAGAAAAAAGACGAAGCCCTGGGCACGCTTGGTGAGGTGCGCGGCTACGCGCGCAAAATCTGGTTGGCCGGTATCGGCGCCTACGCCCGCGTCGGCCAGGAAGGCTCCGACTACTTCCAGGAGCTGGTCAAGGCCGGCGAGGGTGTCGAGAAGCGGGGCAAGAAGCGCATCGACAAAGAGCTCGATGCTGCCAACAACCAGCTCGATGAAGCTGCCGAGGAAGTCAGCCGCGTACGCGGCAAGGTCGAAATTCAACTCGACAAGATCGAAAAAGCTTTCGACGCACGGGTAGGACGCGCCTTGAATCGCCTTGGCATTCCGTCTAAACATGACGTTGAGGCGCTGTCGATCAAGCTTGAACAGCTGCACGAGCTGCTTGAGCGCGTCGCGCACAAACCATAAGGAGAGCAGGATGGCTGGCAAGAAGAACACCGACAAAGAAGGCAGCTCCTGGGTCGGCGGGATCGAGAAGTACTCCCGCAAGATCTGGCTGGCGGGGCTGGGTATCTATTCGAAGATCGACCAGGACGGCCCGAAGCTGTTCGACTCGCTGGTGAAGGATGGCGAGAAGGCCGAGAAGCAGGCGAAGAAGACCGCCGAAGATGTTGCTGACACTGCCAAGTCCTCGACCACTTCGCGTGTGTCTGGCGTGAAGGACCGTGCACTGGGCAAGTGGAGTGAGCTCGAGGAAGCCTTCGACAAGCGCCTGAACAGCGCCATCTCGCGGCTTGGTGTGCCGAGCCGCAACGAGATCAAGGCTCTGCACCAGCAGGTCGACAGCCTGACCAAGCAGATCGAGAAACTGACCGGTGCTTCGGTTACGCCGATCTCGTCGCGCGCCGCTGCGGCCAAGCCTGCAGCCAGCAAGACTGCGGCCAAACCGCTGGCCAAGGCAGCGGCAGCCAAGCCAGCGGCCAAAACCGCGGCGGCCAAGCCTGCAGCTAAAACGGCAGCGGCCAAACCTGCTGCCAAGCCGGCGGCCAAACCTGCTGCCGCCAAACCTGCCGCCGCCAAGCCTGCGGCGGCCAAGCCAGCGGCAGCGAAGAAACCTGCGGTGAAGAAAGCACCGGCCAAACCCGCAGCCGCAAAACCCGCAGCCCCTGCGGCCAGCGCCGCACCGGCCGCTACCGCAGCACCGACACCTGCCACTGCCCCGGCCAGCAGCGCCCCGTCGGCACCAAACGGCACCGGTACCCTGATCTGATACCGCGTCGCCTTCTTCGCGGGCTTGCCCGCTCCCACAGTCACAGCGCAGATCAGCAGGTCAGCGCAAGCACTGTGGGAGCGGGCATGCCCGCGAAGGCCCCAGCGCCGAATCAACCGGCCTACCCCTCCAGATACCGCACAGCCAGTTGCTCCGCCGCCGCCCGGGCCTGGGCCTGCAGATGCGGCGCCACCAGCATCATCACCTGGTACACCACAATCCCCACATCCCCCTCGCGCCCCAGCACCCGCTGGTAATCCAGCGAGAACATCAGGGTCAGGGTGATCTGTTCCACCAGTTGCCCCAGCGCCGGGGTGTCACTCTCCACCAGCCCCTGGCTCTTGAGGCTGGCCAGCAACGCCGCCAGCGTACGCTTGAGCGCATTGATCAGGCTGCGCATGCCCCGCGCCAGCTTGGGCAGACGCCCGGTCAGGTTCGACAGGTCCTGGAACAGAAACCGGTATTGCGCCATCCGCTCGACGATCAGGTGCAGGAACAGCCAGTAATCCTCAGCGTCCAGGCGCACCTCCAGAGGCGGATCGAGCAGAGGCATCAGTGCCTCCTCGAAACGCTCGAACAGCCCCAGCACCAACGGCTCCTTGCCGTGGAAGTGGTAGTACAGGTTGCCTGGGCTGATGCCCAGTTCGTTGGCAATCTCCAGGGTAGAAACGTTCGGCTCGCCCTGCTGGTTGAACAGTTGCAGGGCGCATTCGAGGATACGGTCGCGGGTCTTCATCCAGTCAGCGTGCTCATCGGGTCAGGACATAGGTGCCTGGCGCGGGGCCTAGCGGTGGGTAGGTGGCGTTGCCCAGCTCCGTCCGTGGTGCCTTGAGCGGGCCCGATCGCGGAGTGATCCACTCCAGCCACAGCGGCCACCAGCTGCCTTCGCTGCGCTTGGCGTCATGAAACCACGCACGCGGGTCGCTGCTCAGCCTGGGGTTGGCCAGGTAGTAGGCCTTGGGGTTGCCGGGCGGGTTGATGATGCTCTGGATATGCCCGCTGTTGGCCAGCACGAAACGCCGTTCGCCGCCCAGCAGCAAGGCCGAGCGGTACACCGCGTCCCACGGGGTGATGTGGTCGTTGCTGCCGGCCACGGTAAAACTGTCCAGGTTGACCTGCTGCAGGTCGATCGGCGTGCCGCACACTTCAAGCCCGGCCGGGTGGGTCAACGGGTTCAGCTTGAAGAACTCCAGCAGGTCGCCATGCAGCGCGGCAGGTAGGCGAGTGCTGTCGGCATTCCAGTAAAGGATGTCGAAGGCCGGGGGTGTCTTGCCGAGCAGGTAGTTGTTGACCCAATAGTTCCAGATCAGGTCGTTGGGCCGCATCCAGGCAAAGATCCGCGCCACCTCGGCGCCGTCCAGTACGCCGCGTTGATACGAGCGGCGCTTGGCGGCTTCGATCGTCTGCTCATCGGCGAACAGGCTGGCGGGGCTTTCGAACTTGCTGTCCAGCAGGCTGACCAGATAGGTCGCACTGCGCACCCGACGCAACTGTTTCCTGGCTTGCAGGTGGCCTTGCAGGGCCGCCATGGTCAGGCCGCCAGCGCAGGCGCCCATCAGATTGGGGTCGCGGTTGCCGCTGATGCTGCGGCAGGCATTCAGCGCTTCTTCCAGGGCCTGCACATAGCTGGACAGGCCCCATTCACGGTGGCGCGGATCAGGGTTGCGCCAGCTGACCATGAACACCTGCAGGCCGTTCTTGAGCATGTACTGGACGAAGCTGTTGGTCGTGCTCAGGTCGAAGATGTAGAACTTGTTGATTTGCGGCGGCACGACCAGCAACGGGCGAGCGTGCTGTTTTTCGCTCATCGGCTTGTACTGGATCAGCTCCAGCAGTTCGTTGCGAAACACCACCGCGCCCGGGGTCGCTGCCAGGTTGCCGCCCACTTCGAAGGCACGCTCGTCGACCTGCCGTGGAAGGCCATCGTTGTGGCGCAGGTCGTCGAGCAGGTGCGCTACGCCACGCACCAGGCTCTGACCACCGGTGTTGAACAGCTCCTTGACCGCCAGTGGGTTGAGCAGCGAGTTGCTGGGTGCCAGCGCATCGTTGATCAGGTTGAACAGGAAATGCGCGCGTGCGCGATCATCGTCGTGCAGGTGGCTTTCGTCGATCCACTGGCGGGTCTGCTTCTGCCACGCCAGGTAGGCCTGCAGGCCGCGGCGGTAGAAAGGGTTCTGGCTCCAGGTCGGGTCACTGAAGCGCGCGTCACGTGGGTTCGGCTGGTAGGGCGTGTCGCCCAGCATCACCCGGCCCAGTTGCCCGCCAAGGGCCAGCAGATGATGGGCCGTGTGCAGCGGGTGGCGCAGGCCGTGGCGGCCGACATTGCGCAGTGTGGAAAGCAGGTCGCGGCCGCGCAGGCCGAGCATGGCGTTCTGCACGTTCATGCTGGTGGCGGGGAGCGTAGTCGATCCTTTGGCCGGTTTGTCTTTCATGGCAACACTCCCTCGTTCTGGCCATGGCGCCGCTTCGCGGGCAAGCCCGCTCCTATACGCCCGATGCCGGGCGAGGGTGCATGACTGCGCGCTGACGTTCTTGTTGGAGGAACTTCATGATGATCGGGGCGACGGCCTCGGCCCGGGTAATCAAGAACAAATGGCCGTCGTCGATAATATGTAGCTGGGCATTGGGAATCCGCCAAGCCAGCAGGCGCATGTTGATCAGCGGGATCAGCGGGTCGTCGTCGCCGGCCAGTACCAGGGTTGGTTGCTGGATCTTGTGTAGCCAGTGGATGCTGGTCCAGCCCAGCCCGGCAAACAGCTGCCAGTAATAGCCCAGCTTGCCGCCAGAGCGCACCTTGGCGGCATGGTGCATGGCCAGGTCCGGGTCACGCCGGAAGCCGCCGCCATAGATCATCGGTGCAATGCGGATGACATGCGACGGCTGCACGTAGCGCCTTGGGCTGGCCATCATCCACAGCACCTTGGGCTTGCCGGGCACCATCACCGCACCAGCGGCAGTGGCAGCCAGCACCAGCTTCTTGCAGCGCTCGGGGTAGTCGTGGGCGAACTGCTGGGCCAGGGCGCCACCCCAGGACACGCCGATGACATTCACCTGGCCGTAGTCGAGGTAGTCGAGCATGCGTGCCGTCAGCTTGGCCAGCCCGGGGAAGCGGTACGGGCGGCGGGGCGTGGATGAGCCTCCGACCCCGGGTACATCGAAGGCGATCACTTCCAGGTCCGGATCCAGTGCTTCGATGAACGGAAACACCAGCTCCAGGTTGGCGCCGATGCCGTTGAAGATCAGCAACGGCGTCAGGTGTGGCTTGCCCGGGCGGACGGCGGTACGAATGGACTGGTCGTCCAGCTCGACGGTCCTGAAGATATAGGGTTGCGGCATGCGCGTGACTCTTGGGTGAAATGAACACCGTGGCGCCCGCAGGCCGCCACGGCGCTGCAACTCAACGCTCGTGAACGTAGGTGCCCGGTGCGGCTTCGCCAGCGGCATAGGCACGGTTACCCAGCCGGGTTGGCGCCTTTTTCAGCTCGCCGGCACGCTCGGACAGCCAGCTTTGCCAGTGCAGCCACCAGGAGTCGGCGTGTTTGGTGGCATTTTCCTGCCAGGCCACTGGGTCGCCCGGGCGATCGGCACCGGTCATGAAGCGCGCCTTGGGGTTGCCCGGCGGGTTCAGAATGCTCTGGATATGGCCGCTGTTGGACAACACGAATTCGATCTTGCCGCCGAACAGGTGCGCCGAGCGGTAGCACGACTGCCAGGGGGTGATGTGGTCGGCGGTGCCGGCAACGCTGAAGATGTCACACTGAACTTGCTTCAGGTCGATGGGCGTGCCGCACACTTCCAGGGCGTCTGCGCGGGTCAGCGGGTTGCTCTTGAACATTTCGATCAGGTCGCCATGGAAGGCGGCCGGCAGGCGTGTGGTGTCGTTGTTCCAGAACAGGATGTCGAACACTGGCGGCTCGTTGCCCAGCAGGTAGTTGTTGACCCAGTAATTCCAGATCAGGTCGTTGGGGCGCATCCAGGCGAACACCTTGGCCATCTCGCTGCCTTCCAGCACGCCCGCCTGGTAAGAATGGCGCTTGGCCGCCTCCAGGGTCTGTTCGTCGACGAACAGTGCCACTTGGGTGTCCACCGTGGTGTCCAGCACGCTGACCAGCAGGGTCAGGGCATTGACCTTGTGTTCGCCAATGGCGGCATAGTGGCCCACCAGCGCGGTGCAGGTGATGCCGCCGGAGCAGGCACCGAGCATGTTCAGGTCCTTGCTGCCGGTAATCGCCAGCACCGCGTCGACCGCTTCCTTGAGCGCGTCGATGTAGGTGGACAGGCCCCACTCGCGCTGGGCCTTGGTCGGGTTGCGCCAGCTGATGATGAAGGTTTGCTGCTGCGAGCGCAGGCAATAGCGGGCGAGGCTTTTCTCCGGGCTCAGGTCGAACACGTAGAATTTGTTGATCTGCGGTGGCACCACCAGCAGCGGGCGGGCGTGCACCTGTTCGGTGATGGGGCTGTACTGGATCAGCTCCAGTACATCGTTGCGGTACACCACTGCACCTTCGCTGGTGCCCAGGTTCTTGCCCACTTCGAACGCGTCCATGTTGACCTGGCTGGGCATGCCGCCGTTGTTGACCATGTCCTTGGCCAGGTTCGACAGGCCGTCCAGCAGGCTCTTGCCGCCGGTTTCGAAGAAGCGCTTGACCGCTGCCGGGTTGGACAGGGTGTTGGTCGGTGCCATGGCCTCGGTCATCAGGTTGATGACGAACTGGCCGCGGCTGATGTCCTGGGGAGAGAGGTCGCTGCTGCCGATCCAGTCCTGCAGCTCCTTGCGCCAGGCCAGGTAGGTTTGCAGGTAGCGACGGTATAGGGGGTTGTTGCTCCAGGCTGGGTCATTGAAGCGACGGTCGTCGCTTTCCGGGGCCAGGCTGGACTTGCCCAGCAACACGTTCTTCAGCTCCAGGCCGAAGTGGGCCACATGCTTGGCGCTGTGAAGCGGTTGGCGCACGGCCTGGCGTAGTACGGTACGTGCCGAGCTCAACAGGTCCTTGCGGCGAATGCCGATGACCGGGTTCAGCCCCAGGGTGTTTTCCGAGGCCTGTCGCTGCAGCTCATCGTTGTTCTTGTTACTCATCTACGACGCTCCGTTGTCCTGAGACGAGTACCGGTTGCTGTGGCGGGCGCACAGCCCTGAGCCCGGTACTGCTACTCGGGTGACCAGTGATAAGGAACAGCGGTGCTGCTGGGGCTCTGACTGCCTGCAAGTTGATGCAGGGATCTTGCCATACCCATTGGTTACCCGACTTTCATGTAATGCGCAAGACAGCCCGTCACTGGGCTGTCTGTAAGTCATTCAAACAGATGTATTTAGAAAATGCGCTCTAAACCCCGCAGGGCTTGCGCTAGAGCATGAGTTTGACAACGGATTCGGCCGGGTCGCGCGATTTTCCGGCCTTGTGCAGCTCGTCGAGGTATTCGGCCCACAGCTGTTGCTGGCGCAAACACAGCTGCTCGAGGTATTCCCAGGTGAACAGACCGCTGTCATGGCCGTCGTCGAAGGTCAGTTTCAGTGCATATTGGCCGGCGGGTTCAAGGCCACTGAGGCCGACGTTGATCTTGCCGAACTGGAGGATCGGGTTACCGTGGCCTTGGACCTCGGCGGAGGGGGAGTGCACGCGCAGGAATTCGGCGGGCAGGGTGTAGACCTCGCCGGGGGCGTACGTAAGGCTGAGGGTTTTCGAGGCTTTGTGCAGGTTGATGGCGGTGGGCAGGCGGGCCATGGGCAGAATCTCTCGGGAGCTGATGAAGCACAGCTTCCAGCTTATGGTGGAGGGATTCAAGGGGCCTCTTCGCGGACAAGCCCGCGCCTGCACCGATCACCGCAGGCCCAAGGGATGGGGTGACGTGTACAGGCGCGGGCTTGTCCGCGAAACCGGTCTTACAAGATGTAACGCGACAGGTCTTCGTTCTGCGCCAGCTCACCCAGGTGGCTGTTCACATACGCCGCGTCGATCTGGATCGGCGCTTCGTCATGGGTGCTGGCCAGGTCACCGGCACTGAACGACACCTCTTCCAGCAAGCGCTCGAGCAGGGTGTGCAGGCGGCGGGCGCCGATGTTCTCGGTTTTTTCGTTGACCTGGTAGGCAATTTCGGCAAGACGCTTGATGCCGTCGGCGACAAACTCGATGTTCAGGCCTTCGGTCTTCAGCAACGCCTGATACTGTTCGGTCAGCGATGCATGCGGCTCTTGCAGGATGCGCTCGAAGTCCTCCGGGGTCAGTGCCTTGAGCTCCACGCGAATCGGCAGGCGGCCTTGCAGCTCGGGCACCAGATCGCTTGGCTTGCTCAGGTGGAACGCACCCGAGGCAATGAACAGGATGTGGTCGGTCTTGACCATGCCCAGTTTGGTATTGACGGTGCAGCCTTCGATCAGTGGCAGCAGGTCACGCTGCACGCCTTCACGGGACACATCGGCGCCGCCCACATTGCCGCGTTTGGCAACCTTGTCGATCTCGTCGATGAACACGATACCGTGCTGCTCGACCGCTTCCAGGGCCTTGGCCTTGAGCTCTTCCTCGTTGACCAGGCGGCTCGCTTCTTCATCACGAACCATCTTCAGCGCTTCTTTCACCTTCAGCTTGCGCGCCTTGCGCTTGCCTTTGCCCATGTTGGCAAACAGGCTTTGCAGCTGGTTGGTCATTTCTTCCATGCCTGGCGGTGCGGCAATTTCCACACCTACGGCATCGGCCACTTCAATCTCGATTTCCTTGTCGTCCAGCTGGCCTTCGCGCAGGCGCTTGCGGAACAGCTGGCGGGTGTTGGAGTCGCTGCTGCTCTGCGCGGCTTCTTCGCTGAAGCTGGTGACGCGGGCCTGCGGCAGCAAGGCGTCGAGGATGCGGTCTTCGGCAGCGTCTTCGGCGCGGTGGCGCACGCGGATGATCTCCTGCTCGCGCAACATCTTCAGTGCGGCATCGGCCAGGTCACGGATGATCGACTCGACGTCACGACCAACGTAGCCCACTTCGGTGAACTTGGTGGCTTCGACCTTGAGGAACGGCGCGTTGGCCAGCTTGGCCAGGCGGCGGGCGATTTCAGTCTTGCCGACACCGGTAGGGCCAATCATCAGGATGTTTTTCGGGGTGACTTCGGCACGCAGCTCGGCAGGCAGCTGCATGCGCCGCCAGCGGTTGCGCAGGGCAATGGCCACGGCGCGCTTGGCGTCGTCCTGGCCGATGATGTGGCGGTTGAGTTCGTGGACAATCTCGCGGGGGGTCATGGACATGATGAAAATGGTCCTTGGGCAGGTGAGTCAGCGTGGAAAAGCCCCGTCACCGGGATGGGGCGCCAGAACAGCTGAATCAGTCGGCCAGGTCCTGCTCCTCGATGGTCAGGTTGTGGTTGGTGAACACGCAGATGTCGCCAGCGATGTTCAGGGCGGTTTCGGCGATTTCACGGGCCGAGAGATCGGTCTTGTTCAGCAGGGCACGGGCTGCGGCCTGGGCATAGGCGCCACCGGAACCCATGGCGATCAGGCCGTCTTCAGGTTCGACCACGTCACCGTTGCCGGTGATGATCAGCGATGCGTCTTTGTTGGCCACAGCCAGCATGGCTTCCAGGCGGCTCAGGGAACGGTCGGTACGCCATTCCTTGGCCAGCTCGACGGCGGCGCGGACCAGGTGGCCCTGGTGTTTCTCAAGCTGGCCTTCAAAGCGCTCGAACAGGGTGAAGGCGTCGGCGGTGGCACCGGCAAAGCCTGCGATGACCTGGCCGTGGTACAGGCGGCGGACTTTCTTGGCGTTGCCTTTCATCACGGTGTTGCCGAGAGATACCTGGCCGTCGCCGCCCATGACGACTTTGCCGTTACGGCGGACAGAAACGATGGTGGTCAAGGGGAGAGTCTCCACGCAGCGGGGCGAAAGTGCCTGATGCAGACTCATATGGGGGTGGGGGGAAGGATTTCAACCGGGGGGGATGAATGGTTGGTACAGGCTCAAGGTTGTACGCGGTCAATGTGGGAGCGGCCTTGCGTCGCGAAAGGGCCGCGCAGCGGCCCCAGGATCTCGGCATCATGCATAGATTGCTGGGGCCGCTTTGCGGCCCTATCGCGACACAAGGCCGCTCCCACAGACGTTACTCAGGCCTCGTGGCAGATGTGCCCATCGACCAAGGTATAACGCACCGCACCCGGCAGGCAGTGGCCGATGAACGGGCAGTTCTCGCCACGCGACAACCACTGCTCGCCAGCCACGGTCGAGGCTTGCGGGTCGAACAGCACCAGGTCAGCTGCGCCACCCACCTTCAGCTCGCCCGCCGGCAGGCGCAGGGCGGCCGCCGGGCCGCTGCTCAGGCGGGCCAGCAAGGTTGGCAGGTCGAGCAGGCCGTCCTGCACCAGGGTCATGGCCAGTGGCAGCAACAGCTCGACGCTGCTGATACCCGGCTCGGTGGCACCGAACGGTGCCAGCTTGGCGTCGCGCTCGTGCGGCTGGTGGTGGCTGGAGATCGCCTGGATCACCCCCGACTTCACCGCCTCGCGCAGGCCGTCACGGTCGGCAGCAGTGCGCAGCGGCGGCTGCACGTGGTACAGGCTGGAGAACTCGCGCAGCGATTCGTCGGTGAGAATCAGCTGGTATAGCGCCACGTCAGCGGTCACCGGCAGGCCAAGTGCCTGGGCCTGGGCGATCAGTCGCGCGCCACGGGCGCTGGTGATCTGGCTGAAGTGCGCACGCACGCCAGACTGTTCCACCAGCAGCAGGTTACGCGCCAGGGCCACAGTCTCGGCGCTTTCCGGGATGCCCGGCAGGCCGAGGAAACTGGCCATGGCGCCCTCATGGGCCAGGCCGCCTTGGGCGAGGTCGCGGTCCTGGGAGTGGAACACCACTGTCAGGTCGAAGGTAGCCGCGTACTCCAGGGCGCGGGCCAGGGTACGGTTGTTGGGGATTTCCTTCAGGCCATTGCCGAAGGCCACGCAACCCGTGTCACGCAGGGCCACCAGCTCGGCCAGTTGCTCACCTTCCAGGCCTTTGGTCAGGGCGCCGATCGGGTAGACCTTGCTGTTGGCCGCCTC
The DNA here is from genome assembly GCF_029871175.1 of Pseudomonas sp. BN607. NCBI lineage: Bacteria > Pseudomonadati > Pseudomonadota > Gammaproteobacteria > Pseudomonadales > Pseudomonadaceae > Pseudomonas > Pseudomonas sp. BN607. The sequence continues at coordinate 185,962 of NZ_SSOE01000028.1, forward strand.
GCGGGCGCGGTCGAGGATCAGTTCGGCCACTGCCGAGGTGTCCAGCACCGGCTTGGTCTGCGGTGGGCAGCACAGGCTGGTAACGCCGCCAGCCACGGCGGCGCGGGTTTCGCTGGCGATGTTGCCTTTGCGGCTGTAGCCCGGCTCGCGCAGGGACACGCCAAGGTCTACCAGGCCAGGCGCGGCAACCAGGCCATCAGCCTGGATCGTGCGGCTGGCGCTGAACCCGGCCGGGGCGGTGCCGATCGCGGCAATGCGGCCACCGTCCAGGTGCAGATCGGTGACCTGGTCCAGACCGCTTTTGGGGTCGATGACCCGGGCGCCGAGAATACTGATGGTCACTGGGCGTTCTCCTGGTCGAATTGACGTTGCGCGTTCTGCCCGCTCATGGCCATGGACAGCACGGCCATGCGCACTGCGATGCCGTAGGTGACCTGGTTGAGGATCACCGAGTGCTTGCCGTCGGCCACCGCCGACTCGATTTCCACGCCACGGTTGATCGGGCCCGGGTGCATGACGATGGCATCGGGCTTGGCCCCGGCCAGGCGCGCCGTGGTCAGGCCGAACAGGCGGTAGAACTCGCCTTCGCTGGGCAGCAGGCCACCGGCCATGCGCTCACGCTGCAGGCGCAGCATGATCACCACGTCGACGTCTTTCAGGCCTTCGGCGAGGTCGGTGTAGACCTTCACGCCATATTGCTCGATGCCGATCGGGATCAGGGTTTTCGGCCCGATCACGCGGATGTCCGGGCAACCCAGCGCTTTCAGCGCGAGCATGTCGGAACGGGCCACGCGGGAGTGCAGGATATCGCCGACGATGGCCACCGACAGGTTCTCGAAGCTGCCCTTGTGGCGGCGGATGGTGAGCATATCGAGCATGCCCTGGGTCGGGTGTGCATGGCGGCCGTCACCGCCGTTGATCACGGCAACCTCCGGGCATACATGCTCGGCGATGAAGTGCGCAGCGCCCGAGTCGGAGTGGCGCACGACGAACATGTCGGCGGCCATGGCCTCCAGGTTGCGCAGGGTGTCGAACAGGGTTTCGCCCTTGCTGGTCGAGGAGGTCGACACGTTCAGGCTAATCACGTCGGCTGACAGGCGCTGGGCCGCCAGTTCGAAAGTGGTTCGGGTGCGGGTCGAGTTTTCGAAGAATACGTTGCATACGGTCTTGCCGCGCAGCAGCGGGACTTTCTTCACGGCCCGGGCACCGACTTCCAGGAAGGAGTCGGCGGTGTCGAGGATCTCGGTGAGCAGTTCGCGGGGCAAACCGTCGAGCGAGAGGAAGTGGCGCAGCTGGCCCTGATCATTGAGCTGCAGCGGGCGCTTGGCGTCGATTGGCGTCATCGCGGGGACTCTTAAAGGGCGGAAGCGGAGGCGAGGTCCTGGCGCTCGAGGGCGAGCGGTGCGGGTCCGGTCAATTTTACCCGTTCATGGGCGGCGAGCGACAGGGTGGCACCGAGCACATTCGGACGGATCGGCAATTCGCCGGCATCCAGGTCCAGCAGGCAGACCAGGGTGACGCTGGCCGGGCGGCCATAATCGAACAGTTCATTGAGCGCTGCGCGAATGGTGCGACCGCTCATCAGCACGTCATCCACCAGCACCAGGTGCTGGCCCTCGACCTCGAACGGCAGTTCGGACGGGCGCACTTGGGGGTGCAGGCCGTTCTGGCTGAAGTCGTCGCGGTAGAAAGACACGTCCAGGGTGCCCATGGGGCTGGTGTCGCCCATGGCTTCCTGCAGGGCCTGGGCAACCCAGACGCCGCCGGTGCGGATACCGATGTAGCGGGGCTCGCTGATGTTGCGGCGGGCCAGGTGGGCGCGAAGGTCGACAGCCATCTGCCGGATCAGCTCGGCGGGGTTGGGTAGGCTCATTGCGGGCTCCTCGGAAGGGTGCGCCGGGCGGGCCCGGCGGCAAAGATGATCAGGTGTTGGCCTCCAGCCAGCCTTGCAGCAGCAGGGCCGCAGCAATGGCATCGACCGGGTTGTCGCGGTAGCTGCCGCGCTGGCCGCCGCGGGCCAGGCGCTCGCCTTTGGCCTCGAAGGTAGTCAGGCGCTCGTCGTGGGTGTGCACAGGCAGGTTGAAGCGGCCGTTCAGGCGGCGGGCGAACTTTTCGGCGCGGGCGCTCATTTCGCTGGGCGTGCCGTCCATGTTCAGCGGCAGGCCGACGACAATGGCATCGGGTTTCCACTCATTGATGAGTTTTTCGACCTGAGCCCAGTCTGGTACGCCGTTCTGTGCCTTCAGCGTGCACAGCTCACGCGCCTGGCCGGTGATTACCTGGCCGACGGCCACGCCGATCTGTTTGCTGCCATAGTCGAAGCCCAGCAGGAGGCGTAGCTCGGCCATCAGGCGTGGCCCGCCTGGCTGGTCAGCAGGTGCAAGTTGATGCCCAGGCTGGCAGCCGCAGCTTCCAGGCGCAGGTCGCTGGCCATGCCGAAGACGATTTCCGGGTCGAACGGGCAGTTAAGCCAGGCGTTATCGGCCAGCTCCGCTTCCAGTTGACCGGCTTCCCAGCCGGCGTAGCCGAGGGTGATCAGGCATTGCTTCGGGCCTACGCCGGCGGCGATGGCCAGCAAGATGTCCTGCGAAGTGGTCAGTGACAGCCCTTCCAGGGCCACGGTGGCCTGGAAGCTGCATTCGCTGCTGTGCAGCACGAAGCCGCGGTCAGTTTGGACCGGGCCTCCCTGGTAGATAGGCACCTGCAAAGTGCTGGCCGGCGGCATTTCGTCCGGGCGCAGTTGCTCGAGGATGTCGGCCAGGCTCAGTTCCTGTGGCCGGTTGACCACCAGGCCCATGGCGCCATGCTCATTGTGCTCGACGATGTACGTGAGGGTCTGGGCAAAGTTCGGGTCGGCCATGTGCGGCATGGCGATCAGGAACTGGTGCTTGAGGTAGCTCGGGGCGAGGGTTTTCATGGGGGATAGTGTGGCGCCAGGCGGCGAGGCTGACAAGGTGCGGATTTGTGTCGTCTGGTTGGTGCTTGTCGTGAGGTTTTTGGCGCCTTCGAGATCGAGCGCCGCCCGCGCGGCGCTCGATATCCGCGCCGCCCCATACCGAAAGCCCTACCCCCAAAGCAACAATCAGTTACTGGACAAACGGTCCCCACGGGCAAAGCGCCAGGTGCGGATGATCTCCAGCCGGTCAAACTCGGCCATGTCCCCGGTAAACGGTGCAAAGGGGGCCGCCAACCGCACGATACGCTGCGCCGCCTGGTCCAGCACTGGCTGCCCCGATGATTCCAGCACCAGCACCTCGTACAGTGAACCATCCCGGTTGATCGACACCATCATGCGCAAGTTGCCGTAAATCTGTTGGCGACGGGCTTCGTCGGGGTAGTTCAGGTTACCGACCCGCTCGACCTTCTTGCGCCACTCTTCCTTGTACCAGGCACCCTTGTCGCGCATGGTCGAGGCGGCATTCAGGCGGTGGATGCGCGGGCGCTTGGCATACATCTGCTGCTCATTGGACAGCTCCGCCTCCAGGCTGGCGATCTGGCTGGACAACTGTGAGCTGTCGAAGTCCGGCGCGGGTGCGGCCGGCTTGGGCTGCGGTTTGCTTTCCTTAGGCTTGGGTTCGACCTTTTGCGCCTTCGGTGCTGTGGTCACTACCGCCGACTTCTGTGGGGTTGGCGGTGGCACCACCTCGGGCCTCGCGGCGGGCGGTGGGGTGATCTTGTTGATCTTGCTGTCCTGGAACGGCGCCAGCTCGGTGGTCTTGGGCACCGCCTTCTTGTCCAGTGTCCCGCTGCCTTGCTGGTTGTCCTGGGCCTGGAAGTCGGCTTTCTCCGGCGGCTTCTCGCTCTTGAAGGTGGCCAGGGTGATATCCATGGTGTGGCGGATTTCGGCCGGTTTGACCACGCTGAAACCGACGCCAAGGATCAGCGCCAGGTGCACCAGGGCAGCCAGGAACAAGGTGAAGCCGAGCCTGTCCATCGGGCGGACGCGGGGTGGCAGCAGGTCGGAGGGGATGTCAGCGGGCAGCGTCATCAGGTATCCAGCAACCGCTGGGCGGGGCAGCGGGTCAGGTAAATAGGACCCGCATCATACCCCACTCTGTGATTGTGCCGCGCGTTGCCGGTCAGCGCGCCTTCAGCTGTCGATCAATGGCGTCCATCAGCTTGCCACCGATATCGGTGTTGTAGGCGTTGTCGATTTCGCGGATGCAAGTAGGGCTGGTGACGTTGATTTCGGTGAGGTAGTCGCCGATCACGTCCAGGCCAACGAACAGCAGGCCCTTCTCGCGCAGGGTCGGGCCGACCTGGGCGGCGATCCAGCGGTCACGCTCGCTCAGCGGGCGCGCTTCGCCACGGCCGCCGGCGGCCAGGTTGCCTCGGGTTTCGCCGCTGGCCGGGATGCGCGCCAGGCAGTAGTCGACCGGCTCGCCGTCGATCATCAGGATGCGCTTGTCGCCGTCCTTGATCGCCGGCAGATAGGCTTGGGCCATGATCTGTTGGGCGCCCAATGCAGTCAGGGTTTCGAGGATCACCGACAGGTTGGGATCGCCCACCCGGTGGCGGAAAATCGAAGTGCCACCCATGCCGTCCAATGGCTTGAGAATCACATCGCCATGCGCGGCTGCGAACTCGCGGATGATGTCCGGGCGACGGCTGACCAGCGTTGGCGGCGTGCACTGCGGGAACAGCGTGGCAAACAGTTTTTCGTTGCAGTCACGCAGGCTTTGTGGGCGGTTCACCACCAGCACGCCGTCGTTCTCGGCTTGTTCCAGCAGGTAGGTGCTGTAGACGAACTCCATGTCGAACGGCGGGTCCTTGCGCATCAGGATCACATCCAGCTCGGCCAGGGTGCTGTCCTGCTCCTCGCCCAGCTCGAACCAGCGGCTGGGGTCGGCGAACACTTTCAGCGGGCGCATGCGCGCACGGGCCTTGCCTTCACCCTGGTACAAGTCGCGCTGTTCCATGTAGAACAGGCTCCAGCCGCGTGCCTGGGCGGCCAGCAGCATGGCCAGCGAGCTGTCCTTCTTGTAGGAGATGGACGCGATGGGGTCCATGACAATGCCGAGGCGAACGCTCATGGGGTGGTTCCTCTTGGCGGCAGGTGGCCGCGATGGATCGAAAGAAAAGTGGCTCAGGGTGGCGCTGTGAACGCCGCTGGTCAAGGGGCGGCGCAGATGGAACGCTCACCCGGAGTGTGCTAAAAATGCCAGTCATAGCGCTGTGCAGCAGGCCCAGAGGGGCGCGCGATCTGTTCGGGAGCGGCCTTGTGTCGCGATAGGGCGCGCAGCGGCCCCACGATTTCGGCATAAACAGCGACGGTAGCCCAAGTGATGGAACAACCCCTGAAGGTGATGGTGATCGACGATTCGCGCACGATCCGCCGCACCGCGCAGATGTTGCTCGGTGAAGCGGGCTGCGAAGTGATCACGGCCAGCGATGGTTTCGATGCCCTGGCCAAGATCGTCGACCACCAGCCGGGCATCATCTTCGTCGATGTGCTGATGCCGCGCCTGGACGGCTACCAGACCTGCGCGGTGATCAAGCACAACAGCGCCTTCAAGGACACCCCGGTGATCCTGCTGTCGTCGCGTGATGGCTTGTTCGACAAGGCCCGCGGCCGGGTGGTCGGGTCCGATCAGTTCCTGACCAAGCCGTTCAGCAAGGAAGAACTGCTCGACGCGATCCGTGCCCATGTGCCCGGGTTTGCCGCACCTCAACAACACGCACCCTGACCGCGCCCCGCCATGGCACGGTCCTACTTCCTGATGGGGAACCAGCATGGCCCGAGTTCTGATTGTCGACGACTCGCCGACAGAGATGTACCGCTTGACCGAGTGGCTGGAAAAGCACGGCCACCAGGTGCTCAAGGCCAGCAACGGTGCCGATGGCGTGGCCCTGGCCCGGCAGGACAAGCCTGATGCCGTACTGATGGATATCGTCATGCCTGGCATGAACGGTTTCCAGGCTACCCGCCAGCTCAGCAAGGACCCGGAAACCAGCGCCATCCCGGTGATCGTGGTTACCACCAAGGACCAGGAAACCGACCGGATCTGGGCCACGCGTCAGGGCGCCCGTGACTTCCTCACCAAACCGGTAGAAGAACACGCGTTGATCGCCAAGCTCAAAGAAGTGCTGGGGGCTTGACCACCCGCCCGCAGGGCGCGTCGTTGACCGCCTTCGAGTTATTGCTGGACATCGACCGGCGCTGCCGCTTGCTGGTGGCTGACCAGCCGCCGCAGGACAACCGCCTGCAGCAGTGGAGCGGCATCGGCTTTCGTATTGCCGGGCAGTGGTTCGTCGCGCCCATGGGCGAAGTGGCTGAGGTGCTGCGCGAGCCACGCAGCAGCCGCGTTCCCGGTGTACAGCCCTGGGTATGCGGGGTGGCCAACCTGCGGGGCCGGCTGTTGCCGGTGATGGACCTGAGCAGCTTCTTCGGCCTTGGCCACGTTGCCCCGGGCAAGCAGCGTCGGGTATTGGTGCTGGACCACGACGACCTGTTCGTCGGCTTGCTGGTGGACGAGGTGCTCGGCCTGCAGCACTTTGCCCTGGACAGCCTGCAGCTGTCGCCGCCACAGCCACTGATCTCCGCCGCTGCGCGCTTTGTGCAGGGGCACTTCCCGCGTGAACGCAACTGGGCGATTTTCAGCCCCTTCGCCCTGGCCCAGGCGCCGGGCTTTCTCGATGTGGCGTTATAGGACATGCGAACGTGAACAAGCCTGCCGCCCCCGTCACAGCTACCACCGTGACCCCACGTACCCGCAGCATCGCGCAGATCACCGTGCTGTTCCTTATCCTGATCCTGTCGATCATCCTGCTGTTCGCCAACTTCGCCTATCTGAACACCCAGTCCAACTACGACAAGCAGTACATCGGCCATGCTGGCGAACTGCGCGTGCTGTCGCAGCGTATTGCCAAGAACGCCACCGAGGCGGCAACCGGCAAGGCCCTGGCGTTCAAGCTGCTGTCGGATGCACGCAACGACTTCGAGCGGCGCTGGGGCTACCTGCGTCAGGGTGACCCGTCCACCGGCTTGCCTGCCGCACCGCCGAACGTGCGCGACGAGATGGAAGCGGTGCGCCGCGACTGGGAAAACCTGCGCAAGAACACCGACACCATCCTGGCCAGTGAGCAGACTGTGCTGTCGCTGCACCAGGTGGCCGCGACCCTGGCCGAGACCGTGCCGCAGTTGCAGGTGGAATATGAAAAAGTGGTCGAGATCCTGCTGCAGAGCGGTGCACCCGCCAACCAGGTGGCGGTGGCCCAGCGCCAGCTGTTGCTGGCCGAGCGCATCCTCGGGTCGGTCAATACCGTACTGGCCGGTGATGACGCGGCCGCGCAGGCAGCCGACGCCTTTGGCCGCGATGCCGGGCGCTTTGGTCAGGTGCTGGAGGGCATGCTCAACGGCGATCCGGCGATCCAGATATCCCGTGTGGAGGATGCCGACGCCCGTGCGCGGCTGGCCGAAATCGCCGAATTGTTCCAGTTCGTTGCCGGTTCGGTGGACGAAATCCTCGAAACCTCGCCAGAGCTGTTCCGTGTGCGGGAGGCCGCAGGCAACATCTTCAGCCTGTCGCAGACCCTGCTCGACGAGGCCTCGCACCTGGCGAATGGTTTCGAGAACCTGGCCGGTGGGCGCACTCTCGACACCGTCGGCGGCTACGCACTGGGCCTGCTGGCGCTGGCCTCGATCATTCTCATCGGCCTGGTCATGGTACGCACCACCAACCGCCAGTTGCGCGAGACCGCGGAAAAGAACGAACGCAACCAGCAGGCGATCATGCGCCTGCTCGACGAAATCGAAGAACTGGCCGATGGTGACCTGACCGTGACCGTCTCGGTAACCGAAGACTTCACCGGCGCCATTGCCGACTCGATCAATTATTCCGTGGACCAGTTGCGCGACCTGGTCGCCACCATCAACCACAGCGCCGTGCAGGTTGCCGCCGCCGTGCAGGACACGCAGAACACCGCACGGCAGTTGGCCAAGGCCTCGGAGCACCAGGCCGAACAGATCAGCGAGGCGTCCGAGGCGGTCGGCGACATGGTCGAGTCGATCGACCGGGTTTCTGCGCACGCCTACGAGTCAGCCAAAGTGGCCGAGCGCTCGGTGGCCATCGCCAACAAGGGCAACGAGGTGGTGCACAACACCATCAACGGCATGGACAACATTCGCGAGCAGATTCAGGACACCGCCAAGCGGATCAAGCGCCTGGGCGAGTCGTCCCAGGAAATCGGCGATATCGTCAGCCTGATCGACGACATTGCCGACCAGACCAACATCCTCGCCCTCAATGCAGCCATCCAGGCCTCCCTGGCCGGTGAAGCCGGGCGCGGCTTTGCCGTGGTTGCCGACGAGGTGCAGCGCCTGGCCGAACGCTCGTCGTCGGCCACCCGCCAGATCGAGGCGCTGGTGCGCACGATCCAGGCCGATACCAACGAGGCGGTGATCTCCATGGAACAGACAACCGCCGAGGTGGTGCGCGGCGCGCGTTTGGCCCAGGATGCGGGGGTGGCGCTGGCCGAGATCGAAGGCGTGTCGCAGAACCTTGCTGACCTTATCCACAGCATTTCCGACGCCGCCCAGTTGCAGACATCGTCGGCCGGGCAGATTTCCCACACCATGGCGGTGATCCAGCAGATTACCGCGCAGACCTCCGCTGGCTCCGGTGCCACCGCAGACAGCATCCGCCACCTGGCGCGCATGGCCAGCGAGATGCGCCGTTCGGTGTCCGGCTTCACCCTGCCACCACTGCAGAGCCCAACCGAAGAGCCGCGCTGAGGAGTGCCCATGGCTGTAGCAGCACTAAGCCCAGAGCGCCACGACACGGTGGCGCTGGCCTGGACCAAGGCCGCCATCCTCGACTGCCTCGGCCAGGCGCGCCAGGCACTGGAGCGCTTTGCCGGGGAGCCGGGCGACCTGTCGATGCTGGCCTTCGTGGTCGACAACCTGCACCAGGTGCACGGTTGCCTGCGCATGCTCGAACTGCGTGGCGCCACGCGCCTGGCCGAGGAGCTGGAACTGTTTGCCCGGGCGTTGGCCGAAGGCCAGGTCAGCCCAAGGGGTGATTGCCTGGGAGCATTGTTCCGCGGCCTGGAGCAACTGCCTTCATACCTTGAGCGGTTGCGCGGTGCGCGCCACGACTTGCCGTTGGTCATGCTGCCGTTGCTCAACCAGCTGCGTGCCTGCCGTGGCGTCGAGCCATTGGCCCAGGCCAGCCTGATCAGGGGTGCCGCGCAGCGCTTTGCCGGCTCCGATGACCTGGCCAACCTCGACCTGTCCCTGGGTAACTGGCGTGACCAACTGCAGGCCGGTCCGGGTCGCGATGCCCTGCGCTCGGTGGTGAGCGCACTGTGCGACGACCTGATGCGCATCAAGGAGCGTCTTGACCTGTTCGGGCGCGGTGACCGCCAGCACAGCGAGCAGCTCGACGCCTTGCTGGCGCCGCTGCGGCACGTGGCCGACACCCTGGCCGTGCTGGGTTTCCAGCAACCGCGGCGGGTCATCATCGACCAGGTACTGGTGCTGCAGGCACTGTCCCAGGGCGAGCGGGCAGTGGACGATGCGGTGCTGATGGACGTGGCAGGCGCCTTGCTCTATGTCGAGGCCACGCTCAACGGCATGGTCGGCCCGCTGGAAGAAAACGGCCAGGGCGGCCTGCCGGGCTCGGACCTCGCGGAAATTCGCCAGTTGGTGCTGAACGAGTCGCTGAACGTGCTGCAGCAGGCCAAGGACCTGATCGGCGATTGCCTCGAGTCCGGCTGGCCGCGGCAACGTCTGCAACCCTTGCCGGGTTTGTTGCAGCAGGTGCGTGGCGCGCTGGCGATGTTGATGCTGCCAGCCGTGGCCGAAGTGTTCGCCGGCTGTGCCGGCTATGTGCAGCGCTGGTTGCAACACCTGGAGGTGGAGCCACCTGCCGATGAACTGGCGCACTTGGCCGAGGCCTTGAGCGCCGCCGAATGGTACCTGCAATGGCGGGTGGCTGACCCGCTGGCCGATGGCCAACCCTTTATCGATATGGCGCGAGCCAGTCTGGCGAAGCTAGGGGTGCACTGTGCGCTGGTCGAAGCCAGTACAGGCCTGGATGGTATCGATGACGAACTGCGCGAAGTGTTTCTCGACGAGGCAGGCGAGCTGCTGCCGGACATCGAGCGCCACTGGTTGCGCTGGCGCGCCGACAACCAGCAGCGTGAGGCGCTGGGCGAAGTACGCCGGGCGCTGCACACGCTCAAAGGCAGTGGCCGTATGGTGCATGCCGAAGCGGTGGCCGAGCTGGCCTGGGGCGCGGAGCACCTGTTGAACCGGGTGCTGGAAGGGCGCAGCGTGCTCAGCCCGGAAGGTGTGGTGGCCTTGCAGCAGGCATTCGTTCACCTGCCTGACCTGCTGGCCGACTTCGCTGCCGGTCAGCTGCCCCAACTCAGCGAGATCGAGCAACTGGCCGGGCACCTGCATGCGCTGGCTGAAAACGACGTGCCGGCCGTTGCTGATATCGACGGCCTCGACCCTCAGCTGCTGGACATATTCCGCAGCGAGGCGCAGGGCCACCTGGCCAGCCTCGATGCTTTCCTGCAAGGGGCCGACAGCCAGGAAACGCCGGTCAGCGATGGCCTGCAACGCGCGCTGCACACGCTCAAGGGCAGCGCGGCAATGGCCGGGGTCATGCCGGTCGCTGAACTGGCTACCGCCTTCGACCGCCTGGCCCGAGAGTACAAGGGCCACCAGTTGCCGTTGGAAATGGCCGAGCTTGAATGGCTGGAGGCTGCGCGTTCGCTGTTCCACCTGGGCTTGGCGCAACTCGACAGCACGCCGCTGGCAGCCATTCCCGGCGCCGCCGAGCTGATCGAACAGGTCGGCCAGGCCGTGGACGGGCGCCTGGCGGCCCTGCATCAGGCTCCGCAGCATGCCCGGCTCGGCAAGCGTGACCCGCAGCAGCTCGCCAGCTTCCTGGCGCAAGCCATGGATATCCTGCTCAACGCCGAATCGTCGCTGGCGCACTGGCAGCAACAACCCGGCCAGCGTGGTGCGCTGGACACCCTGCTTGATGAAATGACTACCCTGGGCCATGCCGCGCACCTGGCTGACCTGTGGCAGATGGATGATGTGTGCGAAGCCCTGCTTGATCTGTACGGTGCGGTGGAGGAGGGCAGCCTACCGGCCGATGGGCGTTTCTTCGCCCAGGCTCAGCGTGCCCAGGAAGCCTTGCTGGACATGCTCGATGAAGTAGCGGCCGGGCAAGATATTCCGCCGCGCGTGGAACTGGTCGACAGCCTGCGCAGCTTGCTGGACCAGGCCCTGGCGCCGGATGCCACCGGCCTGGTGGGCATCGATACGGTAACGCCGTTGCACCCGGACATGGACTTTGCCGATACCCTGGGCTTGGGAATGCCACGCCCGCCCTTGCTCACGGAGCTGGACGAGCCGCCGGCGCATGCGCCGGAAAGCCCCGGCGAAGAGCTGCTGGAAGTGTTTCTTGAAGAAAGCTCGGACATTGTCGAGAGCGCCGCAGCTGCCTTGGCGCGCTGGCAAGGTGACCCGCGCAACAGCGTCGAGGTGGACAACCTCATGCGCGACCTGCACACCCTCAAAGGCGTGGCGCGCATGGTCGAAATCGCCCCGATCGGTGATCTGGCCCACGAACTGGAGTTTCTCTACGAACTGTTGGCCGTCGGCCGCCTGCCACCGAGCCCGCCGCTGTTCGCCCTGCTGCAGAACTGCCACGACCGCCTGGCGCACATGCTCGATGCCGTGCGCCTGGGCCAGCCGTTGCATGCTGCCACGGCACTGATCGACTACATTCGCAATTTCAGCAGTGCGGCGCTCACCGACAGTGCGGCTGGCCAGGGGCCGTTGGAGGCTGCCAGTGCCGATGTGCCGGCAGCTGCCCCGGAACGGGCCCCGGGCGACATGGTCAAGGTCGATGCCGAGCTGCTCGACGAGCTGGGTAACCTGGCCGGCGAGCACTCGATCATCCGTGGGCGCATCGAGCAGCAGGTCAACGACGCGCAGTTCACCCTCAACGAGATGGAAACCACGCTTGAGCGCATGCGCGACCAGTTGCTGCGCCTGGACATCGAGACCCAGGGGCGGATCTCCAGTCGCCAGCAATTCGAAGGTGATGCCTATGACGACTTCGACCCGCTGGAAATGGACCGCCACTCGCAGTTGCAGCAGCTGTCGCGGGCGTTGTTCGAATCCGCCTCGGACATGCTCGACCTGAAAGAAACCCTGGCCCAGCGCGCCCATGAGGCCTATAGCCTGCTGCAGCAGCAGGCACGGGTAAACAGCCAGTTGCAGGAAGGCCTGACCGCCACACTGATGGTACCGTTCGAACGCCTGGTGCCACGCTTGCAGCGGGTGGTGCGGCAGGTGGCCAGCGAGTTGGGCAAGCAGGTAGAGCTGGTGGTCGGCAACGCCGAGGGCGAGCTGGACCGCAGCGTGCTCGAACGCATGGTGGCGCCTTTGGAACACATGCTGCGCAATGCCGTCGATCATGGCCTGGAAAGCCGCGAAATGCGCCTGGCTGCAGGCAAGCCGGAGCAGGGCACGATCCACCTGAACCTGCTGCACGAAGGTGCCGATATTGTCATCGAAATGACTGACGACGGTGCCGGTGTGCCGCTGGAAGCAGTGCGTCGCAAAGCCATCAAGCGCGGCCTGCTGGACCCGCAGGCGCACTTGAGCGATCACGAGATTCTGCAGTTCATCCTGCGCCCTGGCTTTTCCACTGCCGAGAAGATCACCCAGATTTCCGGGCGCGGTCTGGGTATGGACGTGGTGCACGAGGAGGTCAAGCAACTGGGTGGCTCGATGAGCATCGAATCGGCCCAGGGCAAGGGTGCTCGCTTCTTGATCCGCCTGCCATTCACCGTGTCGATCAACCGTGCGCTGATGGTGCACCTGGGCGAAGAACAGTATGCCATTCCGCTGAATACCATCGAGGGTATCGTCCGCGTGCCGCCGGCAGAACTGGCGGCCTGCTACCAGCTGGGCTCGCCGCGTTATGTCTACGCCGGCCACGAATACGAGCTGCGCTACCTGGGTGAGTTGCTACAGGGGTTGCCGCGCCCCGCCTTGCTGGGTGTGAGCGTACCATTGCCGGTGCTGCTGGTGCACTCCAAGGAGCAATCGTTCGCTATCCAGGCCGATGGCCTGTCTCCCAGCCGCGAGATCGTGGTCAAGAGCCTGGGCCCACAGTTTGCCGCAGTTGCCGGGCTATCGGGGGCGACGCTGCTGGGCGATGGCCGGGTGGTGCTGATTCTCGACCTGCTGGGCCAGCTGCGTGGCCAGCAGCGCCGTCTGGCGCGCCTGCCCGGTGGCGGTGCCCAGCACCCGCTGCTCGGCCCGGCCCCGCGCCGCGCCTTGTTGGTGATGGTGGTGGACGATTCGGTAACCGTGCGCAAGGTCACCAGCCGCCTGCTGGAACGTCACGGCATGAGTGTGCTCACGGCCAAGGACGGTGTCGATGCAATGGCACTTTTAGAAGAGCACCGGCCCGATGTGTTGCTGCTGGACATCGAGATGCCGCGCATGGATGGCTTTGAGGTGGCTACGCGGATTCGCCGTGATGAACGGCTCAAAGACCTGCCGATCATCATGATTACCTCGCGCACCGGGCAGAAGCACCGCGACCGCGCCATGGCCATCGGCGTCAACGAATACCTGGGCAAGCCGTATCAGGAATCGCTGCTGCTGCAGAGCATTGCTCACTGGAGCCAGACCCATGCTTGAACTGATCGCCGGCCAGCGCAGCAGCCTGACCGGGTTGTTGTTGCCGTTGGGTGACCGCACCCTGGTGCTGCCCAACGTGGCGGTCGCCGAGTTGAGCGGTCAGCGCAACCTGATGTGCCAGCTAAATGAACCGGCTTGGCACCTGGGCTGGATAGACTGGCGCCAGCAGCGCTTGCCGCTGATCGGCTTCGAGGCTGCGTGCGGTGGCGAGACGCCTTGCGGTGAACGGGCGCGCGTGGTGGTGCTCAATGCTTTGGGCGATACCGGTTTGCGGTACCTGGCGCTGTTGCTGCAAGACATTCCGCGCTCGTGCAAGCTCGACAGTCAGCTGAACTACGTGGATGTGGCGCTGGGCAGGTTGGAGCTGGCAGCGGTGCAGGTGGGCGAGCAGGTAGCGCGGGTGCCAGACCTGGTCGCGTTGGAAAGGCTGGTGCGTGACGCCGATCTGCAACCTGATCTTGGGTAGGGTGTCAGATACAGGGCCCTTTCGCGGGCACGCCCGCTCCCACAGGGAAATCATGCTCTTCAAGACAAGTGGATAACCTGTGGCGGGCATGCCCGCGAAGAGGCCATAAGCATCACATCAGGAACCCAGCCCACCTCAGGAGGTCTGTGTTTGCATGTATTACGGTGAACGCTTCAACGCCTGGACTCACCTGGTAGGGGCTGTCCTGGCCTGTATCGGGGCCATCTGGCTGATCGTGGTTGCGGGCCTGCAAGGTGACCCGTGGAAGATCGTCAGTTTTTCCATCTACGGCAGCACCTTGCTGTTGCTGTACAGCATATCCACCCTTTACCACAGCACGCGTGGGCGAGCGAAGGTGATCATGCGAAAGCTCGACCACCTGTCGATCTACCTGCTGATTGCCGGCAGCTACACGCCGTTCTGCCTGGTCAGCCTGCGTGGTCCCTGGGGCTGGAGCCTGTTCGGCGTTGTCTGGGGGCTGGCGGTGCTCGGCATGCTGCAAGAGATCAAGCCACGTTCCGAGGCACGTATCCTTTCAATCATCATCTACGCGGTGATGGGCTGGATCGTACTGGTAGCCGTCAAGCCGCTGCTGCACTCGCTGGGCACCGCCGGCTTCGTCTGGCTGGCCGCGGGCGGGGTGTTGTACACCGTGGGCATCATCTTTTTCGCCCTGGACAGCCGCCTGCGCCACGCGCATGGCATCTGGCACCTGTTCGTGATCGCAGGCAGCCTGATGCACTTCGTGGCGGTGTCGTTCTACGTACGCTAGTTAAAAGTCGCCCCACAACTGCTGCGCCACCGACAAGGCCACCACTGGCGCCGTCTCTGTGCGCAGCACACGTGGGCCGAGGCGGGCTGCGTGGAAACCGGCGGCCTTGGCCTGCTCCACTTCGGCTTCGCTCAGGCCGCCTTCGGGCCCGATCAAAAAGGCCAGGGTCGCAGGCTTGGCATGGCGGGTAAGTGGTTCGGCCACCGGGTGCAGGACCAGCTTCAGGTCAGCCTGGCTGCTGCTTAGCCATTCGGCCAGGGTCACTGGCGGGTGGATGACTGGCAAGGTCGAGCGGCCACATTGCTCGCAGGCGCTGATTGCCACTTGCCGCCAGTGGGCCAGGCGCTTGTCGGCGCGTTCGTCCTTCAGGCGCACTTCGCAGCGCTCGCTGACGATGGGGGTGATTTCGTTGGCGCCCAGTTCGGTGGCCTTCTGAATTGCCCAGTCCATGCGCTCGCCACGCGACAGTCCTTGGCCGAGGTGGACGTGCAGCGGGGAGTCGGCCTGGCCGACGAAGGCCTGGTCGAGGCTGACGCGGACGGTTTTCTTGCCCACTTCAAGCAACTGGCCGAGGTATTCCTGGCCGCTGCCGTCGAACAGCTGTACGGCATCGCCGGGGGCCATGCGCAGTACGCGGCCAATGTAGTGGGCCTGGGCTTCGGGCAGGTCATGCTCGCCAAGGCTCAAGGGGGCGTCGATGAAGAAGCGGGACAGTCTCATGGTTCTGCTCGGACGAAAAGGGATCATGTGACCCTGTGGGAGCGCTCCCACAGGGTTTGGCGGCGGGGCTTTCGGGCCTAGCCCGGATCGCGGAAATCGGGATGGAAGTTGGCCGGCACTGCCACACTGACGCTGTCGCGGGTGGCAATGTCGATGCCTTCGCTGGCGACCTCGGCCAGGAAGTCGATCTGCTCTGGCGTAATTACATACGGTGGCAGGAAGTACACCACGCTGCCCAGCGGCCGCAGCAGGGCGCCGCGGGTCAGCGCATGTTCGAACACCTTCAGGCCGCGCCGCTCCTGCCAGGGGTAAGCGACCTTGCCCGCCTTGTCCTGGACCATCTCGATGGCCAGGGCCATGCCGGTCTGGCGAATTTCGGCCACGTGGGCATGATCGGCCAGGTGGGCAGTGGCGCTGGCCATGCGCGTGGCCAAGGCCTTGTTGGCCTCGATCACGTTGTCTTGCGCGAAGATGTCCAGCGTCGCCAGCGCGGCAGCACAAGCCAGCGGGTTGCCGGTATAGCTGTGTGAGTGGAGGAACGCGCGCAGGGTCGGGTAGTCGTCGTAGAACGCCTGGTACACCTTGTCGGTGGTCAGGCAGGCGGCCAGCGGCAGATAACCGCCGGTCAATGCCTTGGACAGGCACAGGAAATCGGGGCGGATGCCGGCCTGTTCGCAGGCGAACATGGTACCGGTACGGCCGAAACCCACGGCGATTTCGTCATGGATCAAGTGCACGTCGTAGCGGTCGCAGGCTTCACGCAGCAGCTTGAGGTACACCGGGTGGTACATGCGCATGCCGCCGGCGCCCTGGATCAGCGGCTCGATGATCACCGCGGAAATGCTCTGGTGGTGTTCGGCCAAGGTCTGTTCCATGTCTGCGAACATGTTGCGCGAATGCTCCTCCCAGCCCATGCCTTCGGGGCGCAGGTAACAGTCCGGGCTCGGCACTTTGATCGTATCGAGCAGCAGCGCCTTGTAGGTCTCGGTGAACAGCGGCACATCGCCGACCGACATCGCGGCGATGGTTTCGCCGTGGTAGCTGTTGGTGAGGGTGACGAAGCGCTTCTTGCCCGGTTTGCCGACGTTCTGCCAGTAGTGGAAGCTCATCTTCAGCGCGACTTCGATGCACGACGAGCCGTTGTCGGCATAGAACACCCGGTCAAGCCCGGCCGGGGTCATCGCCACCAGGCGCTCGGACAGTTCGATCACCGGCTGATGGCTGAAGCCGGCCAGGATCACGTGCTCCAGTTGGTCGACCTGGTCCTTGATGCGCTGGTTGATGCGCGGGTTGGCGTGGCCGAATACGTTGACCCACCAGCTGCTCACAGCATCCAGGTAGCGCTTGCCTTCGAAGTCTTCCAGCCACACGCCCTCGCCGCGCCTGATAGGGATCAGCGGTAATTGCTCGTGGTCTTTCATCTGGGTGCAGGGGTGCCACAGGACCTTGAGGTCGCGTTGCATCCACTGATCATTCAGGCCCATGGGCACTTCTCCTGGCTTTACGGCGTGGTTCGACCGCGTAAGCCTAAGCAATGCTGCAGGGCACCACAACCGCTGCCGTTCAGTGGCGTCGGGTGCCGGTCCATTCGAGGCGGCGGATGTGGACGGTACCGGCCTGCGAGGTGGAGATGGTCAGACGCCGGAATGGCCCGTCGATTACCTGGTGGTAAGGTTGTGTGGCAATGGGCCCCGGGCGCAAATCGCGAAAACCGCTACCTTCAAGCGTGAGCCAGTAAAAGTTGCGGGGGACAGGGGCGCACAGGTCGTAATCAAGGTTCTCGGCATCGAACAGCATGTGCAGGTCGTCACACAGGAAGTCGCTGACCACGTAGTATTCCAGGCGCAGGCACTCGACCTCCTGGGCAAAGGATATTTCCACGTCGCTGTGCTCGCCGATTACCAGCTCGGTGCCGTCCTCGCCTTTGAACGCCTCGTGGAAGCCGGTCCACGAGGTGCTGTTGGAGCGGATGCTCAGGCCCGAGGGCGTGAACAGGGTCTGCCTGTGCCACAGAAACTGCCGTTCGACGTGCTGGAAATGCTCCTCGAAGATCATGCGCATGCCCTCCTGGTGGGGCTGATGGCCATCTTCGCCAGCTTCGCCTGCTGCGGTGTGACATGGCTACTGGCAAAAATGTCAGTTGCGAAAGGCACTTGATGTCACTGCGCTGGCAGGGTTGGCGGAGCTGACGTATTCTTAACGCATCTCCCCGGGGCATTTCTGCCTCTCCCCGTTTCCGTAACCTCTGACTCGGAGTTCGCCGACATGGCTGCTGCTTGGGTGCGTCTGTGCGCGTTGATATTGATTGGTGTTTCCAGCGGCACTGCGCTGGCGAAGGATAAAACGCCCACCGCGATCGTCGTGGGTGGTGGCCTGGCGGGCCTGACCGCGGCCTATGAACTGCAGAACAAAGGCTGGCAGGTGACCCTGCTGGAAGCCAAGGCCGGCATGGGCGGGCGCTCGGGCCTTGCCACCAGCGAGTGGATCGGCAACGCCAAGGCGCAGCCGGTGCTCAACCAGTACCTTGACCGTTTCAAGCTTGAAACACTGCCGGCGCCCGAGTTCGTACGCACCCCTGGTTACCTGATCGACGGCGAATATTTCAGCGCCACCGACCTGGCAACCAAGCAGCCGGCCACAGCCGAGGCACTCAAGCGCTACGAAAAAACCCTCGACGACCTGGCGCGTTCGATCGACGACCCGCTGAACCCGCAGGCCACCAGCACGCTGTTCGCCCTCGACCAGATCAACGTTTCCACCTGGCTGGACAAGCTGCAACTGCCGGCCACCGCCCGCCAATTGGTCAACCAGCAGATCCGTACCCGCTACGATGAACCGTCGCGCCTGTCGCTGCTGTACTTTGCCCAGCAGAACCGCGTCTACCGTGGCGTCAGTGACCGCGATCTGCGTGCCGCACGCCTGCCCGGCGGTAGCCCGGTACTGGCCCAGGCTTTCGTCAAGCAGTTGAAGACCATCAAGACCAGCTCGCCGGTCACCGCGATTGTGCAGGACAAGGACAGTGTCACGGTCAAAGTCGGCAGTGTCGGTTATCAGGCCGATTACCTGGTCATGGCCGTGCCGTTGCGCGCCCTGGCCAAGATCCAGATGACCCCAGGCCTGGACGCCAAGCACCTGGCGGCGCTCAAGGGCACCAACTATGGCTGGCGCGACCAGCTCATGCTGAAGTTCAAGAAGCCGGTATGGGAAAGCCGCGCGCGGATGTCGGGGGAAATCTTCAGTAACACCGGGCTTGGCATGCTGTGGATCGAACCGGCGCTCAAGGGCGGTGCCAACGTGGTTATCAACCTGTCCGGCGACAATGCCCGCCTGTTGCAGGCCTTTGGCGACAAGCAGATGGTTGACCAGGTGCTGATCCGCCTGCATGCGTTCTACCCGCAGGCACGTGGTGCGTTCACTGGCTATGAGGTCAAGCGCTACAGCGTCGATGCCAGTACTGGTGGTGCTTACCTGGCCTACGGCCCGGGGCAGATCAGCAAGTACTGGCGCCTGTGGGAGCGCCCGGTGCAGCGCATCACCTTTGCGGGTGAGCACACCGATGCGCTGTACCCAGGCACGCTGGAAGGTGCCCTGCGCAGTGGCCAGCGGGCCGCCAGCCAGGCGCAGGACCTGCTGGCTGGCAAGTCGTTCGACCCCGCCAAGGCGGCGCCGGTCGCGGCGGCTGCTGCGGCAGGCGCGGCGGCCAAGGAGAACAAGGGTGGCTTCTTCTCGAATATGTTCGGGGGTTCGTCCGACAAGTCGGGCAAGGCTGAGCAGGTGCCAGCCAAGACCGAGGCGAAGCCGGTCGATGAGGCCAAGCAGGACAAGCCAGGCTTCTTCAAGCGTCTGTTCGGTGGGGCGGACAAGCCCGAGGTAAAGGCCGAGCCGATTGCCAAGGCTGATGAAGTGGCACCAGCAGTTGCGCCTGCTCCAGCGCCTGCGCCGCAAGCTGCACCTGCGCCAGTCGTGAAGGAAGCGGCAGCCAAGCCAGCTGCGACCAAGGCTGCCCCGGCCAAGCATGCGCCGGCGCACAAGCCAGCGCAAAAACCTGCCGAGAGCAAGAAGGCTACTGCCAAGTCTGAGCCGGCGAAAAAAACCGTGGCCAATACCCAGGCCAAGGCCGGTTGAATCATTGCCAGCGCCGGCCATGGGCCGGCACTGGCAACCCTGAACCCTGCGTCTATCGTTAATGTTTCCTTAATGGGACGCTTACACAATAAATATCGGATTTCTCGATAATCCAAAGCAATTTTTTCCGCTTTTATTCGATACGTTACGCGATAGTCTGTGCACAGCTTTCACGGGGAAACACGCCAACATGCAACTGCGCAATTCACCTTCTCGCTACGGCGTGGTCAGTATCGTCCTGCACTGGGGCGTGGCGCTGGCGGTTTTCGGTTTGTTCGGCCTGGGCCTGTGGATGGTCGGCCTTGACTACTACAGCCCGTGGCGCAAATCCGGCCCGGACCTGCACAAGAGCATCGGCCTGGTGCTGTTGGCGGTGATGCTCCTGCGGGTGCTCTGGCGCTTCGTCAGCCCGCCACCACCGGCACCGGCCACCCACGGTGCGTTCACCCGCACCGCGGCCAAACTGGGCCATCTGGCACTTTACCTTGGGCTGTTTGCAGTGATGGGCGCCGGTTACCTCATTTCCACCGCTGATGGCGTCGGTATCCCGGTGTTCGGCCTGTTCGAAGTGCCGGCCTTGATCAGTGACCTGCCCGACCAGGCAGATGTGGCTGGCGTGATACATCTCTGGCTGGCCTGGGGCTTGGTGATTTTTGCCGTGTTGCATGCCCTGGCCGCGCTCAAGCACCATTTCATCGACCGTGACGCGACCCTGAGCCGCATGCTGGGCCGCAAAGCTTGACTCTCAACCTCAATTGCATAGGAATGAACAGGATGTTGAAAAAGACTTTTGCCGCTCTGGCGCTCGGTACCGCTCTGCTCTCCGCTGGCCAGGCCATGGCTGCCGAGTACAAGATCGACAAGGAAGGGCAGCACGCGTTCGTTGATTGGAAAATCAGCCACCTGGGCTACAGCTTCATCCACGGTACCTTCAAGGACTTCGATGGCAACTTCACTTGGGACAGCGCCAAGCCTGAAGCCAGCAAGATCAATGTCGACCTGAAAACCGCCAGCCTGTGGTCGAACCATGCCGAGCGCGACAAGCACATTGCCAGCGCTGACTTCCTCGACGTCAAGAAGTACCCGGAAGCCAAGTTCGTTTCCACCAGCGTCAAATCGACTGGCGAAAAGACTGCCGACGTGACCGGCGACCTGACCCTGCACGGCGTGACCAAACCTGTCACCTTCAAGGCTACCTTCAACGGTGAAGGCAAGGACCCATGGGGTGGCGAGCGCGCCGGCTTCAATGCCGCCACCACGCTTAACCTGAACGACTTCGGCATCAAGGGCCCAGGCCCGACTTCGCAAACCCTGGACCTGGATATCAGTGTTGAAGGTGTGAAGCAGAAGTAATCTGCGGTAGCTGAAATACCGAGGGGCTGCTGTGCAGCCCTTTCGCTAAAAAGGCCGCCCCCACAGGTATGACGCAGTACGTGAAAACTGCGCAATACCTGTGGGGGCGGCCTTTTTAGTGAAAGGGCCGCAAAGCGGCCCCCTTTACTTCTATGAGCCCTTGCGGGTCAGCAGTGCCGGGCGCTCACCGCGCGGGCGGCTTGGCAGGTCGTCCAGCTGTTCTGGCGTCGGGTAACGGTCGAGCTTGGATTCCTTGCGGATGATAACCGGCTGTTTTTCCGGCTGGCGCGGGTTGCGCACCGCCGGCTCTGGCCGGGCAGCGTCATCACGTGCCGGGCGACCACGGCCAGCGCCGCCATCACGACGGGCACCACCACCGTTATTGGCGCGAGGCGGGCGTTTTTCACCGCTGCTACCACCGCTGCGCTGCTGGCCGCCGTTGCGGGCCTGGCCCTGACCACCGCCGTTGCTGCGCTGGCCACTACCTTGGCCTTGAGCTTGGCCGGCACCACCCCCTGGGCGGCGGTTACGGCCTTGGTTCTTGCCTTGGTATGGGCTGACATAGTCGGCACGGTTACCGAAGTTGTCGATCTCGTCGTCCAGGAACTCTTCCGGGTCACGGTCAGCCGGTGCTTTCGGCACATTGCCACTGCCGGCCTGCTGCTGGCGCGGTTTCTTGTCACGCGGCTTGCGCGGCTGCTGTTGCTTGTCGCCGCTCTTTTCCTTGTCGGCCGGCTTTTCAGCAGCCTGCTGCTTGGCCTTGCCTTTATCCTTGCCCTTGTCCTTGCGGCCGCCGTTGGCGTCTTTGCCGCCTTCGCCACGGGCCTGCTGGTTACGGCCACCGCGGCCGTTATTCTGCGGGCGCTCGCGTACTTCGGGCTTTTCGGCTTCAACCTGGCTGGCGTCGAAGCCCATCAGGTCGCCATCCGGGATGCGCTGCTTGGTGACCCGCTCGATGCTTTTGAGCAGCTTTTCTTCATCCGGCGCGACCATGGAAATGGCCTCGCCCGAACGACCGGCACGGCCAGTACGGCCAATACGGTGTACGTAGTCTTCTTCGACATTCGGCAACTCGAAGTTGACCACGTGTGGCAGCTGATCGATGTCCAGGCCGCGGGCAGCGATGTCGGTGGCAACCAGCACGCGGACGCTGTTCGCCTTGAAGTCGGCAAGGGCCTTGGTGCGGGCGTTCTGGCTTTTGTTGCCGTGGATGGCGGCGGCGGTCAGGCCGTGCTTTTCCAGGTATTCGGCCAGGCGGTTGGCACCGTGCTTGGTACGGGTGAACACCAGCACCTGCTCCCAGGCGCCCAGGGTGATCAGGTGTGCCAGCAGCGCGCGCTTGTGGCTGGCCGGCAGGCGGTAGACGCGCTGCTCGATACGCTCGACGGTGGTGTTCGGCGGGGTGACCTCGATACGCTCCGGGTTGTGCAGGAGCTTGTCGGCAAGGTCGGTGATGTCCTTGGAGAAGGTGGCCGAGAACAGCAGGTTCTGGCGTTTGGCCGGCAAACGGGCAAGTACCTTCTTGACGTCGTGGATGAAGCCCATGTCGAGCATGCGGTCGGCTTCGTCGAGCACGAGGATTTCAACGTGGGCCAGGTCGACCTTGCCCTGACCGGCCAGGTCGAGCAGGCGGCCCGGGCAGGCGACCAGTACATCGACACCCTTGGCAATGGCCTGGATCTGTGGGTTCATGCCGACACCGCCGAAGATGCAGGCGCTGACCAGCGGCAGGTCCCGTGCATACACCTTGAAGCTGTCATGCACCTGGGCGGCCAGTTCGCGGGTCGGGGTCAGGACCAGTACGCGGGGCTGGCGCGGGCCATGGCGCTGCGACTTGTCAGGGTGGCCGGCCGGGAACAGGCGCTCGAGAATCGGCAGGGCGAAGCCACCGGTTTTACCAGTACCCGTCTGGGCGGCCACCATAAGGTCGCGGCCTTGCAACACGGCGGGAATTGCCCGCTGTTGCACGGGGGTCGGCTGGGTATAGCCCGCAGCCTCGATAGCGCGGACAAGAGCCTCGGAGAGACCGAGGGAAGCAAAGGACATGGGCGATCCTGTTCTCGTTTGGGCTGGGCCCGTTTGGGATGTTCTGCCTGGCGCGACGGGCATCGGTGGGATGCGATCGCGTCCGGTCCAGCTGGGCTTTCACTGCACATCCGGGAAACGGAGGCTGGACGCGAAGGGGCGTCGGTGCCGATCGGGATGCCTGTTGCGAGGCCGAGCGTCCGGGCGTGAGCCGGGCGGGAAGGCCCGAGTATAACAGAGCTATCGCGCTGTGCTGCTTTCCTGCTGCTCAACGGCGTTGAGAATGTTTCCAATGTCGCCTATGTAGTGGTTGCTGATTGCCGCATAGGCCGGTTCCTGCTTGAAGCGCCGCAACTCTTCGGCAAAGGCCACGGCCAGTTCCTCGCGCCCGGGTTTACGCACCAGGCCCAGGTATTGTGTCTGGCGGCTGATGACCAGTGGCAGCTCTTCGACTTGCCGTTGCATGCCCAGTTGGTGCAGCAGATACCGCCCGACCCTGCGGTCGGTGATGGCCAGGTCGATACGGCCCAGCACCAGCTTGCCCAAGTTGGCTTCGTGGGTGGGGGCGGCTTCGCGCGTGAAGTACTTGGCCCCATTGAACGCATCGCCATAGGCGTAGCCCGGCGATGTGCCGACCGTGAGGCCGGCGAGGTCTTGCAGGTGGGTAACGGCATGGCGACGTGCGCTGGCCTGGAACAGGACGAACTCGACCTCCGACATGGGCTCTTGCGCGTATATGAGATACGGTTGGCGCGATTCGGTCTGGAAGATATCGAGAATGCCATCGGCCAGGCCTTGCTCGATCATTACCAGGCAGCGCTTCCACGGCAGGAACTGCCACTCCACCTCGACCCCCAGGCGCGCGAACACCTGATTGGTGACTTCGTAGTCGATACCGCGCGGCTGGCCGTCGTGCTGATACACATATGGGGCCCAGTCATCGGATACCAGGCGCAAGCGTTCGCCCAGAGCCAACGGGCTCAGGCAAACGAGCAGCAGGATCCAGAACAACCGGGCGATGTGGGACATGGCCGGAGATTACGCGTTCGGCCGGGGCATGGTAAAGACATGCGCGATCGATGTGGGGTCGCGCAAGGCAATGGGGCTTGCGAGCACCTCAGCCCTGGGAGGTTCGCAGCAGATGGGCCTCGATATCCTTGCGTCGCTCGCCCAGCGACAGCCGCAACCCCGGATGACGCAGACACTGGCGAAGCCGCTCGGGCTCCATGCGCCCATGGCGGGCATTGAGGTTCTCCAGGGCCTTGTCCCACCAGGCCGGTGCACAGGCACGGTCGAACTCGTTGGGGTAGGGATAGCAGCCATACAGCAGTTCGCGGGCGAACTGGCGTTCCTGGCTGGGCAGGGTCAGGCTCAGTGCCTTGTAGCCCAGCCGATGCAGGGCCGGTGGCCGCGGTAACTGGTCGTTGACCAGGGCCACGTCGGCCAGCGCGGCCTGGCTTAGCGGGTCGTGGCCGTGCTTGCGCAGCCAGGCCTGGATCTTGGCGCGAAACTGCGCCTTGCGGCTCCAGTAGTGGTGAATGACGTCGGTGCATCCGGCCAGCTCCAGCTTGCGATAGGCCGCTACCGCCAGGCAGAACTCTTCGAGGGTATAGGCCTCCCGGGCCAAGGGGTAGAACTCATCCATCATGGCGATGGAGCGGTCCAGGGTGCTGGCGTCATCGGCAGTGAGGCCGATCACCCCTGAGTTGACCAGTGGCATCTGGCCGTCGGCCAGGTCTCGGGACTGGAGGATGGTCAGCAGGTTCTTGTACAGCAGGCACTTCTGGTTCGCCCCGTAGCGTGGGCCGATGGCGTTACACAAAAGCTTGCCGGGCGCCACCCGGGCGAACAATTGCAGCGGCGATTTGCGGAAGAAGGTATCGGTGTCGATCAGCACGGCCAGCGGGTGTTGCTGCAGCACTTGGCGCAAAAGCACATGCTTGCTGCGAAAGTGGTAGCCGTGAGGGGCATTCCAGGCCTGGCGTGTGGCCTCATCCAGCACGTGGAGGTTAACGGGTAGCCCTGCATATGGCTGCGGGTTGTCGGTGTAGACCTGGATGTCCATGGCGTCGTGCGCTGCCGGGCCCAGCTGGGCGAGGGCGCTGACGATGCTGAAACAGGCTTCCTGATGGTAGGTTGCCGGGCCAAAAGCCAGGTAGACAAGCTGGGGGCGCGATGGCTGGGAATGCTGCATGGCAGGTAAGACCTGTGTAACCCGGAAATAAATAAGGCTTTAGTCTATGACCAAAGCCTTAATCATTTCTTAAGCAGACTTTACCAAAAGATTTCAGCGCGGCAGCTTCAGGTTGTTCCACAGCGCCAGGCTCGCTTCGGCCTGGTTCAAGGTATAGAAGTGCAGGCCCGGTGCGCCGCCTTGCAGCAGCTGTTCGCACATGCGGGTGATTACTTCTTCGCCGAAGGCCTGGATGCTGGCAGTGTCGTCGCCATAGGCTTCCAGTTGCTTGCGGATCCAGCGCGGGATCTCGGCGCCGCAAGCGTCGGAGAAGCGTGCCAGCTTGCTGTAGTTGGTGATCGGCATGATGCCGGGTACCACCGGGATGTCTACGCCCAGCTTCTGCGCGCGCTCTACAAAGTAGAAGTAGCTATCGGCATTGAAGAAATACTGGGTAATGGCGCTGTCGGCACCGGCCTTGACCTTGTGCACGAAATTACCCAGGTCGGCTTCGAAATTGCGCGCCTGTGGGTGCATTTCCGGATAGGCGGCCACTTCCAGGTGGAAGTGGTCAGCGGTTTCCTGACGGATGAACTCCACCAGGTCGCTGGCGTAGCGCAGTTCGCCACTGGCCATGCCCATGCCCGACGGCAGGTCACCACGCAGGGCAACGATGCGCTTGATGCCGGCAGCCTTGTACTCGGCCAGCAGGGCGCGCAGTTCGGCCTTGGTGTCGCCCACGCACGACAGGTGCGGTGCGGCAGGTACCTTCACTTCGTTTTCCAGCTGCAGCACAGTGTTCAGCGTGCGGTCGCGGGTAGAGCCACCGGCACCGTAGGTGCAGGAGAAGAAATCCGGGTTGCAGGCGGCCAGCTGGCGGGCTACGCCCATCAGCTTTTCGTGACCGGCGTCGGTCTTGGTCGGGAAGAACTCGAAACTGTAGCGGCGTTCTTGTGACATCAGGCGTTCCTCTGGCAACAAGCGTCTAGCGGCAAGCTGCAAGTAAAAGCCAGATCGGTGATGGCCGGTCTGGCTTGGGCGTCGTTCAAGATCTGTAATTACAGAGCTGCAAGTGGCAACGGCACGGTCTGCCTTTGCTCGCCGCTTGCAGCTTCAAGCTTGCCGCTTAGTAGCGGTAGGCGTGCGGCTTGAACGGGCCTTCGACGGTCACGCCGATGTAGTCAGCTTGCTGCTTGGTCAGTTGGGTGACCACGCCGCCGAAGCCGCGGACCATTTCCAGGGCCACTTCTTCGTCGAGCTTCTTCGGCAGCACTTCAACAGTCAGGCGCTCGGCTTTCTTCTCGGCCGACAGGTCAGCGAACTTCTGTTCGAACAGGAAGATCTGTGCCAGGACCTGGTTGGCGAACGAGCCGTCCATGATGCGGCTTGGGTGGCCAGTGGCGTTACCCAGGTTGACCAGGCGACCTTCGGCAAGCAGGATCAGGTAGTCGTCGTTCTGCGGGTCGAAGCTGCCAGCGCCGGTACGGTGGATCTTGTGCACCTGCGGCTTGACCTCTTCCCAGGCCCAGTTCTTGCGCATGAAGGCGGTGTCGATCTCGTTGTCGAAGTGGCCGATGTTGCACACAACGGCACGCTTCTTCAGGGCCTTGAGCATGTTGGCATCGCAGACGTTGACGTTGCCGGTGGTGGTCACGATCAGGTCGATCTTGCCCAGCAGGGCCTTGTCGATGCTGGCTTCGGTACCGTCGTTGATGCCGTCGATGAACGGCGAAACCAGCTCGAAGCCATCCATGCAGGCCTGCATGGCGCAGATCGGGTCAACTTCGGTGACCTTGACGATCATGCCTTCCTGGCGCAGGGACTGGGCCGAGCCCTTGCCCACGTCACCGTAGCCGATCACCAGGGCTTGCTTGCCCGACAGCAGGTGGTCGGTACCACGCTTGATGGCGTCGTTCAGGCTGTGACGGCAGCCGTACTTGTTGTCGTTCTTGCTCTTGGTGACCGAGTCGTTGACGTTGATTGCCGGGACTTTCAGCTCGCCCTTGGCCAGCATGTCCAGCAGGCGGTGCACGCCGGTGGTGGTCTCTTCGGTCACGCCGTGCACGCGGTCCAGTACCTGTGGGTACTTCTTGTGCAGCAGTTCGGTCAGGTCGCCACCGTCGTCGAGGATCATGTTGGCGTCCCATGGCTGGCCATCTTTCAGGATGGTTTGCTCCAGGCACCACTCGTACTCTTCTTCGGTTTCACCTTTCCAGGCGAACACCGGGATACCGGCTGCGGCGATGGAGGCAGCGGCCTGGTCCTGAGTGGAGAAGATGTTGCAGGACGACCAGCGCACTTCGGCACCCAGGGCAACCAGGGTTTCGATCAGCACGGCAGTCTGGATGGTCATGTGAATGCAGCCCAGGATCTTCGCACCCTTGAGCGGTTGCTCGGCCAGGTACTTGCGACGCAGGCCCATCAGTGCAGGCATTTCCGATTCGGCGATGATGGTTTCGCGACGACCCCAGGCGGCCAGGGAGATGTCGGCGACTTTGTAATCGGTAAAACCAGCAGGCATGTTTGCAGCGCTCATGAGAGCCTCCATTCGTAGTGTGCGAATGGGCGCCGTTGTGCGTTAAGCGCCCGCAAGAGCGAGCAACGCCCCATCCGAGCCTGACAGGCCTAGCCTGCTGCAGCGCCCCTCGGACAGGTGGCGGGCATGGCTCCGCGGTGGGCAACCATGTAAAACGGCGAAGATTATAGCCGTGCCTGCCGGCTTGCCCAAGGTTTTCTGTCGATTAATCGCGACGATAGTCGATGTTCAATGGAGCGATGGCGGCCGCTCTGCCATCATTGCTACACGTTAGCCAAGCAGGTCAGGAGTACAGATGAACTTTCACACCCGCAAGTGGGTTAAACCCGAAGACCTCAACCCCAACGGCACCCTGTTCGGTGGCAGTCTGTTGCGCTGGATCGACGAAGAAGCGGCGATCTACGCCATCGTCCAACTGGGCAACCAGCGCGTGGTGACCAAGTACATGTCGGAAATCAACTTCGTCAGTGCTTCCCGCCAGGGCGACATCATCGAGCTGGGCATCACCGCCACCGAGTTCGGCCGTACCTCGATCACCCTCAAGTGCGAAGTGCGTAACAAAATCACCCGCAAGAGCATCCTGACCGTCGACAAGATGGTGTTCGTCAACCTGGGTGAGGATGGCTTGCCGGCGGCCCATGGGCGTACCGAGATCAAGTATGTGCAGGACCAGTTCCCGGATTCTGCTGTAGAGTGATTTTCTGGGGCTGCTGCAGAGCAGCCCCCGACATTCTCAAGGCTGGGCGCTGACCTTGCGCACCACTCGGCCAATGCTCAACCCCTGCACCAGAATCGACGACAACACCACGATGTAGGTGATCGACAGCAGCAGGTCTCGCTCTTCGCCCAGCGGGAGCGACAGCGCCAGTGCCACCGACACGCCACCACGCAGGCCACCCCAGGTCAGCACCCGCACCGTCCCTTTGGGCACCGGGCGCCAGCGCCGCAGCAGCACGATTGCCGGGGCCACGGTCAGCAACCGCGACAGCAGCACCGCCAACGCCAGAACGCCACCGGCCGCCAGGTGCATCCAGTTGAACGGCAGCAGCAACAGTTCCAGCCCAATCAGTGCGAACAGCAGGGCATTGAGCATGTCATCGATCAGCTCCCAGAAGCCGTCCATGTAGCGTCGGGTCATGTCATTCATCGCCAGGTTGCGCCCCAGGTTACCAATGATCAGACCCGCCACCACCATGGCGATCGGCGCCGAAACATGCAGCTCGTAGCACATTGCCGAGCCGCCGATGACCAACGCCAGGGTCAGCATGACCTCCACCTGGTACTGCTCGACGCTCTTGATCATGCGGTAGGTGGCGTAGCCGATCAGGCCTCCGAACACCACGCCGCCAATGGCCTCGCGGGCGAACAGGAGGGCGGTGTCGGCCATGCTCGGCGTTTCACCCAGCTGGATGATGCCCAGCAACACGGTGAAAACCACGACTGCCGTGCCGTCGTTGAACAGTGACTCGCCGACGATGGTGGTTTTAAGCGGCTTGGAGGCATTGGCGGTACGCAGGGCGCCAAGCACCGCAATCGGGTCGGTCGGTGAGATCAGCGCACCGAACAGCAGGCAGTAGATCAGGGGCACCTGCCAGCCGAACATGGCAAACACCCAATGCGACAGGTAACCGATGACCACGGTGGCGATCAGCACGCCCAAGGTGGCCAGCAGGCCGATGGGCCAGCGGTAGCTGCGCAGGTCGCTGAGGTTGACGTGCAGGGCGCCGGCAAACAGCAGGAACGCCAGCATCCAGTGCATCAGCAGGTCGTTGAAGTCGATCTGGTTCATCAGCCCTTCGACGCGTTCTTCCAGGCCAGGGAAGCCGATAAGGCTCAGGCCTTGTAGCATCAGGGAAAACAGCAGCGCCGTGACCATTACGCCGATGGCGGGGGGTAGGCCGATGAATCGGTAGTTCACATAGGTGAGAAGTGTGGTGAGGCAGATAAACGCGGCAACTAATTCAAGCATCCCGAATCCTGTAACAGTGGCTTCCAAGTCGTTACCCGAGTGACTCGGGCAGTTCTTTGATGACCTGGCACGGGGTTCGGGGCACAGGGTTTGACCGATTTCGTCTGAAACGTTCCCAAACAAGAGGCGCGCAGCGACGCTTGGGAACGCTATATATTCAACCTTTGAAACCCTCACAAGGATAAGAAGGCGTGTTGGCAACATCTCTGGTGCTGGTTGCCGCCCTGCTGCATGCGACCTGGAATACATTGATCAAATTCAGCGGCGAGCGCCTGCTGGTCATTGCCAGCATGGACACGGTAGCGCTGGCCTTCGCTGTGCTGGCGGTGCCTTTCGTGGATGTTCCGCCTGCTGAAATCTGGCCTTGGTTGGTAGCTTCGGCACTGGCTGAGCAGTTGTACCGCTATTTGCTGATCCAGGCCTATCGCGTGGGCGATCTGGGTCTGGTCTATCCTCTGATGCGCGGGCTGTCACCGCTGGTGGTGCTGGGGCTGACCCTGGCCTTTGCCGGGGAGTCGCTTAGCCAGCAGCAGATCATCGGCATCCTGCTGATCCCCTGTGGCATGGCCTGCCTGTTGTGGCAGGGCGGTGGCGGTGACCGGCTGCCCTGGTCGATGCTGCCGGTGGTGGCCCTGATCGGCCTGTGCATCGGCTGCTACACCTGGTTCGACGGCCAGGCCGTCCGCCTGTGGGGAAAACCGTGGGATTACCTGGTATGGCTGACCCTGCTCAGCGCCTGGCAATTCCCGTTGTTGGCGGGGGTAGCGCGGCGGGCGCCATTCGTACTGTTCTGGCGAACTCAATGGCGTCTCGGGTTGGCGGTAGGGTTCTGCGTATTGTTCAGCTATGCCCTGGTGCTGTGGGCCATGCACCTGGGGTCAGTGGCCGAGGCGGCCGCATTGCGGGAGTTGAGCGTGATTCTGGTGGTGCTGCTGGGTATGCGCTACCTCAAAGAACCTTTTGGCGGGCCGAGACTCCTAGCTTGCGGGCTGGTCCTGGCAGGCATGCTGGTGATGAAGCTCTAACCCATTATCGAACAAGGAGTCTGAGCATGACCGTTGCCCTGTGGTGCATCCTGATCGCGCTGCTGCTGAACCCGCTGTGTGCCTTGATCGCCAAGGTGGCTAGCGGCCGGTTCGGTCTCAAGGACAATCACGACCCGCGAGCCTTCCTAGATGCCTTGTCGGGCTTGCCACGGCGGGCCCATGCGGCTCAGCAGAATGGCTACGAGGCATTCCCGGCGTTTGCGGCTGCGGTGCTGGTGGCGGATATCGTCGGCAATGCCGAGCAGGTGACGCAGGATGTGCTGGGGGTGATGTACATCACCAGCCGCTTGCTTTACATCATCTGCTACTTGGCCGATTGGGCGGCCTTGCGGTCGCTGGTGTGGTTTGCCGGTTTGGCACTGATCGTGTCGTTCTTCGTGGTTTCCATCTGAAACCCGGTGGCCTTCTTCGCGGGCAGCTCCCGCGAAGAAGGCCACAACGATCAAGGTACCTTTGGCACCTCAGGCAGTGGTTGGCCCTTGGGCCACAGCATCCAGATCTGCCCTTGCTGCTTCATGTTCCCGGCCAGCTCGCCGGCTTCTGGCCCGGTGCCCCAGAACAGGTCGGCACGCACTTCACCCGCAATCGCCCCACCAGTGTCCTGCGCACCCACCGGGCGCACCACTGGCGAGCCGTCCGGGCGAGTGGTGGAAAGCCACAACAGGCTGCCCAGCGGAATCACCTTGCGGTCGATGGCCACGCTGTAGCCCGCTGTCAGCGGTACGTTAAGTGAGCCGCGCGGGCCTTCGTTGCTGTCCGGGCGGGTGCTGAAGAAGACGTAGCTTGGGTTGCTGGCCAGCAGTTCTGGTACGCGCTGCGGGTTGGCCTGGGCCCAGGCATGAATGGCGCCCATGCTCACTTCTTCTTTTTTCAACTGGCCCTGTTCCACCAGCCAGCGGCCAATCGGCCGGTAGGGGTGGCCGTTCTGGTCGGCGTAGCCCAGGCGCAGCTGACGCCCGTCTTCCAGTTGTACCCGGCCAGAACCCTGGATCTGCAGGAATTGCAGGTCCATGGGGTCGGTCAGCCAGGCCAGCACCGGGGCCTTCACGCCGTCACGGTTGATGACTTCGGCAGTGTCGTATGGTTTGAGCACCCGACCGTCAAGACGGCCACGTAGGCGTTTACCCTTCAGTTCGGGGTACACGCTGGCCAGGTCGACCACGATCATGTCATCAGGGATGCCGTATACCGCCACATGGTTGGTTGCCGATTGGCTCAGGCTGCCTGGGTAGACCGGCTCGTAATAGCCGGTAATCAGGCCGTTGGCGTTGTTCTCGGCGGAACGAAGGCCGTATACCTCCAGGTTCTGCTCCAGGAAGCTACGTACCTGGGCGGCGCTTGCAGTAGCGCTGCCGGCGGCTTCGCAGGTGGCGGCCCACACCGGATCGCGCTTGAGCTTCTCACAGCCGCTGCGCCAGGCGTAGAAACCGGCCAGCAGGTCTTCGTCGCTGACTGCGGGCAGGTCTTTCCAGGTGGCCGGGGCGTAGGTAGCGATGGCGTGGGGCTCGGGCTTGGCGTTCTCGCCGCCATTGCAGCCGGCCAGCAGGGCCAGCACCGGCAATGTCCAGGCCAGGTGGCGCAGGGCAGGTTTCATGTGTGCATTCCTGTCATGGGTGAAAATGAACATTCACCCCTGTTATTTGTATGGCTATTGGTCTTTGGCCCTGGGGCAGCGATACTGGCCGCCCATTTGCGCAGGCCGAAGTGAGTGTGATGTTGAAGCGATTGACCGTTGTTATGCTGGCAGCACTGGCCTTTGGCGCTGCCCTGAGTGGTTGCGACCGGGTCGACCCGAACTCGCCGCTGGGCAAGCGCAAGGTGATCTTCAAGGACATGCTCAGGACCAGCGAAGACCTGGGCGGCATGCTGCGTGGCCGGTTGCCGTTCGACGGGCTGAAGTTTGCCGACGGTGCGCTGAAGCTGGACAGCCTGTCGCATCAGCCATGGCAGCATTTTCCACAGGTGCGGGATGGTGGGGATAGCGCCGCCCGCGCCGAAGTGTGGGAGCGCCAGGCGCGTTTTCACGACCTGGCCCGGCAGCTGGAAGGCGTCACCGGCGAATTGGTCGATGTTTCCCGCAACCAGCCACTGGATGCTGCGCAACTGAAGGTACCGATGGACAAGGTCGAGTCTGCATGCAAGGCCTGTCATAGCGAATTTCGTAATCATTGAATGGCTGTGCTGTTCGCGCAAACCTTCGAGGCTTGTACAAATTCCTGTGGGAGCGGCCTTGTGTCGCGATAGGGCCGCTCAGCGGCCCCAGGATTTCAGCAAAAATGCGTGCATAGCTAGAGCCGCTGCGCGGCCCTATCGCGACACAAGGCCGCTCCCACAAAGACCAGGCTTGCTGGCCAGATGCCTTAACGGTCGAGATCGTCGACCGCTTCCTGCAGCTCTTTACGCGAATCGGCCAGCTTGTCCTTGCGCTTGTTGATCTTCTCGGCGTCGCCTTTCTTCTCGGCCTTCTTCAAGTCCTTTTCCCGCTGCGCCACTTCGTGACGTGCATCGAGCACCTTCTGCTCACGTTCCTTGCGCAGGCTGGCGTCGGTGCAGTTGTCCACACCGCGCAGAGCTTCTTCCAGTCCTGCAACCTGGCCGCTGTTGCCGTGGTCACGGGCAATTTTCAGCTGGTTCTCGATGGCGCTGCGCTTGGCGGCGCAGCCGGTCAGGCCTGGGTCTGGCTGGGCGGCTTGCACGGCACCTGCAGCCAAGCCCAGTGATGCGAGCAGGAAAAGAGTCGAAATGCGTTTCATGAAAAGCCTCCTGAACGGGGCGGGGCAGCAAAAGTTGGGGGAAATCCTGCCTTGGTTTTGCCCATTTAGAAACCCTTGGTGAGGTTTTCTGCTCGAGTCTCAGGTTTTTCCTACGCACTATTTGGTAAAAAATCATTGCTCAATGCGCTGGAGTGGGGGCCGGAAACCTTCTATGCCGGTTTCGGCCAACTGTGCGGCGATGGCTTGCACCTCAGAGGCCGCGAAAAATTCCACAAGTTGGCGCGAGCGTTTTGCGCCGATGCCGGGCACAGTTTGCCATTGCCTGGCGCTGCGTGAAGCCAGCGCCTCCCAGTCGCCAGTCAGTGGCAAATGCTTGCCAATGGGCACGCCAAGGGCCCGCAGCCATTGATCGAAGGGGCGTGAGCGGGCTTCGTCGAAACTGCCCAGCAGGTGTGCCGCAGTGAGTCTGCTGATGCCGGGGGCCTGCTGCAGGCGCTCGGCATCGAGTTGCAGCCAATCGGTCATGGACGTTACCACGCCAGCTTCGACCAGCCGACGCCATGTGCCGGGCCCGGTGCGCGGCAAAGCCAGGCCCTGTTTACCGCCAAGCCAGGTGAGGCGGGCAATGAACTGCTCATCACAGCCCTCGCTGGCCTGCCAGCAGCTGTGGGCATGATGCTGGTCGGGTGCTGGCGCGGTTATTGGTTGGCGCTCTACAGCGCGGTGCACGACGTGTTCGAGCCGCGGAATGGTCAGCCCGGCGAGGCTGATGGCCACCTGATCGCCGGGGCGAATATCCAGGCGTTGCCAGCGCGCCAGCGACCCAAGGCTGACTTGGGTAATGCGCCGGTCATCGAGGGTAACGGGTTGCACTTGCAGAACGGGCGTGACCCTGCCAGTGCGGCCGACCCGAAAGCGCACGTCGCGTACTTCAGCCAAGGCTTGTGCATAAGGGTACTTCCAGGCCGCGATCCAGTAAGGTGCCTTGGCCTGCCAGCGCTCGGCAGGCGGCCGGCTGCCCTGGCGCAGGATCACACCGTCGGTGGCGAAGGGCAGAGCAGAGCGATACCAGTGCTCGCGCCAGTGTGCTGCATCCTCCAGCGTGTCGATGGCGATGCTGTAAAGCTGGCTGTCCGGAAACCCCAGCCGTGCCAGTTGGGCGAGGCGTTCGGCCTGTTGCTCGGGGCCGTGCGGCCAGCCCCACACGAACAGGCCGATAGCGTTGCCTTGTGCGCCAGTCAGTTGCTTGCGTGCGAGCAGCCCTGCCACGGTACCCCGGGCGTTGGCACTGCCGGCCTTGGCTTGTACATGATCGTTCAGGCGCAGATACAGCTCACCTTGCAAGTGCAGGTCGACCGCCTCAGGCAACTGCCGGGTGACAGCGCCGAGCTGTTTGATGTGTCGGCTCCAGTCATGGCCGTGTACACCGTCCCCCCGGCTGGTCAACTGCACCAATCGGCCCTGTTGGTAGGTGAGGGAAACGGCTACGCCGTCGACCTTGGGTTGTACCCACACGCCGGTCTTGCCGGCCATCCATCGCGCCACGGCCTGGCGGTCTGCCAGCTTGTCGACGCCGGTATGCGGCACGGGGTGGGGGACCGGCCCGCGAGCGCTGGCCAGGGGGGAGGGGCTGGTGCCAACCGCGAAGCACTGCTGCAGGTGGTTCAGGCGCTCGCGGCTCTGGTCGTACAGTTCGTCGGCCACCAGGGCTATGCCCTGACGATGGTAGTGCTCGTCCCATCGGGTAAGCGTGGCGCGCAGTTGCGCAACTTCGGCCTTGGCCTGTTGCGGGCTCCAGTCGGGGCATGAGGTGGCCCAGGCCTGGGGGGCGTTTAGCAACAGCAGCAGAGTTAGTAACAGCATCAGCGGCATGGCCAGCATCCTTGCTTGGCGGGGTGAGTCCTCAGCGTAGGCAGGTAGTGCGGTGGGTGAGGTGCGAGGTTGTCAGGTGATATGTCCGAAGGGGCCGTCTTGGGGATTGAGGTGGCGCTCGATCTCACTTGCGCGGGAAAGGTTGTGGCGAACCCCTGGCAGCCCAACCCCAATTTCAAGACATACGCGGATTTTTTATTTGGGCGTGACTGAGTGATACAGGTGAAGTGGTGGAAGTTGTTTTCGACGACCACGTCAATGCGTGAGAAAGGCCAGCGTCTGCCGCTTTATAAAACCCACTCACTCAATGCGATAGTGGGCTTGGTCATCGTGGTTTTCTCCGTTAAGTTTAAGGCCGCAAGCTCAATATTAGCCAAGGACCACGATGACCATCGTCTTTCGTCCGCAGGGTACATTTGGCTGGTTCTGTTACGCCACATTCTAGGGCGCGATCTGCAAAACTTTAACTATTAGATATATAGCGCGTACAGATGGTTATCGATATCCGTAATGCGTAACACGACTTCATCTACCGAGCCGGTTTTAAGAGCATTGTATGCCTCCATTGCCACGTACCGCATCGCTGGCGCCGTCACGGTGAATTCATGTGCTGTGCCATCTTTGTCGGTTGCGAAAAGGAACAGAAGATCTTGATAGCCCTCCCGGGAGGAGTCGTAAGCTAAAAGGTTAATTTCGACAGCATGTACCAGCCATTCATTAGGCAAAATCAGCTCGTGTTTGTTCATGGCAACCTCCAGAAGTAGAAGAACTGCAGAAGCTTTTTGACTCTACGCACCGAAAAAATTTACCACAACTAGCATTTTTATCAGGTGCCGCTACACACACTTATAAGGCTCGTCTCGCCAACACGTCTCCCTGATCTTTGATACTTGCATGTGCCTGTCGCTTGTCGTATTTCTCGCTCAGCGTTGAAAAGCAGCGCTCGACCCCATTCAGGATTTAATCCAGCATTTGGGGTCAGATTGCTGCGCGCAATATAAAAAAGCCCCTGCCGATTGCTCGGCAGGGGCTTTCGTCTGGCGCTGTAGGAGGCTTACAGGCCGGCAGCGTCACGCAGCGACTGGGCGCGGTCGGTGCGCTCCCAGGTGAAGGTGGTGAAGGTGTCGTCGCCGACAGTCTTCTGCTGCGGTGTGCGGCCGAAGTGGCCGTAGGCAGCGGTTTCCTGATACATCGGGTGCAGCAGGTCGAGCATGGTGGTGATGGCGTATGGACGCAGGTCGAAGCACTCACGCACCAGCTGGATGATCTTGTCGTCGGAGACCTTGCCGGTGCCGAAGGTGTTGATCGAGATGGAGGTCGGCTGGGCCACGCCGATGGCGTACGACACCTGGATCTCGCAACGCTCGGCCAGGCCGGCGGCGACGATGTTCTTGGCCACGTAGCGGCCGGCGTAGGCGGCGGAGCGGTCGACCTTGGACGGATCCTTGCCGGAGAACGCGCCACCACCGTGGCGGGCCATGCCGCCGTAAGAGTCGACGATGATCTTGCGGCCAGTCAGGCCGCAGTCACCCACCGGGCCACCGATGATGAAGTTGCCGGTCGGGTTGATGTGGTACTGGGTGCCCTTGTGCAGCAGTTCGGCAGGCAGCGTGTGCTTGACGATCAGCTCCATCACGGCTTCCTGCAGGTCTTTCTGCGAAACCTCAGGGTTGTGTTGGGTCGACAGCACTACGGCGTCGATGCCGACTACCTTGCCGTTTTCGTAGCGGCAGGTGACCTGCGACTTGGCGTCTGGGCGCAGCCATGGCAGCAGGCCGGACTTGCGTGCTTCGGCCTGGCGCTCGACCAGACGGTGCGAGAAGCAGATCGGTGCTGGCATCAGCACTTCGGTTTCGTTGCTGGCATAACCGAACATCAGGCCTTGGTCGCCGGCACCCTGGTCTTCCGGCTTGGAGCGGTCGACGCCCTGGGCGATGTCCACCGACTGCTTGCCGATGATGTTCATCACGGCGCAGGTGGCGCCGTCGAAGCCGACGTCGGAGCTGTTGTAGCCGATGTCGATGATGACCTTGCGCACCAGGTCTTCAAGATCGACCCAGGCCGAGGTGGTGACTTCGCCAGCGATGATGGCGACACCGGTCTTGACCAGGGTTTCGCAGGCCACGCGGGCGTATTTGTCCTGGGCGATGATGGCATCGAGGACCGCGTCCGAAATCTGGTCGGCGATCTTGTCCGGATGCCCTTCGGACACGGACTCGGAGGTGAAAAGGGAGTATTCGCTCATCTCGAAGGTTCCTGAAATTTACCGATGGTGTATGTCGCCAGCCGTCCGCTGGAAATGGCGGACCTGAATCTGGAAACCGTTACGCAAGCCCACGTACAGGCTGTCCGCATGGGCCAGCCCGGCAGCGTTGGCCCAGCGGGCCAGGTCGTCCTGTTCGAAGCCAAGCCACAGGTCGCCGCAGGCTTCGCGCGCCCACCCCTGGTCATGGCTGCACAGTTCGGTGACCAGCAGGCTGCCGCCTGCCTTCACCCGTTTGGCCAGCTGGCGCAAGGCCAGGGCCGGGTCGCTGAAATGGTGCAGCACCATGTTCAGCACAACGCAGTCGGCGGCCACATCCGTTGCACCCAGTGCATCGGCCAACTGCAGGTTCACGTTGTCGAGCCCTTCGCGCTGGCACACCTGGCGCGCCAGTTCGAGCATGGTCGGGCTATTGTCCAGGGCTGTGACCTGGGCGAAGCGCCGGGCCAGGTCGGGGAGGAAGCCACCGTCGCCGGGGCCGACCTCCAGGGCACTGGCAGCCGGGTCGAAATGCAGTTTGTCGAGCAGCGCCAGCAGGCTTTCGCGGTATTGCGGCAAGCCGGCGATCAGGTCTTGCTGGGCACGGAACTTCTCTTCCACGCGCAGGAAGAAGTCCTGGCTGGTGGCGGCGCGGCGCTGTTGTACCTGGGCGATGCGAGCCTGCACGTCTGGCGGCAGGGTCAGGTCATCGACCTCTTCAAGCAACGCTGCATGCAGCCGGCCACCCAGGCGCAGGCTGTCTGGCAGCGCGCGGCGGTAGAAGATGGCATTGCCTTCGCGGCGGGTTGCCACCAGTTCGGCCTGGGCCAGCACCTTCAAATGGTGGCTCATGCCCGACTGGCCAACGTCGAAGATCTGTGCCAGCTCCAGCACACCGAACGAGTCGTTGGCCAAGGCGCGCAATACATTCAGGCGCAACTCGTCACCACTGGCCTTGCACAGGGCGGCCAATGCTTCGCGTTGCTCGGGGATCGATTGCGCACGGAGGTTCATGGGGCGGCAGTCTAGACAGGCATTGATGCCCTAGCAAGGCCAATATCAAAAAGTTTTGATATTGGCTGATGGGTGGAGCGGTTAAGCCGGTTTTGCCCCGGATTGAAGGCCAATCACAGGAAAATCCCCCGACTGCGACCATACGTCATTGCCCCAAGCCCCCCCAGTGGGCGAAAATAGCCGCCTTTTTCGTGACACCACCTATTCAAGCCCCCCAGGAGATCAGCGATGCCCAGCCGTCGTGAACGTGCCAACGCCATTCGTGCCCTCAGCATGGATGCCGTGCAAAAGGCCAACAGCGGCCACCCAGGTGCCCCCATGGGCATGGCGGATATCGCCGAAGTGCTTTGGCGCGACTATCTGAAGCACAACCCGAGCAACCCGAGTTTCGCCGACCGTGACCGCTTCGTGCTGTCCAACGGCCACGGTTCGATGCTGATCTACTCGCTGCTGCACCTGACCGGCTACGACCTGTCGATCGACGACCTCAAGGCCTTCCGCCAGCTGCACAGCCGCACCCCGGGCCACCCGGAGTACGGCTACACCCCAGGCGTCGAGACCACCACCGGCCCGCTGGGCCAGGGTATCGCCAACGCCGTGGGCTTCGCCCTGGCAGAAAAAGTGCTGGCAGCCCAGTTCAACCGTGACGGCCACAACATCGTCGACCACAACACCTACGTGTTCCTCGGCGACGGCTGCATGATGGAAGGTATCTCCCATGAAGTCGCCTCGCTGGCCGGCACCCTGGGCCTGAACAAGCTGATCGCCTTCTACGACGACAACGGCATCTCCATCGATGGCGAAGTGCACGGCTGGTTCACCGACAACACCCCGGCGCGCTTCGAGGCCTACAACTGGCAGGTGATCCGCAACGTCGACGGCCACGATGCCGAAGAAATCAAGATGGCCATCGAGACCGCCCGCAAGAGCGATCGCCCGACCTTGATCTGCTGCAAGACCACCATCGGTTTCGGTTCGCCGAACAAGCAGGGCAAGGAAGACTGCCACGGCGCCCCGCTGGGCAACGACGAAATCGCCCTGACCCGCCAGGCCCTGAACTGGAACCATGGCCCGTTCGAAATCCCGGCCGACATCTATGCCGAGTGGGATGCCAAGGCCGCCGGTGCCAAGGCTGAAGCCGAGTGGAACCAGCGCTTCGACGCCTACGCCAAGGCCTACCCGGAGCTGGCTGCCGAGTTCAAGCGCCGTGCCAGCGGCGAGCTGCCGGCCGACTTCAGCGCCAAGGCCCAGGCTTACATCAACGAAGTGGCTGCCAAAGGCGAAACCATCGCCAGCCGCAAGGCCAGCCAGAACGCCCTCAACGCCTTCGGCCCGCTGCTGCCCGAGTTCCTCGGCGGTTCGGCTGACCTGGCCGGTTCCAACCTGACCCTGTGGAAAGGTTGCAAGGGCGTCGAAGCCAATGACGCCAGCGGCAACTACGTGTTCTACGGCGTGCGCGAGTTCGGCATGACCGCCATCATGAACGGCGTTGCCCTGCACGGTGGCCTGGTGCCTTACGGCGCGACCTTCCTGATGTTCATGGAATACGCCCGCAACGCCGTGCGCATGTCGGCCCTGATGAAGCAGCGCGTGATTCACGTGTACACCCATGACTCCATCGGCCTGGGCGAAGATGGCCCGACGCACCAGCCGATCGAGCAGCTGACCAGCCTGCGCAGCACCCCGAACCTGGACACCTGGCGCCCGGCTGACGCGGTGGAATCCGCCGTGTCCTGGAAAAACGCCCTGGAGCGCAAGGACGGCCCATCGGCGCTGATCTTCTCGCGCCAGAACCTGCAGCACCAGGACCGCGATGCCCAGCAGATCGCTGACATCAGCCGTGGCGGCTATGTGCTCAAGGACTGCGCAGGCGAGCCTGAGCTGATCCTGATTTCCACCGGCTCCGAAGTGGGCCTGGCGGTTCAGGCCTTCGACAAGCTGACCGAGCAAGGCCGCAAGGTACGCGTGGTTTCCATGCCGTGCACCAGCGTGTTCGACGCCCAGGACGCGGCCTACAAGCAGTCCGTGCTGCCGCTGGAAGTGGGTGCGCGTATCGCCATCGAAGCTGCCCACGCCGACTTCTGGTACAAGTACGTCGGCCTGGAAGGCCGTATCATCGGTATGACCACCTACGGCGAGTCGGCGCCGGCTTCGGCACTGTTCGAAGAGTTCGGCTTCACCCTGGAGAACATCCTCGGTACCGCCGAAGAGCTGCTGGAAGACTGATTTAACGATCTGCGGGCGGTGTCGCCTTCATTCGCGGGCAAGCCCGCTCCCACAGGGTTTCATGCAACCTCTGTGGGAGCGGGCTTGCCCGCGAATGCCACACCGCAAACTCCGCAGGCTGACGACAATTGAACTGTCTCGTGAGCCCCGAATGTCCCACCTGCGTCCCTACAAAGTTGCACTCAACGGTTATGGTCGTATCGGCCGCTGTGTCCTGCGCGCGCTGTTCGAGCGGGGGGCAAAGGCCGGTTTCGAGATCGTCGCGCTGAACGACCTGGCCGACCAGGCCAGCCTGGAATACCTGACACGCTTCGACTCCACCCACGGGCGTTTCCCCGGTGAGGTGAAGGTCGACGGTGACTGTCTGCATATCAATGGCGACTGCGTGAAGGTAATGCGCAGTGCCACCCCCGAAGGCATCGACTGGGCCGCCCTGGATATCGACCTGGTGCTGGAGTGCTCCGGCGCCTACCACACCCGTGCCGATGGCCAGCGCTTCCTCGATGCCGGCGCGCCGCGGGTGCTGTTCTCGCAGCCGATGGCCAGCGAAGCCGACGTCGATGCCACGGTGGTCTACGGTGTGAACCAGGCCTGCCTTACCGGCAGCGAGCGCCTGGTGTCCAACGCCTCGTGCACCACCAACTGCGGCGTGCCCCTGCTACGGGTACTGGACCAGGCGTTCGGCATCGAATACGTGCAGATCACCACCATCCACTCGGCAATGAACGACCAGCCGGTGATCGACGCCTACCACCATGAGGACCTGCGCCGCACGCGTTCGGCCTTCCAGTCGGTGATTCCGGTATCCACTGGTCTGGCGCGTGGCATCGAGCGACTGCTTCCGGAACTTGCCGGGCGAATCCAGGCCAAAGCGGTACGCGTACCGACCGTCAACGTCTCGTGCCTGGACATTACCCTGCAGACCGCCCGCGATACCAGCGCGGCCGAGGTCAACCGGGTGCTGCGCGAGGCGGCGCTGGACGGCCCGCTGAAAGGCTTGCTGGCCTATACCGAGCTGCCGCATGCCAGCTGTGATTTCAACCATGACCCGCATTCGGCGATCGTCGATGCCAGCCAGACCCGCGTTTCCGGCCCCCGGCTGGTGAACCTGCTGGCTTGGTTCGACAACGAATGGGGGTTCGCCAACCGTATGCTCGACGTTGCCGAACACTATCTGCACGTCGTACAACCAACCCGCAACAAACAGCCCTGAAGGACTGCATTCATGACCGTGTTGAAGATGACCGACCTCGACCTGCAAGGTAAGCGCGTACTGATCCGCGAAGACCTCAACGTGCCTGTGAAGGACGGTGTGGTAGCCAGCGACGCGCGTATCCTGGCAGCGCTGCCGACCATCAAGCTGGCCCTCGAGAAGGGTGCGGCGGTAATGGTCTGCTCGCACCTGGGCCGCCCGACCGAAGGCGAGTTCTCGGCCGAGAACAGCCTCAAGCCGGTTGCCGAGTACCTGAGCAAGGCGCTGGGCCGCGAAGTGCCGCTGGTTGCCGACTACCTCGACGGTGTCGAGTTGAAGGCCGGTGAGCTGGTGCTGTTCGAGAACGTGCGCTTCAACAAGGGCGAGAAAAAGAACGCCGACGAGCTGGCGCAGAAGTACGCTGCCCTGTGTGACGTGTTCGTCATGGACGCCTTCGGCACCGCCCACCGCGCCGAAGGTTCCACTCACGGTGTAGCCAAGTTCGCCAAAGTCGCTGCTGCAGGCCCGCTGCTGGCCGCCGAACTGGACGCCCTGGGCAAGGCCCTGAAGGCCCCGGCCAAGCCAATGGCAGCCATCGTTGCCGGTTCCAAGGTATCGACCAAGCTGGACGTACTGAACAGCCTGAGCTCGGTCTGCGACCAGCTGATCGTCGGTGGCGGCATTGCCAACACCTTCCTGGCCGCTGCTGGCCACCCGGTTGGCAAGTCGCTGTACGAGCCTGACCTGGTTGACACCGCCAAGGCCATCGCTGCCAAGGTCAGCGTACCGCTGCCAGTCGACGTGGTAGTTGCCAAGGAGTTCGCCGAGACCGCCGAAGCCACTGTCAAGGCCATCGCCGACGTTGCTGCCGACGACATGATCCTGGACATCGGCCCGCAGACCGCAGCCAACTTCGCCGAACTGCTGAAATCGTCGAAGACCATCCTGTGGAACGGCCCGGTCGGCGTGTTCGAGTTCGACCAATTCGGCAATGGCACCAAGGTGCTGGCCAAGGCCATCGCCGACAGCGCCGCGTTCTCCATCGCCGGTGGTGGTGACACCCTGGCAGCGATCGACAAGTATGGCGTCAGCAAGGAAATCTCCTACATTTCTACCGGTGGCGGTGCCTTCCTCGAGTTCGTCGAAGGCAAGGTCCTGCCAGCCGTGGCAATCCTGGAAGAGCGGGCCAAGGCCTGATGACCTCGGCGCTTGGCAAAGGGAGTGGCCTGATGGTCAAGCAATTGCCTGTGATGATCGTGGCTGGCCTGCTGAGCGCTTGCTCCGGCAGCCCGTCTTCTAATGCCGACGACCCGGCGCAGCCGCCCAAGGGCGGGTGCTACCAGTCCGAATGGCAGGCCGAGACCGTACCGGTGATCAGCAAGCGCGTGGGCCCGGAAGGCCTGGAAAAGTACGACGAAGACCACCAGCGCAAGGCGCCGGGTTGCCCTTGATCGGGTAACAGGCAACCTGAAGGTTGGTTTGTGGTCTTGAAGAAGGGGCCGCTGTGCGGGCCTTTGTGGGCTTGTCCGCGAAGGGCTGCACAGCAGCCCCAAATCGAGGAAACTGAATGAAAGCGCTTTTGGCCGTGACGGCCCTGGCGACACTGGCAGGATGCTCACTGCTGCAGCCGGCGCAACCCGCCCCGGCAGACGACTGGACCCGTTGGGTCTGTGACACCCAGGCCGAAGTGCTGTGGCGCTTCGCCGATACGCAACGTGACCAGGTCGACGTGCGCCTCGGCGGCGGTGACCAGGTCTACCGGCTCAAGGCCGAACCGGGTGCCTCGGGTACGCTGTACAGCGATGGCATGCTGGCCTTCCACACCAAGGGCGAAGA
Source organism: Pseudomonas sp. BN607 (assembly GCF_029871175.1). Classification (NCBI taxonomy): domain Bacteria; kingdom Pseudomonadati; phylum Pseudomonadota; class Gammaproteobacteria; order Pseudomonadales; family Pseudomonadaceae; genus Pseudomonas; species Pseudomonas sp. BN607. The sequence goes on from NZ_SSOE01000028.1 coordinate 229,924, forward strand.
AGGCCTGGTGTACTGGGTGGCGACCAACGACCTGATTGGGCGGGGCTGCAAGGCACCGTGACTGGCCGGGCCGCAACGGTGGCCCACACTACTTGAACAGCAACCGCCCCTGCGGCAGGCTTGCACGAAACAAACGACGCTTGTCGGGAGAGAGATACACAATGGCACTCATTAGCATGCGCCAGATGCTGGACCACGCCGCCGAGTTCGGTTACGGCGTACCAGCTTTCAACGTCAACAACCTCGAGCAGATGCGCGCCATCATGGAAGCGGCCGACAAGACCGACTCCCCGGTGATCGTCCAGGCTTCGGCCGGCGCCCGCAAATACGCTGGCGCGCCGTTCCTGCGCCACCTGATCCTGGCTGCCATCGAAGAGTTCCCGCACATCCCGGTGTGCATGCACCAGGACCACGGTACCAGCCCTGATGTCTGCCAGCGCTCGATCCAGCTGGGCTTCAGCTCGGTGATGATGGACGGCTCGCTGGGTGAAGACGGCAAGACCCCGACCGACTACGAGTACAACGTTCGCGTTACCCAGCAGACCGTTGCCATGGCCCACGCCTGCGGCGTATCGGTGGAAGGTGAGCTGGGTTGCCTGGGTTCGCTGGAAACCGGCATGGCCGGTGAAGAAGACGGCATCGGCGCCGAAGGCGTGCTGGACCACAGCCAAATGCTGACCGACCCGGAAGAAGCCGCCGATTTCGTCAAGAAGACCCAGGTCGACGCCCTGGCGATCGCCATCGGTACCAGCCACGGTGCCTACAAGTTCACCAAGCCACCAACCGGTGACGTGCTGGCCATCGACCGCATCAAGGAAATCCACAAGCGCATCCCCAACACGCACCTGGTGATGCACGGTTCATCCTCGGTACCGCAAGAGTGGCTGGCGATCATCAACCAGTACGGCGGGGACATCAAGGAAACCTACGGTGTGCCGGTCGAAGAGATTGTCGAAGGCATCAAGTACGGCGTGCGCAAGGTCAACATCGACACCGACCTGCGTCTGGCCTCCACCGGTGCCATGCGTCGCCTGATGGCCACCAACCCGAGCGAGTTCGACCCGCGCAAGTTCTTCGGTGAAACCGTCAAGGCCATGCGCGATGTGTGCATCGCCCGTTACGAAGCCTTCGGCACTGCCGGCAATGCCTCGAAGATCAAGCCGATCTCCCTGGAAGGCATGTACCAGCGGTACCTGAAAGGTGAGCTGGCCGCCAAGGTCAACTGATCCACTGGCGACACAAGAAACCCGCAGAAATGCGGGTTTTTTCATTTTCGGGCCGGGGCTGGCATCGGTGGCGGCTTTTGCGCGGGGGGCTTGAAGCATTCAGCACATATTTTCGGCAGACCGACCGTTAGTCGGCTAACGTACAGTTCAGTCATTGATAGCGTTCTGATTGCATTGCGTGTTGCCCGCTCAGGTCTAGAGTATTGAATGGATCCAACCGTATCTTGAAGTCGGTCACATAACAGAGAAGCAGCATGGATGGCGCTCACGCTCAACCACTGCCACTGGATGGCAGCTCGGTTCTTCTGGTAGTAGACGACTACCCCGAGAACCTCATCAGCATGCGGGCCTTGCTGGCCCGGCAGGATTGGCAGGTGCTGACGGCGAGTTCGGGGATGGAAGCCCTGAGCGCGTTGCTCGAGCACGACGTCGACCTGGTCTTGCTCGACGTTCAGATGCCGGAGATGGACGGCTTTGAAGTCGCCCGGCTGATGCGCGGTAGCCAGCGTACCCGGCTGACACCGATCATCTTCCTCACCGCCAACGAACAGTCCGAAGCGGCCGTGCTCAAAGGCTACGCCAGCGGCGCCGTGGACTACATGTTCAAGCCGTTCGACCCGCAAATACTCAAGCCCAAGGTCCAGGCCCTGCTCGACCAGCAGCGCAACCGGCGCATGCTGCAGCGCCTGACTCGCGAGCTGGAGGCGGCCAGGGCGTTCAATGCGTCGATTCTGGAAAATGCCGCCGAAGGCATCCTGGTGCTGGATGCGCAGGGCATCATCAGCTTTGCCAACCCGGCCATCTCCCGTTTGCTGGCGGCATCGGTGCAACAGTTGCAGGGCGTCCACCTGCTCGACCTGGTGCAAATGGCCAATCCCAGCCTGTGGGACGAGTCGGAGTTCTACCAGGCTTACCAAGGACGGCAGATTTACCGCGTGCATGATGCCCAGCTGCGAACCCTGGGCGGCGAACTGGTGCCGGTTGCCTTGTCTTGCGCACCGTTGCCGGCCGATCAGCAGGCCATGGTGGTGACGGTGCTGGACATGTCGGCAGTGCGCAACTTGCACCAGCAACTGGAGTACCAGGCAGTTACCGACCCGCTTACCGGGCTGCTCAACCGCCGAGGCTTCTACCAAGCGGCCGAAGGTGCGCTGCTGCGCAACGAGCGTTCGGACAAGGCGCAGGCGCTGATGTACATGGACCTGGATGGCTTCAAGCGGATCAACGACTCACTGGGCCACGATGCGGGCGACCGGGTGCTGCTATGGGTCGCCGAGCAGCTCAAGGACTGCCTGGGCAGCGAGGCCCTGCTGGCGCGGATGGGCGGCGACGAATTCACCGCATTGTTCGACAGCCTGCCTTACCCCGAGCAGGCTGGGCGTTATGCCGAGCGGTTGCTTGAACGTATATCCATCAGCCATGAGGTAGAAGGGCTGGATGTGTGCCTTGGGGTCAGCATCGGCATCGCTACCTACCCGGACTGCGGCGCCAATGTCGAAGGCTTGCTGCGTGCGGCGGATGCGGCGATGTATGCGGCCAAGCAGGCCGGTCGCCAGCAGTATCGCTTCTACGACCAGGAGCTCAACGGCCGGGCCCGTTCGCGGCTGATGCTTGAAGACAGTGTGCGCGCGGCCATCGAACAGCAGGACTTTACCCTGGTGTATCAGCCGCAGGTGGGTTTCAACGATGGTCGTCTGCGTGGCTTCGAGGCCTTGCTGCGCTGGCAGCACCCGAGTGTCGGCGATGTACCGCCGGGGTTGTTCATTCCGCTGCTGGAGGAGGCGCGGCTGATCAATCGCCTGGCCAGCTGGATTTATCGCCAAGGTGCCGCTCAGCGCCAGGCCTGGTACGACCGGTTCCCGCCGGACCTGGTGCTGGGTATCAGCCTGAGCCGCGCGCAGTTCGTCATGCCTGGCCTGGTCGACGAACTGCAACGGGTTATCCAGCTCTACCAGCTGGAGCCTTCGCAGCTTGAAGTAGAAGTGGCGGAAACCTCGCTGATGTACAACATCGATGCTGCCGTGAAACAGATACACCGCCTGCGCGAGCTGGGGGTGCGGGTAGCCCTGGACGATTTCGGCGCGGGCGACTGCTCGTTGCGCATGCTGCGCGACCTGCCGATCGACACCTTGAAGCTCGACCGCCACCTGGTGGCGCGCCTGCCCGATTCGGCAGTGGATACCGCGCTGGTGCGCAGTGTCATAGGGCTCTGTGCCGACTACTGCATCACAGTGATTGCCGAAGGTGTGGAAACCCCGGTCCAGGCGGCCTGGCTGAGGGCCAATGGTTGTGAATATGTGCAGGGCTTCCTGGTGGCATACCCGATGACGGCAGCGGATGCCAGCGGCTTTCCGGCAATTTTCTCCTGGCCAGGGTCCTGATTGGCTAGAATCGGCATTCGTTACGCCGAAAGCAGCGCCATGACCGTATTACGTTACTTGCAAGCCTACCCTCCGCACCTGCAGGAGCAGGTGCGGCAAATGATCGCCAGCGACCGCCTGGGTGAGTACCTGCAGCGCCGTTACCCCGACCGCCATGACGTGCAAAGCGACAAGGCGTTGTACGGTTATGCCCAGGATTTGCGCCAGCAATACCTGCGCAGTGCGCCTGGCCTGGACAAGGTGCTGTTTGACAGCCGGCTGGACCTGACGCACCGGGCCTTGGGGCTGAACACGGCGGTCTCCCGGGTGCAGGGTGGCAAACTCAAGGCGAAGAAGGAAATCCGCATTGCCTCGCTGTTCAAGGAGGCCGCGCCACAGTTCTTGCGCATGATCGTGGTACATGAGCTTGCGCACCTGCGCGAGCGCGATCACAACAAGGCGTTCTACCAGCTCTGCCAGCACATGGAGCCGGACTACCACCAACTGGAATTCGACCTGCGCGTCTACCTGACCTACCGGGAGCTGCCGGGCAATCTCTAAGGAACATGCAGCATGGAAGTGAGCAAGACCAAGAGCAGCTTCTACCGCCGGCTGTACGTGGCCTGGCTGATCGACAGCCACACCGCGACCAGTGTGCCCGCCCTGATGGAAGCCACCGGCATGCCGCGGCGTACCGCCCAGGACACCATCGCCGCACTTGCTGATTTGGACATTGTCTGCGAGTTCGAGCAGCAGGAAGGCGCCCGCAACCACGCTGGGCATTACCGCATCCATGACTGGGGCGCGATCGACAAGCAGTGGATCATCCGGCACCTGCGGCAAATCCGCGACGTGCTGGGCTACCCCTGAAATCCTCGGGCCGTTCTGCGGCCCCGGTGAGCTCAGCCCTTGCGCATCCCGATATGCAGCATATCGTTCTCCAGGTATTCCTCACCCACTGGGGCAAACCCATGCTGGGCATAAAACCCCTGTAAGTGCGCCAGCGTCGACAGGTACACCGGCGTCCCCGGCCAGCAATGCTCCGCCGCCTCCAAGCCCTTCAGCAGCAGCGGGTGCCCCAGCTTCAGCCCACGCGCTTCAGGCGAGGTCACCATCCGCCCGATCACCACGTCCCCCCCCTGTGACTGCGGGTCGAGCAGGCGCAGGTAGGCCACCAGCTTGTCCTCCTGCCAGGCCATGAGGTGCAGGGTATCGCCGCTCAGGTCCTGGCCATCGACGTCCTGGTAGGCGCAACGCTGCTCGACCACGAACACTTCAGTGCGCAACCGAAGAATGGCGTAGAGCTGATCCTTGCCGAGGTCGGTGTGATGCTTGCAGAGCCAGTCGATGGACATGGGTGCGAACTCCTTGAATGGGCCCTCGATAATCGCATGCCACATGCGCTTCGGCCAAAATAGAGGCTAAATGACACTATTGGCCGCTGCCCTCGGCAACGGCTTTGTGTAATCTCGTTGGCAGTGTGTGCCCTCTACTGCAAAAGGACGTGAGCATGCGGCCACTGCTTTGTGTTCTGGGTTTGCTGGCAATGATGCTGGCGACACCCGCACCGGGTAACGGCAAGCTACGCCTGGTGGCCGACAACTGGCCGCCGTTTACCGATGCCAGCATGCCGGGCGGCGGCCTGGCGACCAGCATCGTCACCACGGCGCTGGCGCGCGCCGGCTACAGCAGTGGCTATGAAGAGGCGCCTTGGGCGCGGGCGTTGCTGGGGGTGGGGGAAGGGCGCTACGACGTGCTGATCAATGCTTGGTACAACGACGCGCGCGCCAGTTTCGGGCAGTTTTCCAAAGCCTACCTGACCAATCGTATTCGCCTGTTGCAGCGCAAGGGCGAAGTGTTCCGCTACAAGCATCAGTCTGACCTGTACCCCTATAGCATCGCTGTTGTTCGGGATTACGCCTACTCACCCGAATTCGATGGCGATACCCGCCTTGACAAGGTGCCGGTGCGCAACTTTTCCTCGGCGGTGCGCATGCTGGCGGCAGGGAGGGTCAACCTGGCGGTGGAAGACGAGTACGTGGCCCGCTACAACCTGCAGCGGGAGCCGCAAGCGGTGCGTGATGGCGTAATGCTGGTGGAGCCGCCGCTGGGGGAGAACACCCTGCATATCCTGGTCAGCCTGAAGCATCCTGAGCATGCGCAGATCGTCGAGCGCTTCGAGCAGGCGATTGCGGCGATGAAAGCCGACGGCAGTTATGCGCGGCTGCTGCGCCAGCATGGTTTCTAACCTTTACTGCCTGCGATAGGGTCGGGTCAGGCAACACATGACTCAGGCCGGGGCACCCTCTTTGATCAGGTGTGCCGCCAAGGTCCGCAACGGCCCCAACTGCCGGCAAATCAAAGCCAACTGTGTCTGCACCAACCGCTGATGCTCATCCAGTTCTTCCGGCATCTGTTCAAGCGCATTGGCCAGCGCCTCCTCGGCATCGCTGTGAATCGCCACCGGCAGCCGCGCCGCCAGGCCATTGGCAATCTCGTCCAGGCTGCTGGCGATGTTTTGCCCGGCACCTTCGATCAACTGCTCCTGCACCTCAGCCGGTAACGCCGTGTCGCGGTGCGCGCCCAGCCCCGACAGGTAGCTGAGCAAGGTGTGCGAAAGCACCAGGAAGCGGAAGCCTACGTCCGCTTCTTTGCGGAAATGCCCCGGTTCCATCAGCATGTTGGCCAAGGTAGTGGACAGTGCAGCATCAGCGTTATGTGCGTTGCGCCGGGCCAGGCGGTAGGCCAGGTCGTCGCGCTTGCCGTGGGCATATTGCTGCATGATCTGGCGCAGGTATACGCTGGCGCAGGCCAGGGTATTGGCCAGGGCCTTGTTCAGCCGCCGGCCCTGCCAGTCTGGCAGGAACAGGAACACCGCAAGTATCGCGATCAGGCTGCCCACCAGGGTATCGAACAGGCGCGGCAGGAACAGGCCGTAGCCATCGCCTATCTGGTTGAAGCAGAACAAGACCATCAGGGTGATTGCCGCCGTGGCCAGGGTGTAGCGGGTGGTGCGGTTGACGAAGAACACCACCCCGGCGACCACGGCGAACAACGACTGGATGACCGGATTGGGGAACAGGTCGAACAAGGCCCAGCCGACTGTCAGGCCCACTGCGGTACCGAAGATCCGTTGCACCAGCTTGCGCCGGGTTGCACCGTAGTTGGGCTGGCAGACGAATAGCGTGGTGAGGATGATCCAGTAACCCTGCGTGGGGTGGATCAGGTGCACCATGCCGTAGCCGATCGACAGGGCCAGTGGCAGGCGCAAGGCGTGGCGGAACAGCAGCGAGGTCGGTGTGAGCTGAGTCCGCAGGCGCGTCCATACGTCCTTCAGCGAACGTGGCGAGCGGTCGAGCAGGCTGCTGTCGCTGGCATCGGCCAGGCTGTCCGGGTTACTGGCGGCACTCAGCAGGCGGTCCAGTGTCTCCAGGTTGGCGGCCAGCGCCCGCAGTGAGCGCAACAGGCTGCGCCAGGCCGGGTTGCTCTGGATGCGCAGGTGTTCCAGCGAGGCGTTGAGGTCTTCAAGGGCCTCGGGATAACCGCTGGCCAGCACGAACGGCTGGCGCAGACGGATCGAGCGCGCCAGTTCCTGGCAAGATGCACCCTGCTTGCGCAGCAGGCGCTGGCAACGGAACATCACGTCGCTGTGGAAAAATGCCTCGGTCAGGGCGTTGTAGGGGTAGTGCGAGGCACTGACCCGCTCGTGGATATCCTGGGCCAGGAAATACAGCTTGAGGTAGCGGCTGACCTTTGAGTTCGGCTGGCTGTTGCCGACCCGGTGCAGAATGATTTCCTTGGCCGCGTTCAGCGCTGCCACCACCTTGCCGTTCTGCTGAGCCAGTTCCAGGCGCCGGGCCTCGACGTCGAGAGTGCGCACCGGTTCGAACAGGCTGGCCTTGAGCTTGAGGTAGCTGCCCAGTTCGTAAAACAGCTTGGCCAGGCTTTGCTGCACCGGCTGGTTGGAAAACAGTGCCTGCCAAAGTACCGAAAGCAGTCCGTACCACGCCGCGCCTGCTACCAGCAGCAGCGGCTCGTGCCAGAAGTCCGTCACCTGGCCACCGCGCTGGTCCACGCCGATCATGGTGTACACCGCCGTGATCAGTGTCGCTGAGGCAATCGCACCATAGCGCTCGCCCAAGGCGCCGAGCATGGTCAGGCCGAACGCCGCCAAAGCCAGGGCGACGGCGAATATCCAGGGGTAGGGGAACAGCAACTCGACCGCCAGTGCAGCGATGGCGAAACACACCAATGTAACGGCCAGGGCGCTGAGGCGGCCCTGCCAGCTGTCGTCGGTTTCGGCCAGGGCGCTGGCGATGATGCCGAGGAACAGTGGGATCAGCAGGGCCATCTCGTTCTGGTACCAGCACAGGGCCAGGCTGCCGGTGAGGGCGATGGTAACCCTGATGCTGTAGCTGAACTTGTCTTGGCCCCACAGGCGACGCAGTGACTGACGGAACGAGCTCGATGACATGATGGCCTGCTAGGCAGTGAGCGAAGAATGCAATGCAGCACGGGCCAGCAAGAAGCGTTCCGTGCTGCTGAATGGATTCTACTCTACACGAACTGCGCTGCGGCGTTGGCCGATGCCCAGGCCCACTGGAAGTTGAAACCGCCGAGGTGGCCGGTGACATCCAGCACTTCACCGATGAAGTACAGCCCGGGGCTTTTCAGCGATTCCATGGTCTTGGAGGACACTTCGCGGGTATCCACGCCGCCCAAGGTCACTTCGGCGGTGCGGTAGCCTTCGGTGCCGGCCGGTACTACTTGCCAGTTCGCGAGCTTTTCGGCGATGTGTGCCAGTTCCGCCGGGGTGTACTGCTTCATTGGCTTGGACTCGAACCACTGCTCGGCCAGCAAGTTGGCCAGTTTGCGCGTGAACACCTCGCCCAGCACGGTCTTCAGTTCGGCGTTGGCGCGCTCGGCTTGCATCTGTTGCAGCCAGGTCAGCGCATCCCGGTCGGGCAGCAGGTTGATCTCGACCGTGTCACCGGCTTCCCAGAACGACGAGATTTGCAGGATCGCCGGGCCGCTCAGGCCGCGGTGGGTGAACAGCAGGTTCTCGCGGAAGCTGGTGCCGTTGCAGCTGGCGGTGCAGTCCAGCGAGGTGCCGGACAACTCGGTGCAGAGTGCCTTCAGCTGAGGCTCGGTGATGGTGAACGGCACCAGCCCTGCACGGGTTGGCAGCAGGGTATGGCCGAACTGGCGGGCCACCTGGTAGCCGAAGCCGGTGGCGCCAAGGGTGGGGATCGACAGGCCGCCGGTGGCGATCACCAGCGACTGGCAGGCGAACTGGCCGCCGCTGGTCTGCAGCAGGTAGCCGTGCTCGGTTTTTTCAATGTGTTCGATGCTGGTGTGCATGCGGATTTCGGCACCGGCCTCATCGCATTCGGCCAGCAGCATGTCGAGGATGTCGCTGGCCTTGTTGTCACAGAACAGCTGGCCGAGCTTCTTCTCGTGGTAGGCCACGCCGTGCTTGCACACCAGTTCGATGAAGTCCCATTGGGTGTAGCGGGCCAGCGCCGACTTGCAGAAGTGCGCGTTGTGCGAGAGGAAATTGGCCGGCTCGGTGTACATGTTGGTGAAGTTGCAGCGACCGCCGCCGGACATGAGGATCTTCTTGCCTGGCTTGTTGGCGTGGTCGAGCAGCAGTACCCGGCGGCCGCGACGGGCGCTGAGCTGGGCGCACATCAGGCCGGCGGCGCCGGCGCCGAGGATGATCACGTCGGTGGAGTGCACGGTATGAACCTTCAGATTTGAAATGCTGAACCCTGTGTGAGCGGGTAAACCCGCCCCCACAGGACTTTGCCGGACTTTAGATAATGCGGACTTTCAGGGCGCGGCCCTTGATCTTGCCGTTGTTCAGCCGCTGCATGGCCTGCTTGGCCAGCGCGCGCTCCACGGCAACGAACGCCTGGAAGTCGAAGATGGCGATCTTGCCCACCTGCTTGCCCGGAATGCCGGCGTCACCGGTCAGCGCACCCAGAATATCGCCAGGGCGCAGTTTGTCCTTGCGGCCAGCGGCAATGCACAGCGTGGTCATCACTGGCAGCAGCGGTTCACCGCCCTTGTTCTTCAGGCTGTCCAACTGGTCCCAGCGCAGCGGGCTTTTCTGCAGCGCTTCGATAGCCTGGGCACGATGGCCTTCGGCCGGTGCCACCAGGCTGACCGCAACGCCTTTCTCACCGGCACGCCCGGTACGGCCCACGCGGTGTACGTGGATTTCCGCATCACGTGCCAGCTCGACGTTGATGACCATGTCCAGGCCATCGATATCCAGGCCGCGCGCGGCCACATCGGTGGCCACCAGTACCGAGCTGCTGCGGTTGGCGAACATGGTCAGCACCTGGTCACGGTCGCGTTGCTCCAGGTCGCCGTGCAGCGCCTGGGCGACGATGCCCTTGGCGGTCAGGTGGGCTACCACGTCCTCGCACTGCTGCTTGGTGAAGCAGAAGGCTACGCACGACTGCGGGCGATAGTGGCCCAGCACCCGGGTAACGGCTTCCAGGCGCTGCTGCGGATCGATCTCGATGAAGCGCTGCTCGATCTGGTTGTCGGTGTGCAGGCTCTCGACCTTGACCTGCTGCGGGTTGCGCATGAAGTCGCTGGCCAGTTGCTTGATGCTGGCCGGGTAGGTGGCCGAGAACAGCAGGGTCTGGCGTCGCGACGGGGTCTTGCCGATGATGCTGGCGATGGCGTCGAAGAAGCCCATGTCGAGCATGCGGTCGGCTTCGTCGAGCACCAGGGTGTTCAGGCCGTCGAGCACCAGTGTGCCCTTGTCCAGGTGCTGCTGGATGCGCCCTGGGGTGCCGACGATGATGTGCGCACCATGCTCCAGCGAAGCGATCTGTGGGCCCAGCGAAACACCACCGCACAGGGTCAGGATCTTGATGTTGTCCTCGGCGCGAGCCAGGCGGCGCAGCTCCTTGGCAACCTGGTCGGCCAGTTCGCGGGTAGGGCACAGTACCAGCGCCTGGCAGCCGAAGTAGCGTGGGTTGATCGGGTTGAGCAGGCCGATGCCGAAGGCGGCGGTCTTGCCGCTGCCGGTCTTGGCCTGGGCAATCAGGTCCTGGCCCTTGAGGATGACCGGCAGGCTCTGCGCCTGGATCGGCGTCATCGAGGCATAGCCGAGGGCGTCCAGGTTGGCCAGCATGGCAGTGGACAGCGGCAAGGTGGCAAAGGCGGTGGATTCGGTGGTCACGAGGCGGGCCTGCGGTGCGAAGCGAAAAATGCCGCATAGTCTACCAGCCTCGTGGCCATTCGCCCTAAGACTCCATGTGTTGTTCCGGACGACGGGCACGCCTTCCGTCCGTCGGTGCCAGCTGCAGGAAGATCGCCGCTGCCAGCATGGCCATGATGCCGATGGTAACGAAGGTCAGCTGGAACGCTCCCAGCGTGGACTCTACGCCCTCGGCGCTGCCGGCGGCGGTGAAACCGCCGAGCAGGGCCCCGGCACAGGCCACGCCCAGGCTCAGCGACAGCTGCGCGACCACCGACAGCAGGCTGTTGCCACTGCTGGCGCTGGCGTCGTCGAGGTCGATCAAAGTGACCGTGTTCATCGCCGTGAACTGCATCGAGTTGACCGCACCCAGCAGGCCCAGCTGCACCAGCAGCACGGCATAGGGCGTCTGCTCGTCAACCAGGCCGAGGCTGGCCAGGAGCAGGCCCAGCAGCAAGGTATTGCTGGTGAGGATGATACGGTAGCCAAAGCGTTCGATCAGCGGCCGGGCGATGGACTTGGCCACCATCGCCGCCGCGGCCAGCGGGATCATGCTCATGCCGGCCTCGGCCGGCGAGTAACCCAACGCTACCTGCAGCAGTAACGGTACCAGGAACGGCAGCGCGCCACTGCCCAGGCGCGAGAACAGGTTGCCGAGGATGCCGATGGCAAAGGTACGCACACGGAACAGACTGGGCGAGAACAGCGGTTCCGGGTCGCGTCCGGCGCGCAGCCAGTAGGCGGCCAGGCACGCCATGCCGGCGAACAGCAGCAACATCACCCGCAGGTGCGGCAGGTGCAGCTCGCCCAGGCCCTCCATGGCAATGGTGATCAGCACCATCGCGGCGCCAAACAGCAGGAAGCCTGGGGTATCGAAACGGGTACGTTCGGCGCCGCGCAGGTCGGGGATGAACTTCCACACGGCGTAGCAGCCGATCAGGCCGACGGGCAGGTTGAGCAGGAAGATCCAGTGCCAGCTGAGAATTTCCACCAGCCAGCCGCCAACCGTCGGCCCCAGCAGCGGCCCCAGCAGGCCGGGGATGGTGATGAAACTCATGATGCGCACCAGTTCGGTGCGTGGGTAGGCGCGCAGCACCACCAGTCGCCCGACCGGCAGCATCAGCGCGCCGCCCAGGCCCTGCACCACGCGGGCAAAAATCAGGAAACCGAGGCTGTTGGCGGCGGCGCACAGCAGCGAGCCGAAGCTGAACAACAGGATGGCGCTGAAGAAGATGCGCTTGGTGCCAAAACGGTCGGCGATCCAGCCTGAGGCGGGGATCAGCAGGGCCACGGTGAGCATGTAGGCAATGATCACGCCCTGCATGCGCAGCGGGTCTTCGGCCAGCGAACGGGCCATGGCTGGCAGCGCCGTGTTGAGGATGGTGCCATCCAGGGATTGCATGAAGAAAGCGATGGCCACCACCCAGGGGATCCAGCGGGCGGTGACGGGGTCCAGCGGTGCACGATCAGGCATGACGTCCTCTTTTGTCTGTGCCAGCCTCTTCGCGGGGCAAGCCCGCTCCCACAGGATCGCTACTGCCCCCTGATGGGGTGACATCTCTGTGGGCGCGGGCTTGCCCCGCGAAAGGGCCGGTAATGCCAATCACAATGTCAGGGTCAGGCCTTTGACCAATGCCCCCGGCAGATGGCTCGACCCGGTACTGCGCTGTCCATAAGTACTGGTCGACAAAATCATCTCGCGCTCCTGGGTCAGGTCCTCCAGCTGGCTACCCAGCAAGCTGTACAGGCTGTCATCGAAGCGCATGGTGCTCACCGGCCCCTGGATCAGCCCGTTCTCCACCCAGAAGGTAGCAAAGCGGGTAAGCCCGGTCATGCGTGCTGCCGGCAGGTCCGAGTAGTTCAGGTACCACAAGTTGCTGATGTACAGCCCGGTGCCAAGCCGCTGCAGGATCTGCTCGGTGGGCAAACTACCCGGCGCCAGGCTGAGCGCGCAAGGCGACTCGTAGCTGTCGGCGCCATTGGCCAGCAGCCCGAATTCGACCGCACTGCGCGCACTGATCAGCCGTTGCAACGCCTCTCCTTGCTGAATCAATGGCACATCCAGGCGCGGCGAGCCTTCATCGGAAAACGCCGGGCTAAGCGAGCCGCTGACCTGCTCGGTGAAACTTACCAGAGGGCTTAACCGTGCATCGCCGTTATACAGGCGCTGCAAGGCGCTGTTGCCGGTTGCGAGGGCCTGTGCGGAAAAACCGCCCCAGCACAGCATGCCGGCGATTTCGTCCATGGCCGCAGGCGCCAGGTAGGCGCGGTAGCTGCCGGGTTTGAGGGTGACAGCCGGGCGACCGAGGAAGCCTAGCTGTTCACGTGCCTGGCGCAGGCGCTCGGTGAAGTCGTCGGCGCTCCACAGCTGGCCGGCATAGTTGGCCTTCACCGCCTGGCCGTTTTCGTGGAACAGGCTCCAGTCAAAGTTGAAGCTGTTGGCCTGGTGCCAGCCGAAAGCGCCGAACGAGCTGGCGAAGCCCCGGCAGATCGGGCCAGCGGCGTAGATACCGACCAGGTCCAGGTCACCGGCTTCACGCTCCAGCAGTGCCAGCACTTCGTTCAGGTCTGGCAGCGGCTGCGTCTGCTGGCTGTAGCTGTGCCAGGCGCTCTCGTCCAGGCGCAGGTAAGGGTCGACGGCGAGTAGCGGCAGTGTCTGGCGCAGCTGCTTCAGGGCATCCGCCAGGCGTTGGCGATCCAGCTGCGCATCGCCACTCAAGGTCACTTGCTGTTCGGCCTGGCGGCCATCGTGGATCAGGCGCAACTGCACGCTGGCCTGGCTCACTTCGCCGGCCTGGCGCACCTTGGCGTGGTTGAAACGCACGAATTGCGACTGCTCGGCACTGTAGCCCAGGGTGAACTGCTCGCCCGCTTGCAGGGCGGCGCGCACATCCCCGACCAGGGTTTCGAAAGCCTGTTTCATCATGCATCTCCTCCGAATACGTCAATCTGGCGGAACACACAGGCCGGCGAGGCGTGGCCGACCCGTACCACCTGATTGGGTTCGCCCTTGCCACAGTTGGGCGTGCCCAGCACCTGGAAGGTACTGCGGTCGCCGACCGCCGAGAGGTTGCGCCAGAACTGCGCGGAGATACCACGGTAGTTTGGGTTCTTGACGATGCCCTTGAGCTGGCCGTTCTCGATCAACTGGCCCCATTCGCAGCCGAACTGGAACTTGTTGCGCGCATCGTCGATGGACCAGGAACGATTGGTACGCATCAGGATGCCGTGCTCGATGCCTCCGATCAGTTGCTCGAGAGACTGGTCGCCCGGCTCGATGTTGAGGTTGGCCATGCGGTCGATCGGTGCCCGGTTCCAGCCGCAGGCGCGGCTGTTGGCCACGCCGTCCAGGCCGGAGCGGAACTGCGACAGCGCCCCGCCCAGCGGGCGCAGCAGCAGGCCGTCGCGAATCAGGAACTGCTTGCTGGCTGCACTCCCGTCGTCATCGAAGCTGTAGCTGGCCAGCTCTTCGCCGATGGTTGGGTCGAAGGTCACGTTGAGCAGGCTGGAGCCGTACTGCAGGTGGCCAAAGTCGCTGGCCTGGACGAAGCTGGTGCCAGCGTAGTTGCGTTCATCACCGAGAATGCGGTCCATCTCAAGTGGGTGACCGATGGATTCGTGGATCTGCAGCATCATCTGGTCGGGCATCAACAGCAGGTCGCGTGGGCCACTGGGGGTGTTCGGTGCCAGCAGCAACTGCAGCGCCTCGTCGGCTACCCGGGTGGCCGCGCCGACCAGGCCACAGCGCTCGATGATCTCGAAACCACCCTGCTGGCCGAAGTTGTCACGGCCCAGGCTGCGGCTCTGGCTGTCTTGGCCATCGCTGGCCGTTACGCCAAGGCCTGGGAACAGAAAGCGTTGGGCATGGCGCAGTTCGGCGCCGGCCGAGTTGAGGTAGGTTTGCTCGACCAGGCTCAGCCCCAGGCTGGCCTGCCAGTCCACCAGGCGGCTGTCCTTGGGCACGCTGGCCGATTCGGCGGCGAGCAGGCCAAGGCAGTCGGCGAGGCTGGGTACGGGTTGGTCGAAGTTGGGCGAAACATGGTCGTGGCGTGCGCTGGGCACGGTTTGTTCGCGCAGGTCCAACAGGCTGTGCCGGGCGATCTGCCGGGCCAGCGTCTCGGCTTGCTCCAGGGCGCGCTGCAATCCAGCCTGGGACAGGTCTGCGGTGGCCGCGTAGGCCTCCACGCCATTGATCCGCACGGTGAGCATGGCGCCTTCGTCCTGGCTGAAGCAGGGCGGTTCGGCGACATTGCGGCGAACCGACAGCGCCTGGTGCGACTGTTTCACATGGCGCAGGGAAAACAACTCGGCCGTACTGCGCAGCGCGGCGAAGCGCTGGCGCAGCAGGGCGCTGGAATCGAACATGCGGAAGCCTCCGTGTACACGGTGGCTCCCCCTTAGAACCACTCGTCCTGCATGGTGAGGCAAGTGTCGTCGCGCGCCTCTAGCAATGCCAGGTCATTATGGCAGCCCGGTACTTCCCAGGTCAGGAAATAACGCGCGGCTTGCAGCTTGCCGAGGAGGCTTGCGCCCCTTCACCCTATAGAATAAAGAAAAATCCTACAGACCATTAGGAAATGGTTGGCAGATTTTTTGTGTAGGTGTGGAGCCTGATGGTTTTTTTAATCGACTGGTGTCCACATGAAGCGTCTTATCCCCCGTCAGCGCGCGAAACATTATTCTTGGTACGGTTTTGAAAACCCTTTCTTTGCTGTTGCTGAGGTAGACAGCGCGTTGTCTAGGCCTTACGACTTGCCAGGGTTGCATGACTTGATCCACGAATGTGGTTCGTCGAGTGGAGAGTGCCGTCGTGAATACCCTAGGCGTGCTATTTTGAAAAAAGTGAGAGACGGCGACTGGTTGCTGGCTTGTTCTAGACCGTTTAGTCCGTTCACACCAGAGGCTGCTTTGTGGCCTGTCCTGCCCGCTCGTGGAGACGGCCGCATTGAGGGGGAAGTAAAGAGCGAGTCTTCACAGGTTGATGTGTTTGTGTTGCAGCAAGTAGTAGGTGCAGGGCCTGGAAAGTGGGTGTTGAAAGATATTGACCATGATGCGCTAAGGAATGCCTTTACGATCCTGGCAAACAGGAGCGGCACGATTGCCAATGAAGGGAGTGTCATCTTCTCAGAGGGTAAGGATTGGGCAAATACAAGTCGAACGCTCACGCATGAATGGGTTAGGTTGAGCGTTGACGAGAAGCATTTTGAATCAGGTTCGGCGATCCATCGATACGGCGACTCTAAGAAGACTGTTCAAAAGTACGTGGAGTCAGCCGACCACTGGGCGGTAACAGGTCAGTCCTGGCATTGGATTCCGGCAACCCCTAATGTGATTTTCGAACGGAGGAAGTAAATGAATCCGTTGGCAGCAAGCAAGTACGTTTGGTGGGGGTGGGGCGGGCTAGACGCTCTTTTTCTTATGAGTTACATGCTGAGGAGTTTGTGGGAGGGTAAGCTTCCTTTCTACGCGGATGCGATTAGCGCATTGAATATGATCGAAGATCATGGCAGCTATGCGGCTGTATTTATAGTGCTGGGTTGGATGTTGCAGTTATCTTTTTTTGTAAGTTGTATATTGCTTTTTCGTCAAAGTAGATGGGGCTGGCGACTGGTTTGGTTACAGTTGCCATTCAGGCTGCTGTTCTTTGTTCCCTCTGCTTCAGTGCTGTTCACTTATATGGGCTTTCATTTTTCTGCGGGTTCGGTTGCGTTTGTTCTTCTCATGGTTGCTTCTGAGCTTGCGAAAGTCTGGAGTCTGTGGTTTTTCAAAGACAGGGCAGTGCCCGTTGCAGGTATGGGTTGAAGTCTGCGGGCTAATTCCATATTTCGGGTGATGAAGACGAACGTTGGGGAAGTTAGGTATAGCAGCCGGCTGCGAGGACTGGGGTCGTGCACCCGGAGACCTCCGCTCACACGGAGGCTATCCCTTAAAACCATTCGTCTTGCATGCCTATGCAGGTATCGTCGCGCGCCTCTAGCAATGCCAGGTCATTATGGCAGCCTGGTACTTCCCAGGTCAGGAAATAACGTGCGGCTTGCAGCTTGCCGAGGTAGAAGTCGCGATCAGCAGCGATGCCCTTGAGCAGCCCTAGTTCGGCGTGAACCGCCTGTTCCAGCCAACGCCAGCCGATTACACAGTGGCCGAAGGCCTTGAGGTACAGAGCCGAATTGGCCAGGGCGCCGGAGACTTTGCCTTGGGCCAGGTCGCCGAGCAGGGTCAGGGTAACGCCTTGCAGGCGGTTGACCAGTTGCTCCAGCGGCTGGCGCAGTGGGTCGAGTTCAGGGTGGTGGCTTGCACGCTCGCCGGTTGTGGCGATCAGGCGGATCAGTTGCTTGAGCCCGGCACCTTGGTTCTGGGCCAGTTTACGACCGAGCAAGTCGAGCGACTGGATGCCTTCGGTACCCTCGTGGATCGGGTTCAGGCGGTTGTCCCGGTAGTACTGCTCTACCGGGTATTCGCGGGTGTAGCCGTGACCACCGAGAATCTGGATTGCCAGTTCATTGGCCTTGAGGCAGAACGTCGAAGGCCAGGATTTGACGACCGGGGTCAGCAGGTCGAGCAGCGCCTGCGCTTGGTTGCGCGACGTTTCGTTGTCGGCGGTCTGGGTATCGTCGAACAGGCGCGCTGCGTACAGGCCCAGGTCGAAGGCGCCTTCTACATAAGCCTTTTGTGCCAGCAGCATTCGTTTCACATCGGTGTGCGCGATGATCGGTACTGCCGGGCTGAGCGGGTCTTTGCTGTCCGGCAGCCGCCCTTGCGGTCGCTGGCGGGCGTACTCCAGCGAATACAGGTAGCCGGCGTAACCGAGCATGACCGCGCCCATGCCAACGCCGATACGTGCTTCGTTCATCATCTGGAACATGCAGGCCAGGCCTTGGTGCGGCTGGCCGACCAGGTACCCGACGCACTGGCCGTTGTCGCCGAAGTTCAGGGCTGTGGAGGTAGTGCCGCGCCAGCCCATTTTGTGGAACAGCCCGGCCAGCAGCACATCGTTGCGCGGGCCACGGCTGCCGTCCGGGTTGACGTGGTACTTGGGCACGATGAACAGCGAGATGCCTTTAACGCCGGGCGGTGCGTCGGGCAGCTTGGCCAAGACCATGTGCACGATATTTTCCGACAGCTCGTGATCGCCGCCTGAGATGAAAATCTTGTTGCCCTTGAGTCGGTAACTGCCGTCCGCTGCAGGTTCGGCGCGGGTGCGGATGTCGGCCAGCGACGAGCCAGCGTGGGGCTCGGTCAGGGCCATTGTGCCAAAGTAGCGGCCATCGATCATTGGCTGTAGGAACAGGCGTTTCTGTTCCTGTGTGCCGAAACTCTCGATCAGGTTGGCGGCGCCCATGGTCAGGAACGGGTAGGCCGTGGTGCCGGCGTTGGCTGCCTGGAAGTGCGCGAAGCAGGCTTGCGAGACCAGGCTGGGCAGCTGCATGCCGCCGACCTCGAAGTCCCGGTTGGCGTTCAGGAAGCCGGCTTCGAGGAAGGCGTCGACGGCGGGCTTCATTTCGGGGATCAGTTCGGCGCGGCCGTTCACGTAGCGCGGCTCGTTCTCGTCGGCCTTGCGGTTGTGCGGGGCGAAAAACTTTTCGGCGATGGTGCGGGCGGTAGACAGTGCCGCGTCGAAGGTTTCCCGACTGTGTTCGGCGAAGCGCGGGCGTTGGGTGAGGGCTTCGGCGTTAAGCACTTCGTAGAGCTCGAAGGCCAGGTTGCGGGGGCTGAGCAGGGTCTCGGGCATGGTGGCGGTCCTGAGGCGGG
>NZ_SSOE01000029.1:0-64707 GCF_029871175.1 Pseudomonas sp. BN607
ATACAGGTGCTTGCCTTGATTTTTGGTGCGCCTGTGAGACCGAGCGCCGCCCGCGCGGCGCATCGCGAGCTGCGCTCGCTCCTACGCTTGTTTCGGGCCAGTCACGCCTGTGACAGGCGCGCGCGACCGCCTTGTTCATACGACGCGATATCGCGCCATGCGCCAAGGCGCGCGCGCAAATCCCACAGGCATAATTGGCCCGTAGGAGCGGGTGATATGGTTTTAGAAAGGGTGGGGCATACAGGTGCTTGCCTTGATTTTTGGTGCGCCTGTGAGACCGAGCGCCGCCCGCGCGGCGCATAGCGAGCTGCGCTCGCTCCTACGCTTGTTTCGGGCCAGTCAGGCCTGTGACAGGCGCGCGCGACCGCCTTGTTCATACGACGCGATATTGCGCCATGCGCCAAGGCGTTCGCGCGCAAATCCCACAGGCATAATTGGCCCGAAACGAGCGTAGGAGCGAGCGCAGCTCGCGATGCGCCGCGCGGGCGGCGCTCGGTCTCACAGGCGCCGATAATGTTGTGCCGAACACCTCTCAGCCCAAACCCAATCCCAACCCAAGCACCCATAAAAAAGGGAGAGCCAAAGCTCTCCCTTTCCTTTCAACAACCCTCAGCCTCAGCCAATGGTCATGAGGCTGGCGTTACCACCCGCCGCTGCAGTGTTCACACTCACCGCCCGCTCAATCACCAACCGCTCCAGCGCAATCTGGTGATCACCGCTGGACAGCCCGTGCACACCCACGATCGCACCGGAACGCTTGGCCACCTGCTGGCACACGCTGCGCAGCTGGTCCGAGTCGCCATGGTGGATCACGGCGTCGAACGCCACTTCGTCCTTGTTCCAGTCCGCCACCAGCTTCACCTTGGCCTGCAGCTCACGCGGCAGGCGGGCGCGCAGGGCCTTGCCCGGTTCGCCGTCTGCCCACACCGCCGAGCTGCCGACGGCCAGTACTGCGGCCAACTGCGCCAGCAGATCAGCCTCGTTGTCGGCCAGGCACAGCACATGCTCGCGCGGCAGAATGGTGTAGCTGTTGCGCTCGCCGGTCGGGCCTGGCAGCAGCCGGGCAATGCCGCTCTGCGACTGGCTGGCGAACTGGTCGCACAGCGCAGCGAGGTCGGCCATCTGGTTGCTCGCGGCCCAGGCCTTCAGGCCGTGAAGCGGCTTGACCAGTTGCTCGTGCAGGGTACGGTCCGGCTTGCCTTCGCCGTCCTGCTGCTGGAAGTGGCGGCCAATGGCGTCGGCCGGGCGGGTCGACAGCAGGCGGTACAGGTACAGCGGGCCGCCGGCTTTCGGGCCGGTGCCGGAAAGGCCTTCACCGCCGAACGGCTGCACGCCCACCACTGCACCCACAATGTTGCGGTTGACGTACATGTTGCCGGCGTTGGCGGTTTCCACCACCTTGGCGATGGTCTCGTCGATACGGGTGTGCACGCCGAGGGTGAGGCCGTAGCCGGAGTTGTTGATCTGCTCGATCAACTGGTCCAGGTCGCGGCGGTTGTAGCGCACCACGTGCAGCACCGGGCCGAAGATCTCGCGCTTCAGTTCGTCGAAACTGTCCAGCTCGATCAGGGTCGGCATGACGAAGGTGCCACGCTTGATCTCGGCAGCATCGGCAATGGCGACTTGGTAGACCGAGCGGCCTTTCTCGCGCATGCCCTGGATGTGCTTCTCGATACCGGCCTTGGCTTCGGCGTCGATCACCGGGCCAATGTCCACGGCCAGGCGGTCCGGGCAACCCAGGCGGCTTTCGGCCATGGCGCCCTTGAGCATTTCGATCACGCGGTCGGCGGAGTCTTCCTGCAGGCACAGCACGCGCAGTGCCGAGCAACGCTGGCCGGCACTGTCGAAGGCCGACGACACCACGTCGATCACGACCTGCTCGGTCAGTGCCGAGGAGTCGACGATCATTGCGTTCTGGCCGCCGGTTTCGGCGATCAGCGGAATCGGACGGCCCTGGTTGTCCAGGCGGCCGGCGACGTTGCGTTGCAGCAGGCGGGCCACTTCGGTGGAACCGGTGAACATCACGCCTTTGACGCGCTCGTCACCCACCAGGCCGGCACCGACGGTTTCACCACGGCCTGGCAGCAGCTGCAATACGCCTTCCGGAATGCCGGCTTCCAGCAGCAGGCGTACGGCCTGCGCAGCGATCAGCGGAGTTTGTTCAGCAGGCTTGGCCAGCACCGGGTTGCCCGCGGCCAGGGCTGCGGCCACCTGGCCGGTGAAGATTGCCAGCGGGAAGTTCCACGGGCTGATACACACCACCGGGCCCAGCGGGCGGTGGGCGTCGTTGCTGAAGTCGCTGCGTGCCTGCACTGCGTAGTAACGCAGGAAGTCCACGGCTTCGCGTACTTCGGCGATGGCGTTGGCGAAGGTTTTACCGGCTTCGCGGATCAGCAGGCCCATCAGCGGTTGGATCTCGGCCTCCATCAGGTCGGCGGTGCGCTCCAGAATCGCAGCGCGCTCCGCCGGCGGGGTAGCCTGCCAGATCGGTGCTGCGTTGATTGCGCACTGGATGGCATTGTCGACGTCGGCGACGGTGGCTTCCTGCACATGGCCGACCACATCGCGATGGTCCGCCGGGTTCAACACGGGTACGGCAGTGGTCTCACTGGCGGCGCAAGCCAGCAGCGGAACGGCCTTCCAGTCGTTGTGTGCAGTGGCCAGCATGGCGCACGACAGCGATGCCAGGCGGTGTTCGTTGGCCATGTCGATACCGGCCGAGTTGGCCCGCTCAGTGCCATAAAGGTCACGCGGCAGTGGGATGCGTGGGTGCGGCAGACCGATGCTGCCTTCCTGGGTGCCCATGCGCTCGATGCTTGCGACCGGATCGGCAACCAGCTCCTGAATGGAGATCGAGTGGTCGGCGATGCGGTTGACGAACGAGGTGTTGGCGCCGTTTTCCAGCAGGCGGCGGACCAGGTAGGCCAGCAGTGTTTCGTGGGTGCCGACCGGCGCATAGACGCGGCACGGGCGGTTCAGCTTGCCATCGGCAATCTTGCCGACCACTTGCTCGTACAACGGCTCGCCCATGCCGTGCAGGCACTGGAACTCGTACTGGCCGGGGTAATAGTTCTGCCCGGCAATGTGGTAGATAGCCGACAGGGTGTGGGCATTGTGGGTGGCGAACTGCGGGTAGATGGCTTCCGGCACGGCCAGCAGCTTGCGGGCGCAGGCCACGTAGGACACGTCGGTGTACACCTTGCGGGTGTAGACGGGGTAGCCTTCCAGGCCTTCGACCTGGGCGCGCTTGATCTCGCTGTCCCAGTAGGCGCCTTTCACCAGGCGGATCATCAAGCGGTGACGGCTGCGCTTGGCCAGGTCGATGACGTAGTCGATCACGTACGGGCAGCGCTTCTGGTAGGCCTGGATGACAAAGCCGATGCCGTTCCAGCCCGCCAGCGACGGTTCGAAGCACAGGCGCTCGAGCAGGTCGAGCGACAGCTCCAGGCGGTCGGCTTCTTCGGCGTCGATGTTCAGGCCGATGTCGTACTGCTTGGCCAGCAAGGTCAGTGACAACAGGCGCGGGTACAGCTCTTCCATCACGCGTTCGTACTGGGCGCGGCTGTAGCGCGGGTGCAGCGCCGACAGCTTGATCGAGATGCCCGGGCCTTCATAGATGCCACGGCCATGGGAAGCCTTGCCAATCGAGTGGATGGCCTGCTCGTAGGACGCCAGGTACTTTTGCGCGTCGTGCTCGGTCAGTGCGGCTTCGCCGAGCATGTCGTAGGAATAGCGGAAACCCTTGGCTTCGAAACGGCTGGCGTTGGCCAGGGCTTCGGCAATGGTCTCACCGGTGACGAACTGCTCGCCCATCAGGCGCATGGCCATGTCGACGCCCTTGCGGATCATCGGTTCGCCGCTCTTGCCAATGATGCGGGTCAGCGAGGAGGTCAGGCCGGATTCGTTGTGGGTGCTGACCAGCTTGCCGGTCAGCAGCAGGCCCCAAGTGGCGGCGTTGACGAACAGCGACGGGCTGTTGCCCAGGTGCGGCTGCCAGTTGCCGGTGCTGATTTTGTCGCGGATCAGCGCATCGCGGGTACCCTTGTCGGGGATGCGCAGCAGGGCTTCGGCCAGGCACATCAGCGCCACGCCTTCCTGCGACGACAGCGAAAACTCCTGCAGCAGGCCCTGGACGATGCCGGCGCGGCCGCCAGCGCTCTTCTGGTTGCGCAGCTTTTCGGCGATGCCGGCCGCCAGCTTGTTGGTGGCTTCGGCCAGCGGCGCGCTCAGGCGGGCCTGCTCCAGCAGCATAGGCACCACTTCCTGCTCGGGGCGGCGGTAGGCGGCGGTGATCGCCGAGCGCAGTACCGACTGCGGCAGGATGCTCTCGGCGAACTCGAGGAAGCACTGGTGGCTGTGATCGGCTTGCACCTCGCCAGCGTCGTCGGCCAGGTTGCTGACATGACCGTTGAGTTCGGTCAGGGTGGCACCACCCTCGAGCTTCTCCAGGTAATTGAAGATCGCTTGCTTGATCAACCAGTGCGGCGTGCGGTCAATCGACTGCGCAGCTGCTTTGAGTCGCTCACGGGTAGGGTCGTCGAGCTTGACCCCAAGGGTGGTAGTCGCCATTTCTTATCCTCGTTATTGCCACGGTTGTGGCCTAAGCTGGCGCCAAGATTAGCTGTAGGACAATTCGGGTGCAACCAGGTGCAACCTGAAAATTTCGTGTAGATGGTGCAACTCGTCTGACAGACATTTCCGTATATCGGAAAAGGATGTTTTCGGTGCGTTTTGTTCTGAAAACTGGGCGTGTTGCTCCAAAAGGGAGCAAAAAAGCGGCTTTTACAAAAATTGCGCCAAGAGGTGCAACTTGGACATGAAAAATGGTTGCACCTGCTTTGGGTTGTTGCATAGCATTCGCCGCCTGGGTGCAACCGCCATGCCGCGGTTGTGCATGACATAAAAACAAACGCCAGGGCACACGCATGGGCAATCCACTAACGATCACCTTCGTGATCTACATCGCGGTAATGGTGCTGATCGGCTTCGCCGCCTATCGCTCCACCAAGAACCTTTCCGATTACATTCTGGGCGGTCGCAGCCTGGGTAGCGTGGTTACCGCGCTGTCTGCCGGCGCCTCCGACATGAGTGGCTGGTTGCTGATGGGCCTGCCGGGCGCCATCTATTTCTCTGGTCTTTCCGAAGCCTGGATCGCCATCGGTCTTACCGTCGGTGCCTACCTGAACTGGCTGTTCGTTGCCGGGCGCCTGCGTGTGCAAACCGAGCACAACGGTGACGCACTGACCCTGCCGGACTACTTCTCCAGCCGCTTCGACGACAACAGCGGCCTGCTGCGTATCATTTCCGCGATCGTCATCCTGGTGTTCTTCACCATCTATTGCGCTTCCGGCATCGTTGCCGGCGCCCGCTTGTTCGAGAGCACCTTCGGCATGTCGTACGAGACCGCCCTGTGGGCAGGTGCAGCAGCGACCATCGCCTACACCTTCATCGGTGGTTTCCTTGCGGTGAGCTGGACCGATACGGTGCAGGCTTCGCTGATGATCTTCGCGCTGATCCTGACCCCGGTGATCGTGCTGATCTCCACGGGCGGCTTCGACACCACCTTCGCTGCCATCGAAGCGGTTAACCCAGCCAACTTCGACATGCTCAAGGGCGCTACTTTCATCGGCATCATCTCGCTGATGGGCTGGGGCCTGGGCTACTTCGGCCAGCCGCACATCCTGGCGCGCTTCATGGCAGCCGATTCGGTGAAGTCGATCGCCAAGGCGCGCCGTATCTCCATGACCTGGATGATCCTGTGCCTGGCCGGTACCTGCGCGGTGGGCTTCTTCGGCATCGCCTACTTCTCGGCCAACCCTGACCTGGCCGGCCCGGTTACCGAGAACCACGAGCGTGTGTTCATCGAACTGGCCAAGATCCTGTTCAACCCATGGGTTGCGGGCGTGCTGCTGTCGGCCATCCTGGCTGCGGTCATGAGTACCCTGAGCTGCCAGTTGCTGGTGTGCTCCAGTGCCTTGACCGAAGACTTCTACAAGGCTTTCCTGCGCAAGAACGCTTCGCAGCTAGAGCTGGTGTGGGTCGGCCGCCTGATGGTGCTGGCCGTGGCGCTGATTGCCATCGCCATGGCTGCCAACCCTGAAAACCGCGTGCTCGGCCTTGTGGCATATGCCTGGGCAGGCTTCGGTGCCGCCTTCGGCCCGGTGGTGCTGATTTCGGTGCTGTGGAAAGGCATGACCCGTAACGGCGCGCTGGCCGGTATCGTGGTCGGTGCACTGACCGTGATCCTGTGGAAGCAGATCGATACCTGGGGCCTGTACGAAATCATCCCAGGCTTCCTGCTGGCGAGCATCGCCATCGTTCTGGTGAGCAAGCTGGGCAGCCCTTCCAAAGCGATGGTGCAGCGCTTCGAGGCTGCTGACGCGGCGTATCACGCCGACAAGTAATACCCGTTGAATTGGCGGCACCTGCTTTGCGGGTGCCGCCAATCAGCAGCCAGGCCTGACTCCGCCTGCAAGGCAAGGTAAACTTGCCGCCTTCGCAGGAGTTGCCATGAACTATCGTCACGCCTTCCACGCCGGCAACCACGCCGACGTCCTCAAACACATCGTGCTGACCCGCCTCATCGCCCTGATGTCGCGCAAGGAGCAGCCGTTCGCCTATATAGATACCCACGCCGGGCTCGGCTTGTATGACCTGCAGGGCGACCAGGCAAGCCGTACCGGCGAATACCTGGAAGGCGTGGCCCGCCTGTGGAATCGCGATGACCTGCCGGCCATGGCCGACGACTACCTGCGCATCATCAAGCGCCTGAATGCCGATGGCGAGCTGCGCTACTACCCGGGTTCGCCCGAACTCGCCCGCCGCCTGATGCGCCAGCAGGACCGCGCGCTGCTTAATGAGAAGCACCCCGAAGACGGGCCGCTGCTCAAAGAAAACATGAAAAAAGACCCGCGCGTAACCGTGCACCTGGGTGAGGGCTGGCATGTGCCGCGGGCCTTGCTGCCGGTGCAGGAAAAGCGCGCCATCATGCTGATCGACCCGCCGTTCGAGCAGGCCGATGAGCTCAAGCGCTGCACCACCGCCATGAAAGAGGCGATCGGCCGCATGCGCCAGACCGTTGCGGCCATCTGGTACCCGATCAAGGACCAGCGCTCGCTGACCCGCTACTACCAGGACCTGACAAGCACTGGCGCGCCAAAGCTGCTGCGGGTCGAGCTGTATGTACACCACCAGGACAGCCCGCAGGGCCTTAATGGTTCGGGCCTGGCCATCGCCAACCCGCCGTGGGGGCTGGAGGATGAGCTCAAGGCGCTGTTGCCATGGCTGGCCAAGGAATTGGCACAGACTGCTGGTAGCTACCGCATGGACTGGCTGATCGCCGAGTAAACCTGTAGGAGCGGCTTTACCCGCGAACACCGGCAGCGCCGGTGCCATCCACCGCGTTGCCTGCTTCGCGGGTGAACCCGCTCCCACAAGGGGGCGGTGTGCCTCCAATGTTTGCGTTATAATCCCGCCCTTTAGTCGCCACCCGCCCAAGCGGCTGCTGGCGCATTTCTACCGAATGAAGAGGCTAATCCCTTGGCATTGACGATTCTTGGCCTGTCCGGCGCCCTTAGCCATGACCCTTCCGCGGCCCTGTACATTGACGGCAAGCTGATTGCCGCCGCCGAAGAAGAGCGCTTCGTGCGTGACAAGCATGCGAAGAACCGCATGCCCTACGAGTCGGCGAAGTTCTGCCTGGAGCAGGCGGGCATCAAGCCTTCCGACGTCGACGTGGTAGCCATCCCGTTCGCCCCGATCAGCCTGTTCGGCAAGGCGCGCTGGCACTATGCCAAACGCTACTGGTACGCCCCGGACCGCGCCCTCGACGCCATCCTGATGGGCAACCGTCGTTACAAGCGCTACCGCAAGAAGATCGTCTGGTGCCTGGAGCAACTGGGCTTCGACCCGAAAAAGGTCAAGATCGAGCCGGTCGAGCACCACCTGGCCCACGCGTCCAGCGCCTACCACTGCTCCGGTTTCAAGGAAAAAACCGCGATCCTCGGCATCGACGGTAAAGGCGAGTACGCCACCACCTTCTTTGGCTACGGCGAAAACGGCAAGATCCACAAGATCAAGGAATTCTTCGATCCAGATTCGCTGGGCGGCCTGTACGGTGCAATCACTGAGTTCCTCGGCTTCGAAATGCTCGACGGCGAATTCAAGGTCATGGGCATGGCGCCGTACGGCGATGCCAGCAAATATGACTTCTCGCGTCTGGCCAGCTTTGAAAACGGCGAACTGGTGATCAACACCGAATACGCCAACGTCATTGGCCTGCGCCGTTATAAAGAGAAGGGCAAGGGGTTCTACTTCTCGCCGAAGCTGATCGAATGGCTGGGTCCCAAGCGCGAAGGCGACATCGCCGACGAGCCGTACATCCATTACGCGGCCAGCATGCAGGCGCTGTTCGAGAAGCTGGCGCTGCAGATGATCGACCACTACCTGGGCGACACCCTGCGCGAAACCGGCAAGCTGGCCTTCGCTGGCGGCTGTGCGCTTAACGTCAAGCTCAACCAGAAGATCATCGCCCGCTCCGATGTGAAGGAACTGTTCGTCCAGCCGGCTTCCGGTGACGCCGGTACTGCGGTTGGTGCTGCGGCCTATGTTTCCCACGCCCGTGGTGTGCCGGTCGAGAAGATGGAGCACGTCTACCTCGGCCCGTCGTATTCCAACGAAGACGTGATCGCCGCCTGTGCCCGCCACCCGGATGCGCCGAAGTGGCGCAAGCTCGACAACATGCCCGAGCAGATCGCCAAGATCATGGTCGACGGCAACCCGGTGGCCTGGTTCCAGGGGCGCATGGAGTTCGGCCCGCGTGCGCTGGGCGGCCGCTCGATCATTGGCTGCCCAAGCGTCGAGGGCGTAGCCGACCGCATCAACCATCAGATCAAGTTCCGCGAACGCTGGAGACCTTTCTGCCCGTCGATGCTCGACACCGTCGCCCCGCAGATGATCAAGGTCGACCACCCGGCGCCGTTCATGACCTTCACCTTCGAAGTGGCTGAAGAGTGGAAGACCCGCGTGCCGGAAGTTGTCCACGAGGACGGTACGTCGCGTGCCCAGGTGCTCAAGCGCGAGTACAACCCGCGCTACTACGACATGATGAAGGCGCTGGAAGACCTGACCGGCAACGGCGTATCGCTGAACACCTCGCTGAACCGCCGTGGCGAACCGATGATCTGTTCGCCGACCGACGCCCTGAACATGTTCTTCGGCTCGGACCTGCAGTACCTGATCATGGAAGACATCCTGGTCGTGAAGGACGGCGCCGCCGCCTATGACCAGCCGCTCTGAACCGCGCATCCTGCAGTTCTGCCATGGCTATGACGGGCCGTTCCTGGACTGCGCCCGTCAGTATGCCAGCCTGTTCCAGGGGCGCGGCTACCAGGTCACCACGGTGTTCCTCACCGGCGCCGCCGACCCGCAGGTAGCGGCCGGCTGTGCGTCGGACGAGGTGCTGTTCCTGGAGTTCAGCTCCAAGGCTGTGCGCGGCCTCAAGCTTGGCGCGATCCGCGCGTTGCGCGGGATCGCGGCCGAGCGCAATTTTGCCTTCTGCATTGCCCACCGCTTCAAGCCGATCTATGTGGCATTGCTGGGCACCGGTCTGCCGGTGATTGGCGTGCACCATGCATTTGGTGACTACCAGCGCAAGGGCCGACGCCTCTTTGCCAACCTGTTCAGCAAGCGTCTGAGCCTGCTGGGTGTGTCGGATGCAGTACGTGACGATATGCGTCGCTGCCTGCCGCAGTGGCCGGCCGAGCGCATCCAGACACTTTACAACCGCATCGATATCGACGCCCTGCAAGCCGCCCTGGTGCCGCGCGCCGAGGCGCGCCGGGCGCTGGGCCTGGATGCGCAGGCGTGGGTGGTCGGCAATGTCGGGCGCCTGCACCCGGACAAGGACCAGGCCACCCTGTTGCGTGGCTTCGCCCAGGCGCTACCGGGGCTGCCAGCGGGAGCCCGCCTTGCCATCCTCGGCAAGGGCCGCCTGGAAGACAAGCTCAAGGCCTTGGCAGCCGAGCTGGGGGTCGCCGGACAAGTGGATTTCCTTGGGCAGGTACCGGATGCCCGCCGCTACTTCCAGGCCTTCGATGTGTTCGCCTTGAGCTCAGACCATGAGCCATTCGGCATGGTCTTGCTTGAAGCCATGGTTGCCGGTGTGCCGGTGTTGGCTACGGCTTGTGGCGGTGCCCGCGAAGTGGTCGAGGGTGTTGGTGTGCTATTCCCGTTGGGCGATGCGGAGCAGCTGGCTCAGGGCCTGAAGCACATGGCTGTGCTGGATGCCGGGCAGCGTCACGCCTGTGCCGATCATATGCTGCAGCGCCTGCGTGAGCGGTTCTCCGACCAAGCGGTGCGCGAAGCCTTCTGGCAACTGCCGCAGGTGCGTGCGCTGGCGGGGCAGGCCTGATGCTCAATCGTATTCAGGCCTTCCGCGAACGCGGTTGGCAAGTTATCGATGCCAAGGCCTATGCCGAGGCATGGGCCCGCTTTGGTGGCAGTGTCGCCACCCACCCGCTGGTGATCGAGCAACTGGCCGACCTGGCGCAAATTCCGGTGCGATATCTGGGCTGGCACCAGGCGGGCGAGTTGAAAGCTGCTGTTCCGACCTGGGGGCGCCACCTGGCATTGTCCAAGGACGTGCTCAAGCGCGCCGGCAAGAAAGCCCTGTTCGACCTCGGCAACGCCGAAATCATCCTGCCGGCGGCGGCTGATGCTGCTGCCCCGCTGCGCCATACCGTGCGTTATCTGTCCGAACTGAACCTGGGCCGTTTCAGCGGCCTCAAGGCACAGAAGGAACAGCTGGCCATGGCCCGCGCACATGAAGACCTGTCGAAGAAGTTCCGCTACAACCAGCGCCGTGAACTACGCCTGCTGGAAGAGGCGGGCGGGGTCGTACGCCCCATCAGCGACTTCAGTGCGCAGGAAATCGCCAGCATTTACTGCGACCTGTTCCAGCGCCGCTGGGGCTTCCCGGCCACTGGCGCCGAGCGCATGGCTGATGTGCTGCAGCGCTTGCGCGAGCTGCTGATCGGTTCGGTGCTGCTGCTGGAGGGCAAGCCGATTGCCATCCAGCTGGTGTATCGCGTCGAAGCCCCGGCGTGGATCAGCGTCGAATACATCAATGGCGGTGTCGACCCGGAAACCAAGGCCTTCAGCCCAGGCAGCGTGCTGAGCTTCCTCAATACCCAGGCGGCCTGGGAAGACGCCCATGCGCGGAACAAGCCGCTGCGGTTCTCGTTCGGCCGTGCCGACCGCGAGTACAAGGACCGCTGGTGCAACCCTGTGCCGGTGTATCAGGCGTGAGTCGCAAGCAGCAGTTGCTCAAGCGCCATCGGCGCAACAAACGCCTGGGCTTGCTGGCCGGGCTGGTTGCGCTGGTCGCCTTGGGTGTATTCAGCTGGTGGTGGTTGCCACTGTTATTGCTGCCGCTGCTCTGGGCCGCCCACGAGGCCTGGTTCGCGGACCATCTGTTCTACGCGCCTGGCGAGGACTATGCCTACGACTTCGGCAAGCAGGCGCAGCAGATTGCTGCCAGCCTGCATGCTGGTCAGCTCAAGGTCGACTGCACGCTGCAGGGCGATGAGACCCTGGTACTCGAACTGCAGGTAAAAAGCAGCTGGCTAGGGCGCTTTCTCGATCCGCGAGTCGAACTGGTGGCTGGCGAGCAGGCCGACCGGCAAACCTTCGAGCGTGGTGTCGATGGCCTTCGTTTCCTCAACCTTACCGGCCTGGCGGCGCCACTTCAGGCCGGCACGCTGCGCCTGCGTGGTCGGCATTGTCGATTGCATGGTCAGCCGCGGCTGTGGGTAACCCCGGCGGTAGAGCTGCAACGGCGCCGGGTGATGGTGATTGCCCCCCACGCTGACGACGCCGAGCTGGCCGCCTATGGCCTGTACAGCCAGGCCGACGAAACCTGGGTGGTGACCCTGACTGCCGGTGAAATCGAGGCCGAGCATTATCAACAGATGGGCATGGACCAGGCCGAGGCCGCACGCCTCAAGGGTCGCCTGCGTGCCTGGGACAGCATCGCCGTGCCGCGTTGGGCCGGGGTGCCGGAATCGCGTTGCGTACAGCTGGGCTACTTCTGCCTGCAGTTGCCTGCAATGCAGGCGGCTCCCGACCGGCCTGCGGCATCTCGCGAAGCCGCCATGGCCGATATACGGCCGTTTCGCCAGTTCAACCCATTCCCGCTGCCTGCCGATCAGGATGGCGCCCCCACCTGGCACAATCTGCTGGCCGACCTGCGCGCCCTGCTGGAGCTGGCCAGGCCCGAGGTACTGGTGATGCCGCACCCGCAGCTCGATCCGCACCCGGACCACATCTGCGCCCAGGCCGCCGTGCTCGAAGCCCTGCAAGGCCTGGCCTGGCAGCCGCAAACCCTGCTGTGCTACGCCAATCACCTGCACGACAACGACCGCTGGCCGATGGGCGACAGTGGCGATGGCGTGGCGTTGCCGCCGCAATTGAACGCAGCCCAGGCCTGGGCACCGTGCAGCCTGGTGCTGGACCTGGCCACTCAGCGCGACAAGGCCATGGCCTTGGGTATGATGCACGACCTGCAGCCGCGGGCGCCGTTCAAGCGCCGCCTGCGCCGGTTGTTGCAACGCTGGCTGGCCGCGCGCCGCCCGTCGCCTTACGGGGAGAACGAGTTCTTCCGCAAGGCCGTGCGCCGGCATGAGTTGTTCTGGCGGCGTGAGCTGTAAACCTGACCGCGATGGCGCAGAGCGCCCAAGGAACGTAATGAAAGTCCTATTTCTGGTACAGAAGGAGCAGCGGGCGATTCTCGACCGCCTGTACGACGGCGTCGCGGCCAACTGCGAGTGCGACCTTCGCTGGCTGACCAGCGATGAGCAGCGCAACCTGCGCCGCTACTTCAAGCGCGAGGTGCAGGTTGAGCGCTATGACCGCATTGTGTTTTTCCTGCGTTTCAAGCAGGAGATCCGCCAGGTGGGTTTCATTCGCACCATCCCGAACCTGGTCATCCTCGAACACGACGCCTACCAGAACTACATCCCGTGCAAGTACACCGGCAAGTTCAGCGCCCATTACCGGCAGCTGCCTTGGGCGCGGGTGATCAGTTCCGGCTACATGGTCAGCGAGCGCCTGCGCCAGGAAGGTTTCGACGCGGTGTTCGTGCCCAAGGGCTACGACGAGCAATTGCTGGCCGACCAAGGGCGCGATCGCGATATCGAACTGGCCTTCGTCGGCAGCACCAACAGCGTGGCGTACAGCGGCCGCAAGGCGTTGCTGGACGAGCTGGGCCAGGTCGAAAACCTGGTGGTTACCCGCACCAAGTCGGGCGAGGACTACTGCAACACGCTCAACCGTATTCGCTTCTTCGTCAGCGCTGATGTGGGCATGGGCGAATACATGATCAAGAACTTCGAAGCCATGGCCTGTGGCTGTGTGCTGCTGGCGTATGACCAAGGCGAGGAAGAAAACCGCGCGCTAGGCCTGCAGGACATGCACAACGTGGTGTTCTATGACACCATTCCGACCCTTCAGGAAAAGCTCCGGCGCTTGCGTGCGGAGCCTGAACTGGCGCGTCAGATTGCAGAAAACGGCCGCCAGCTGGCAGTTTCCCGTTTCAGTTTCGGCGCAGTTGGACGTAGCATCGTCGACCACATGCGCCCGGCGCTCAGGCCCCACCCGCCACTGACTGCATGGCAGCGGCTGCGCCTGAAGCTGGGCATCTAACATAAGAGCTTTCGCGCCCAGGAGCGGGTGTTGAAAGCCGCTAGTCGCAATGCGGAGGGAGTCCGGTGCGCTTTTCAAATGAGAGTGACGTCACGCTCGTCGTGACCAGTTGTGGGCGGTTCGATCTGCTCAAAGACACCCTTGAGAGTTTCGATCGCTGCAACACTGCGCCGATCCGCGAAGTTTTCATCACCGAAGATTCCGGTGACGATGCCGTGCATGGCGCTGTGCCGGAGCACTGGAAACCGCACTGCAAGGTGTTCGTCAACCGGCCCAAGCTCGGCCAGTTGCCGTCAATCGACCTGGCCTACAGCCACGTCAAGACCCCATACATCTTCCACTGCGAGGATGACTGGCATTTCTACCGGCAGGGTTTTGTCGAAGACTCGCGGGCCATTCTGGACGCCAGCCCTAACCTGTTGCAGGTGTGGCTGCGCAGCCATGCCCACGACCTGGCCATCCACAGCCCATACATACACTTGGGCGACCGCCAGGTCATTGCAGGCGTGCCTTGCTACCCGTTGCTATCGGACAAGGCCGAATGGCAGGCGTTTTCGCTCAACCCTGGGTTGCGTCGCTTGAGCGATTACCAACGCTGCGCGCCATTTGCCGCCTATGCTGGAGAAAAGGCGCTTTCCCGTCGCTACGCTGAGTTAAATCTGACAGCGGTCACGCTGGAGGGTGATGCAGTATTGCACACTGGATTCGGTAATCACGTGACCTTGCCCATAGAAGTGGAGCGCAAGGCCAAGCGTCGTCAACGTGATCGGATGAAACTGGCATTGACGCTGGTGGCGGGTGCCTTGATCGGCATGGGTATCACCATTTTTGTTCAATGAAGTCGCTGTCCCATCTGACATGAGCGGGAGAGGGCCCATGAACATCGTCAATATGATGTGGGCGGGTGGAACGCCTTACATGTCCATCCACAAGGTGCATCGGCAAGTACTGTCGAACGCGGGTGCCGATGCCCGGATCAGTAACTGGTTGCTGCTGGGCAGCGGGCTCTGTTGTGGGCTTGGTTCGACCCGGGAGTGGCACATGCCGGCACGTGCCCTGAAGGGGCGTCACTTGTGGCGCCTGCTGCGGCCGTGGCTGCGCATGCGTTTGCGCAAGGCGCTGGCTGAGGCCAGGGCGGAAGTCGTGCTGCTCGACGGAATTGGCGTTGCGCGCCTGGTGCTGCCGCTGTTGCAGAGCATTCCCGGCGTGCGAGCCAAGGTGCTGTTCCACGGCAAGACACGGCTGAACGGCAGCGATATCCGCCTGCTGCGCATGCTGCCGGCGGAGCGCCTGAGCATCGCGGCGGTTTCGAACACATTGGCCGAATCGCTCGAACGTGACCTGGACAGGCCAGTGCAGACCCTGCGCATGGCGCTCGACCCGCTGGCATTCGCCGCGCCCTTGCTGAGCCGGGATGCGGCCCGGCAGGCGCTGCAGCTGCCGCAGGCACCCGGAATGATGCTGGGTGCGGTGGGGCGGTTGGTCGAGAGCAAGGGGTTCGAAATGTTGGTCGAAGCATTCGCCAAGGCAAGCGCCCTGCAGCCGGGCCTGCAATTGGCGATCATTGGTGAGGGGCCGCAGCATGCCGCGCTGCAGCGTCGTATCGGTGCGCTGGGCCTGGCGGGACGCGTCCACCTGCGCGGCTACCGCGAGGACATGCAGCAGCTGTATCGGGCGTTCGACTGGTTATTGGTGCCGTCCCGTTCCGAAGGCCTTGGGCTGGTGGTGCAAGAGGCGGTGATGGCCGATGTGCCCGTGGTGTGCAGCGACCTGCAGGTGTTCCGCGAGCAGTTGCGTGATACCGGTGGCTATCTGCCGATTGCCGACCAGGCTGCCTGGGCCGAAGCAATTGAGCGGTGCACGGCACTCAGCCCCTCGGCAGTAGCGGCGCAGCAACGCCATGCTCTGGCCCCGGAGCAGGCCTGGCAAGCGTTCTGCGCGGGCTCGCAGAGCCTGCTGCGTAGCTGACGTTCAGCGCGCCAGCAGGGCTGCCTCGAAGGCGGCGAGGGGGAACCGGTCACCCAGGTTCTCCCGCTCGATGTAGCGCACCATGTGCTGCACATTGCGCCGGATCATGCGTGCCGACAGTGGCGGGCGCAGGAAACGCATGTCAGCCACGTCGATCAGGCCCAGACGCTGGTCGGGGGTGACCACCACATTCCCCAGGTGCAGCGAGCGGAAGTACACCCCGCTGCGGTGCAGCTGGCGGATCAGGTCGATCAGGCGCGGCAGGTAGATATCCCAGCTGAAGCCGGCATCGCGTGACATCTGCAGCAGGGTGCGGCCGGGCAGTGGGCGGTACAGGACTGCGGTGCGGCCTGGCAGGTCGAGCTT
This sequence comes from Pseudomonas sp. BN607, assembly GCF_029871175.1. NCBI lineage: Bacteria > Pseudomonadati > Pseudomonadota > Gammaproteobacteria > Pseudomonadales > Pseudomonadaceae > Pseudomonas > Pseudomonas sp. BN607. The sequence continues at coordinate 16,036 of NZ_SSOE01000029.1, forward strand.
GTGCTGGCTGATCACCTCAAGGGTGGGGATGCCCAGTTGGGCCAGGCGCGCAGCATTGTCGACGAAGCGCTGGGAGTAGGGGCGCAACAGTGCAGATGAAATCAGCCGCTTCCTACGAAAAACCTTGAGGAAATTACCATCCGCGAGCAGGTAGACTTTGGCGCCATGGCTGTCTGCCTCAAGCACCTGTGCGCCGAGTGTCAGCTGATCGAAGTCGACCTGGGTGAGCCGGGAACATTGCATGAATAGAGCCTTGTCGTCTGGCGAGCAAAATGACCGGCAATAATGCCGAAAATAATGCTGTAGCACCATGGATGGTGTCTTTGATTCATCGGGGGAAAGGATGTTGTATCAAAAAAACTGGGCACGAGCCTGGTTAGGAGTGGGTCTGGTCTGGTTCCTCGCGGCGATTGCCCTGGCACCGAGCAACAAGGTTTATCAGCAGGGCCTGGTACTGTTCCTGTGGCTGCCGACGCTGATACTGGCCTGGTCGGCCCGAGGCGTACTGCTGCAAGCCTGCCGGCGTCAGCCGGCGCTTTGGGCGAGTGTGCTGTTGCTACTGGGATGGAGTGGGGTCAGCTTGTTCTGGTCGGCCGCAGAGGACACCGGGCGCGAGATCAAGCGGCTGCTCTACATATTGGTGTTCCTGCTGGCGTTCCCGCTGCTAGCCCAGCTTGGCCAGGCGCGCATTCGCCAGCTTTTGCTGGTCGGTAGCGGGCTGCTGGCGATTGCTGCACTGGTTTCGATCATTCATTTCTACGGCGTGCGGCACATGCCAGTGCTGGCGCGCCTGCAGGGTATCGGCGAGATATCGCACCCGATCCTCGGTGCCTATGTCATCGGCTCGGCCGTGCTGTTACTGCTTTACCAACCGCCCCGGCAGCGTGGCTTGCAGCTGTTATGGCTGGGGGCACTGGTGTGCCTGGGGGCGTTCGCCATGCTTAGCCAGAGCCGTGGGGCAGTCCTGGCCTTGGTAATTACCGTGATCATGGCGCCGCTATGGTTCCGTGACCGTCATAGCCGGGTGTTCTCCATCCTGGCAGCGGTTGCCACTGGCCTGGCCTTCTACTTTGTATACGACGTGATCGCCATGCGTGGCTCGTCCTACCGGCCAGAGATCTTCCAAGCCGTGGTGGACATGATTGCCATGCATCCATGGGCCGGTCTTGGCCTGGGCTCGGCCTACGACGTGAGTGCAGTCGGCAGACATTTCGACCATACCCACAACATGTTCACCCACATCGCGGTAGAGATGGGGCTGCCAGGCATGCTGCTGTGGGTAATGGTTTGGCTGTATACCCTGGCGGAGATCATTCGCGCGCGGGGTACCCTGTTCGGCAAGGTGCTGCTGGGCTTCTGGGTGTATTCGACGCTGGCCATGCAATTCGATGCTGCCAGCCTCACAGGTACGCCACGTGCCGAGTGGTTCATCAGCTGGCTGCCGGTGGGCCTTGCCATGATGCTGCCATGGGGGCGTGCCGAAAATGACGCCTGTGGTAAAATTTCCGGTTCAACCTGAACAGCGAGCTCGATAATGGCCGAAACACCGCGACCGGCGGAGCACACCTCCAGCCTGAAGATCTACTTCCGGCTGCTGGGCTATGTGAAACCCTATGTCGGCATTTTCCTGCTGAGCATTGTCGGTTTTGTGATCTTTGCCTCCACCCAGCCGATGCTGGCCGGCATCCTCAAGTATTTTGTCGATGGGCTGAGCAACCCCGAAGCGGTGTTGTTCCCCAACGTTCCCTACTTGCGTGACCTGCAATTGCTGCAGGCGGTACCGCTGCTGATCATACTGATCGCCGCATGGCAGGGCCTGGGCTCGTTCCTCGGCAACTATTTCCTGGCCAAGGTTTCCCTGTGCCTGGTGCACGACCTGCGTGTGGAATTGTTCAACAAGCTGCTGGTGTTGCCTAACCGCTACTTCGACAACCACAACTCCGGGCACCTGATTTCGCGCATCACCTTCAACGTGACCATGGTGACCGGTGCGGCCACTGACGCCATCAAGGTGGTGATCCGCGAAGGCCTGACCGTGGTGTTCCTGTTCGCCTACCTGTTGTGGATGAACTGGCACCTGACCCTGGTGATGGTTGCCATCCTGCCGGTGATCGCGGTAATGGTCAGCATCGCCAGCAAGAAATTCCGCAAGCAGAGCAAGAAGATCCAGGTGGCCATGGGCGACGTCACCCACGTTGCCTCGGAAACCATCCAGGGTTATCGCGTGGTCCGCAGCTTCGGCGGTGAAGCCTACGAACAACGACGCTTCGGCAAGGCCAGCCAGAGCAACACCGACAAACAGCTGCGCATGACCAAGACTGGCTCGCTGTATACGCCGATGCTGCAGCTGGTGATCTACAGTGCCATGGCCGCGCTGATGTTCCTGGTGCTGTTCCTGCGTGGTGAGTCCACCGCCGGTGACCTGGTGGCCTACATCACCGCCGCCGGCCTGTTGCCCAAGCCGATTCGCCAGCTTTCGGAGGTCAGCTCGACCATCCAGAAAGGCCTCGCAGGTGCCGAAAGCATCTTCGAACAACTGGACGAAGCACCTGAAGTGGACACCGGCACCGTCGAGAAGGAGCGGGTCGAAGGGCGTCTGGAAGTGCGCAACCTGAGCTTCACCTACCCGGGGACCGAGCGGGAAGTGCTGAGCGACATCAGCTTTACCGCCGAGCCTGGGCAGATGATTGCCCTGGTGGGCCGTTCCGGCAGTGGCAAGTCAACCCTGGCGGCGCTGATTCCGCGTTTCTATCACCACGACCAGGGGCAGATCCTGCTCGATGGTGTGGAGATCGAGAACTACCGCCTGCGCAACCTGCGTCGCCACGTTTCCCAGGTGACCCAGCACGTTACCCTGTTCAACGACACCGTCGCCAACAACATCGCCTATGGCGACCTGGCTGGCGCCCCGCGTGCCGACATCGAAGCGGCTGCGGCCGATGCCTACGCCAAGGAGTTCGTCGATCGCCTGCCCAAGGGCTTCGATACCGAGGTGGGTGAAAACGGTGTGCTGCTCTCCGGTGGCCAGCGCCAGCGCCTGGCAATTGCCCGCGCGCTGCTGAAGAACGCGCCGCTGCTGATCCTCGACGAAGCCACCTCGGCGCTGGATACCGAGTCCGAGCGGCATATCCAGGCGGCCCTGGACCATGTCATGCAAGGCCGTACCACGTTGGTGATCGCCCACCGTCTGTCGACCATCGAGAAGGCCGACCAGATTCTGGTCATGGACCAGGGCCGTCTGGTCGAGCGCGGCACCCACGCCGAGCTACTTGCAGCAAATGGCCATTATGCCCGCTTGCATGCCATGGGCCTGGATGAGCCGGCCAAGGCCGATATCACCTGAACCCTCCTTGATCGGGGCCGTCATGGCCCCGATTGTCACGGGAATTTTCCGGGGACGATCTGGCCGTAAAGCCGTCGTCTACCCTGTGCTAATATCCTGCCCCTGTTCATTATTTCCATATGGGTTGCCCATGAAGTTGTCCATGCCGCGTTTCGATCAAGCCCCGGTACTGGTGGTCGGCGATGTCATGCTCGACCGCTACTGGCATGGCGGTACTTCGCGTATCTCGCCTGAAGCGCCAGTGCCGGTGGTCAAGGTCGATCAGATTGAGGATCGCCCCGGCGGCGCGGCCAACGTTGCCTTGAACATCGCCGCCCTGGGCGCCCCGGCTTCGCTGGTCGGTGTCACCGGGCAAGACGAAGCCGCCGACAGCCTTGCCAACAGCCTGCAGGCGGCCGGCGTGCGTTCGGTGTTCCAGCGCATTGCGCACCAGCCGACCATCGTCAAGCTGCGGGTCATGAGCCGTCATCAGCAGTTGCTGCGTATCGATTTCGAAGAACCGTTCGCCACCGACCCGCTGTCGCTGGCCACCGAGGTCGACAGCCTGCTCGAAGGGGTCAAGGTGCTGGTCCTGTCCGACTACGGCAAGGGCGCATTGAGGAATCACCAAAGCCTGATCCAGGCCGCGCGGGCCAAGGGTATTCCAGTGCTGGCCGACCCCAAGGGCAAGGATTTTTCCATCTACCGCGGCGCCAGCCTGATCACCCCGAACCTCAGCGAGTTCGAGACCATCGTCGGCCGTTGCGCCGATGAGGCCGACCTGGTTGCCAAGGGCCTGCAGCTGCTGCAGGACCTGGACCTCGGTGCTTTGCTGGTCACCCGTGGCGAGCATGGCATGACCCTGCTGCGGGTCGGCCAGCCGGCGCTGCACCTGCCGGCGCGGGCACGCGAAGTGTTCGATGTGACCGGTGCCGGCGATACCGTCATCTCCACGCTTGCCGCAGCCATTGCAGCAGGCGAGGACCTGCCTCACGCGGTGGCCCTGGCCAACCTGGCGGCGGGTATCGTGGTCGGCAAGCTGGGTACCGCGGCCATCAGTGCCCCTGAACTGCGCCGGGCCATTCAGCGTGAGGAAGGCTCCGAGCGTGGCGTGCTGGGCCTGGAGCAACTGCTGCTGGCCATTGATGACGCGCGGGCGCACAAGGAAAAGATCGTCTTCACCAACGGTTGCTTCGACATCCTGCATGCCGGGCACGTCACCTACCTGGAACAGGCACGCGCTCAAGGCGACCGGTTGATCGTCGCAGTCAATGACGACGCTTCGGTCAGCCGCCTGAAAGGGCCGGGCCGGCCAATCAACAGCGTCGACCGGCGCATGGCCGTGCTGGCCGGCCTGGGCGCCGTGGACTGGGTCATCAGCTTCCCTGAAGGCACCCCGGAAAACCTGCTGAGTCAGGTAAAGCCAGATGTGCTGGTCAAGGGTGGGGACTATGGCATCGATCAGGTGGTCGGCGCCGATATCGTCAAGGCTTATGGCGGTACCGTGAAGGTGCTGGGGCTGGTGGAAAACAGCTCGACCACGGCGATTGTCGAGAAAATCCGCAAGAACTGATCATGCCCCAGGCTGCTTTTCCAGGTGCTGTGTAGGCTTCGAGCTTACGCCATGCCTGTAGGAGCAGCCTTGCTGCTCCTACAGGAGAGGGTGGCGACCTGAACAGCAGCCTACGGCAGTGGCACCCGCCATCCTATTTGTGCAGTGAGGTGCGTGCCCGCTCCAGCAGCGCCCGCGCCTTGTCGCCAAAGCGCTGAAGGTGCGATGCCCGCGCCGGCTTACTCTCCACCAGCCCTTGCTGTTTCACCCAGTCCTTCCAGCGCACCCGCTCATCCGTCACTACCCAGCCTTCGCGCTTGGCAAAGCTCTCTGCCAGGTACAGCCCACGCGTACTCACCGGCACCAGTTCGTCCTTCTTCAGGGTATACAGCTCTGCCAGCGGCTGGCCGTCTTTCAATGGCATCAGGTAAAGGTCTGGGCGCTTGCGGTTGAGCCGCGCCACCAGTTGGTCGCCCTCCAGCCGCTCGTCCACGTGAAACAGGCTGAGCTTCTTGGCCTCCCGGGGCACTTGCAGGCGCATGTCATAGATAAGCTGTAGCGAAGCCGTGGGCAGGTGCACGTAGGCGCGTGGTCGCTCGAGCAGCATCAGGTTGCCACAGTGCACCGGGCGCGCAGCACCCGATTCCGGGGTCAGTATGAAGTGTGGTGTTTCGCGGTAGTGCAAAGCGGCGGCATAGGGCACGGGCAGCCAAGTATCGTTGAAACGCCCGCCCAGCCAGCCTTCCGTGGTTTCCAGCAGGCATTCCTCGGCCACTTCCTGAACGGCGGTGTGCAGCGGCAGGTTCAGCTCCTGTGCCGGCACGTAACCTGAAATCAGTTTCAGCACTACATCGCCACGGTCTTGCCGGCGTTGGCGCACCAGCACCCAGTAATCACGGTTCTGCCAGTGCAGGGTCAGTCGCACCGACACGCCCAGGTTGGCCAGTTCGACCGCGAAGCGTTGCGCGTCGGGTAACTGGATGGCCTTGCGCCGTTGCTGGGTCTGGGCAAAATTCAGCGGCATGCCGATGCCCTGATAGATCAGCCCTTCGGGCGTGGCCTCGACATGAAGGGGCAATGTCTTGAAGTTGCTCGGGTTCTTGCGGATCAGCGTTCGCGCCACGAGGCTCCTCCTTGCGTCGGGTCAGTTTCCTGGCCCGTGGGCCAGGCGTCACTCAGTGCTGGCCCAGGATACGGGCGACGGTGGCCACGTTATGAGCCAGGTGCAGCGGGTTGATGGTGCCGACGATAGCACTGCTGACGCCCGGGTGGGCGAATAGCAGCTCGAAGCTGGCCTGCACCGGGTCAACGCCCGGGGCCAGGCAGATATGCCCGCTAGCCAGGGCCTTTTTCACCAGGATGGCCTTGCCGTGTTCCGCAGCGTAGTCCAGCACCGGGCGTTCTGCCTGCTCGTTGAGGTTGTAGGTGACCATGGCGCAGTCACCTTCCTCCAGCGCCTTCAGGCCGCCTTCGACGGTCTTGCCGGACAGGCCGAAGCCGAGGATCTTGCCTTCCTGCTTGAGCTCGGCCAGGGTCTGATAGACCTCCTGCTGCTCGAGTATCGCCAAGTCGTTGCCGTCGGAATGCACCAGGACCAGTTCGATACGGTCGGTCTTGAGCCGGTGCAGGCTGCGCTCCACCGACCGGCGGGTGTGGGCGGCGCTGAAGTCGAAATGCGAGAGGCCTTCCTCGAACTCTTCACCGACCTTGCTGACGATTACCCACTCATCGCGTTGCCCACGCAGCAGTGGCCCCAGGCGTTCCTCGCTGCGGCCGTAAGCCGGGGCGGTGTCGATCAGGTTGATCCCCAGCTCGCGGGCCTGTGCCAGCAGCAGACGGGCTTCGTCATCGTTGGGAATGGTGAACCCGGAGGGATACTTCACGCCCTGATCGCGGCCAAGCTTGACCGTGCCGAGGCCCAGTGGGGAGACCTTGAGGCCGGTGCTGCCCAGCGGGCGATGAAATTCGTGCAGGGTTGGCAGGCTCATGGCAGCAGTTGCTCCCAGGCCGGTACACCCAGCGGAGGGCGTGGGAGGTCGGCCAGGTCGGCATGCGCTTGTGGGCGAATGCCGTCGCGTTCCAGGTGGCTGATGACCCGGTCGCTGAAGTCCGGTGCCAGCGCCAGCTTGGTCGGCCAGCCGACCAGCAGGCGCTGCTGGTCGGCGAGGAAGGCGTTGTCCGGGCGTACCAGGCCCGATTGTGCGGGTTCTGCACGGTCTACCCGCAGGGTGGCCCAGCGCACTTGGCCCTGGTCGACCCATGGCAACAGGTTGGCGATTTCCTTCTGCGCCGCAGCAATCTGCGCCGCGGGTTCTCGCGCAACACCTTCGGCTTCGGCCAGGTCCCCACCGAGGTACCACACCCACTGGCCATCGGCTGCCGGGTGGGTGGTCACGGTAACGCGCGGCTTGGGCCCGCCGCCGAGGCAGTGGGCGTACAAAGGTTTGAGGTTCGGGCCCTTGGCCATGACCATGTGCAGCGGGCGGGTTTGCATGGCTGGCTGGTCCAGGCCCAGCGCCTGCAGCAAGCCTTCGGTGCCTGCCCCGGCGCTCAACACGATGCGCTGGGCACGGATTTCCCGGTCGTCCACGCGCAGGCCGACCAATGCATGACCTTCACGCAAGGGTTCGATGCGTTCACCGGCCAGCAAGGAGTCGCCGCCCAGCTCTGCCAGGTTGGCCAGCAGGCTCGGGACATCGATCACCAGTTCCGCCAGGCGGTACACCTTGCCCTTGAACGCGCGGTCCTGCAGTGCCGGTGGCAGTTGGTCCCCCTTGACCTGGTCAACCCGGCCGCGCACGGCCTTGCTGGCGAAGAAGCTTGTGAGGTTGCCGGCCAAGGTGCCCGGCGACCACAGGTAGTGGGCATCGGAGAGCAGGCGGGTGCGCCCGAGGTCCAGTTCGCCGCTGCCGGCCAAGGCCTCGCGCCAGCGGCGCGGCATGTCGGCGATGGCTTCCGAGGCGCCGGTCAGGGCGCCGTGCAGGGCGTATTTGGTGCCGCCGTGGATGATGCCCTGCGACTTGATGGTCTGCTCGCCGCCGAGGCTGGCGCGCTCCACCAGTACTGTCGAGTAGCCCAGGCGTTGCAGGCGGGCATTCAGCCAAAGGCCTGCGACCCCGGCGCCGACGATCAGCACGTCAGTGGAAATGGCAGATGGCATGGCGGTACCTCGAAGACTGGGACAGCTGGCAAGTATACAGGGTCGGGCACGAGGGGGATCGTGTGAGGGCTAACAGAGGCCCGCCTTGAGGTTTTTTGCGCTCGATCTACCCGACACCCCCAAAATCACGGCAAGCACTAGGTAGCCCTGGCGCGACCGCCAGCCAGACACAGGGCAAAAATCAATGCCCAGCCGTCTTCGAAAACAGCTGAATCACCACCACTCCACCCACGATCATGGCCATGCCAAGCATCGCCGGCACATCCAGCTTCTGCCCATAGATCACCAGCGCCGCCACGCTGATCAGCACAATCCCCAACCCCGACCAGATGGCATAGGCGATCCCCACCGGAATGCTGCGTACCACCAAGGTCAGCATCCAGAACGCGATGCCATAGCCGACCACCATCAACACCAGTGGCAACGGCGTGCTCAGGCCTTTCACCGCTTTCATCGAAGCAGTGGCGATGACTTCGGCGCAGATGGCGATGGCGAGGTAGGTATAGGCATTCATGGCAGGATCCTCCGGTTACTGAGCGGGCATTCTAGACTTCGCCAGGATGGGGTAAAGTCATTACCTATCAATGTTGGAGATAGGTAGATGGCCGAGCAGTGGAACCTTGAACAACTGCGTACCTTTCTGCGCGTTGCGGAACTGCGCTCGTTCTCTGCGGTGGCCCGCGAACAGCACAAAGCCCAGTCGGCGATCAGCAGTGCCATCGCTCTGCTCGAAACCGACCTTGGGGTCACTCTGTTCGAGCGCAGCAGCGGCCGGCAACCGAAATTGACCGAAAACGGCAGCGCCTTGCTGGAAGATGCCCGCGAATTGCTCCGCCAGTGCGAACGCCTGGATGGCCGCGCCCTGGCCCTGATGCGAGGGCAGGAGGCCCTGCTGCGGGTCGCTCAGGACGAAGCCATGCCGTATCAGCCGGTGATCGACAGCCTTGACGAACTGGCTAGTCGCTACCCGTTCCTGGAGGTGCAATTGGCTAGCGGAGCCCAGGGCGATGTGGCGCGCAAGCTGGTGGAGCGGCGCGCCGACCTGGGCCTGTTCTTCCTCCACGAAAGCATCCCGGCTTCCTTGGAGCGCCGTGCCTTGGGCAGCGTGGAGATGGTCACGGTGTGCGCGGTCGGGCACCCGCTGGCGGGTGAAGGCCGTGTCACCCGACAACAATTGGCCCGCCACCGGCAGTTGCTGATCACGCCACAACAAAGCGGGTACCCCGGCGGCGAAGCGATAAGCCCGCAGGTATGGCGGGCCGACAGCTTCTACGCCATGGCGGAACTGCTGATGCGCGGCCTGGGCTGGGCCTGGTTACCACGGCATGTGGTGCAGTACCCGACCTACCAAGCGCACATGGTCGAACTGGACAGCGATTGGCGACCACCGGCCTTGGTGGCGGAATTGGCCTGGCGCCGTGATCAACCCCTGGGCCCTGCTGCGCAGTGGCTGGCCGAGCGCTTTGCAGTGCACCTGCGCGCGATCGGGTAAACTTCGCCGCCATGAACAGAACACTCTATACCTTGCTGTTTCACTTAGGCCTGCCGCTGGTTGCGCTGCGCCTGTATCTGCGCGCGCGCAAGGCGCCAGCCTATGGCCAGCGCATCGGCGAGCGCTTTGCCTTCAAGCTGCCGGCCATGCGCCAAGGTGGCCTCTGGGTGCATGCGGTGTCGGTGGGCGAGAGCATTGCCGCAGCACCCATGGTCCGCGCCCTGCTGAAGGCCTATCCGGAACTGCCGATCACGCTCACCTGCATGACCCCCACCGGTTCCGAGCGTATCCGCGCCATGTTCGCCGACGAACCCCGCGTGCAGCATTGCTACCTGCCGTATGACCTGCCATGGGCGGCCGGGCGTTTTCTCGATCATGTGCGGCCGAAACTGGGCATCATCATGGAAACCGAGTTGTGGCCCAATCACATTCACCAGTGTGCCAAACGCGGCATTCCGGTGGCGCTTGCCAATGCGCGTTTGTCCGAGCGCTCGGCACGCGGTTACGGGCGCTTTGCCGGGCTGACCAGGCCGATGCTGGCGGAAATGAGCCTGATCGCCGTGCAGACCGAAACCGAGGCGCAACGCTTCCGTGGCCTGGGCGCCCGCCCGGAGTGCGTGCAGGTCACCGGCTCGATCAAATTCGACCTCAAGATCGATGAGCAACTGCAGCCGCGTGCCAGGGCTTTGCGTGAACAGTGGGGGGCAGAACAGCGCCCGGTGTGGATTGCCGCCAGTACCCATGATGGTGAAGATGCGCTGATTCTGCAGGCCCATCGGCAGTTGTTGCAGGTGCATGGCGATGCCTTGCTGATCCTGGTGCCGCGTCACCCTGAGCGGTTCGCTGCAGTGCATACGCTGTGCAGCGAGCAATTCACCACCGTGCGCCGTTCTTCTGCAGCGCCGGTCAATGCGCAAACCCGCGTGTTGCTGGGCGACACCATGGGTGAGCTGCTGTTCCTCTATGCGCTGGCCGATATTGCCTTTGTCGGCGGCAGCCTGGTGCCGACCGGTGGGCACAACCCGTTGGAGCCTGCGGCGCTGGCCTTGCCAGTGCTCATGGGGCCGCATGTGTTCAACTTCCTCGAAATCAGCGCGATGCTACGCGAGGCAGGGGCTTTGCAGCAGGTGGATGATGCTGACGGGCTGGCCGGTGCGGTGCGCCGTCTGGTGGAACTGCCGCAGGACGCCCAGCGCATGGGCGAGGCGGGCAGGGCGGTGATGCGGGCCAATCAGGGGGCGCTGCAGCGATTGCTAGAGGGCCTGGGGGCCTTGATCCGCTTATAAGCTGCATATCCACTCAAAGAACTGCTCTAGAGTGGGTATGTCTGATTCTGGTTATCCATTCCTACGGCGTAAGTTATAAATTCCTACGCTGGATTTCTCGTCGTTAGGAAACTTCCTACGAATAGACTTTAAAAGTCAGAAGTGTCACACGAGTTGCGTCGGAAGCTTGTAGGACATTTTTCCTATTGCTTCGGGCTAGTATCACCTCATATTCGGTTTTCATAAGAGGTGGTGTGATGGCTGATTTATCTGATGGCAATGCTAACACTATTGGAAGTGGGCTGGTGTGTCTTATCACGCTGGCGCGTTACCATGGTGTTGCCGTCTCTGCTGAGCAGTTGCGGCACGATCATGCAGCAGCGGGTGAGCGTTTCTCGACCTGCTCACTACTTCGGGTATTTCGGCAACTGGGCCTCAAGGCGAAACACCGCAGCATCAGTCCGGGCCGGCTGCGGCATACGCCCTTGCCCGCTATTGCAGTGGATACCCGTGGTGGATACTTCATCATCGCGCGCGTGGAGGGCGATCAGGTTCTGGTGCAGGACCCGCATGCCTGCGCGCCGCAAGCGCTGACCATCGCGGAACTGGTGGTGCGCTGGTCGGGAGAACTCATTCTGGTTCGCTCGGATGCCCAGTTGCCCCTAGGGCTGTCACGCTTCGACTTTACCTGGTTCATTCCTGCCCTGGTGAAGTACAGGCGGCTATTTGGCGAAGTGCTCGTGGTTTCCCTAGTCATTCAGATACTGGCTTTGCTGACGCCTTTGTTCTTTCAGGTGGTAATGGACAAAGTCCTGGTGCATCGCGGTTTGACCACGCTGGATGTTATCGCCTTGGCTCTATTGGTCGTCGTTCTGTTTGAAACATTGCTGAGTGGGTTGCGTACCTATGTGGCAGCTCATACAGCGTCAAGAATCGATGTCGAACTGGGTGCAAAACTGTTCAGGCATTTGATCGATCTTCCCACCGCCTACTTTCACGCCAGGCGAGTCGGTGACTCGGTTGCCCGAGTGCGAGAACTGGAGAACATCAGAAGTTTCTTGACCAACAACAGCATCACGCTAGTGCTGGATGTGCTGTTCTCGGTGGTCTTCATCGCTGTCATGTTCCTCTATAGCGGATGGTTGACGCTGGTCGTCGTTGGCTCGCTGCCTTTCTACTTTCTCGTATCCCTGGTCGTTACGCCGCTACTGCGGGCGTTGATTGATCAAAGCTTCCAGCGCGGCGCCGAGAACCAGGCTTTTTTGGTCGAGGCGGTCAACGGCATCGACACACTGAAGTCGATGGCCGTGGAACCTCAGGTGACCCGGCGCTGGAATGATCAGTTGGCTGCTTATGTATCTGCCAGTTTCAAGACCCAGAACCTTTCCAGTCTGGCCAATGAAAGCGTCGGCCTGATCGGCAAGCTGGTCACGGTAGCCACCTTATGGCTGGGGGCCCGGCTGGTCATCGAAGGCGCACTCACGGTGGGCGAGCTGATCGCCTTCAACATGCTCGCAGGGCGCGTGTCGCAGCCCATCATCCGCCTGGCTCAACTCTGGACCAGCTTCCAGCAGACAGGGGTATCGATCCAACGCCTAGGTGACATTCTCAACACCCGTACCGAGGTCAACCAAGGCAAGGGCACGGTGCTGCCCACACTTGTCGGGCAGATCGAGCTCGATCGTGTGTGTTTTCGCTATCGGCCGGACGGGGGCGAAGTGGTGCGCGATGTCAGCCTGAAGATCGCCGCCGGAGAAGTGATAGGCGTTGTAGGTCGCTCGGGGTCAGGCAAGAGCACGCTGACACGCTTGATTCAGCGGCTGTACTCACCCGAGCGGGGGCGGGTATTGCTCGACGGTGCTGACCTGGCGGTAGCCGATGTGGCGTCACTGCGTCGGCAGATCGGCGTGGTGTTGCAGGACAACGTGCTTTTTCGGCGCACCGTGCGCGAGAACATTGCCCTCTGCAACCCAGCGGCACCCCTTGAAGAAGTAATCGCCGCAGCGACGCTGGCGGGTGCTCACGAGTTCATCCTCGAATTACCGGATGGTTACGAAACCCTGATTGGTGAGCACGGCGCCAGCCTGTCGGGTGGGCAGCGACAGCGCATAGCCATCGCCCGAGCGCTGTTCGGCAACCCACGCATCCTCATTTTCGACGAAGCCACCAGTGCGCTGGACTATGAGTCCGAACGGATCATCCAGCAGAACATGGCGCGGATTTGCGCGCAGCGCACGGTCATCATCATTGCCCATCGGCTTTCGGCAGTACGCCATGCCGACCGCATCGTGGTCATGGAGCGTGGGCAGATCATCGAGCAAGGGACTCATGATGAGCTGCTGGGTTATCCACAGGGCACCTATGCCTACCTGCATCAACTGCAGCTCGGGGCCGCCGTATGAGTGCGGAGTTCAAGGACCTTGCCGAGCGCTACCGGGATGCGTGGAGGACGGCATGGCGAAAGCGCCGGTGCATGGACGGCCCCGTACGTGAACCCGACGAACTGGCCTTTTTACCTGCGGCACTGTCCTTGCAGGAAACGCCAGTGCATCCCTTGCCGCGCTACCTGCAGTGGAGCCTGCTGATGTTCATCGGGCTGGCGCTTGCCTGGGCTTGCATCGGTGAGATCGATGTCATCGCCAGTGCCGAAGGCAAGATCGTGCCCAGTGGCAGGAGCAAGTTGATACAGGCCAGCGAAGTCGCGGTGGTGCAGTCGATCCACGTCGTCGATGGCCAGCCGGTGCGCAAAGGCGATGTGCTGGTCGAGCTGGAAGGGCAGTTGACCGAGGCTGATATCAAGCGCCTAGGCAGCGAACTGCTGGCTGCGCAGATCGACCAGGCCCGCGCCAGCACACTGCTGAGTGCGCTGGACGGCGATGTGGCACCTGCCTCCCTGGCACCACTGATACCGCAGGCCACGGCCGCGCAGCAGGCAGGCGCGCAGCGCTGGCTGGAGGGGCAATACCTGGAGTTACAGGCCACGCTGGAACAGGCCGATGCCGAAATCGGTCAACGCGCTGCCGAAATCCGTTCCGCCCAGGGCCGGGCTGACGCGCTCCGGCAACTGTTGGTGATCACCCGCCAACTGACGGCGGATTACAAGCTGTTGTTCAGCGAATCGGCCGTGGCCAAGCACACCTACCTGGAAAAGGAGCAGGCCCGCCTGGAGCAGGAACGCGAACTGGCACTCCAGCGCTCGCGCATAGACGAACTGAACGCTGCACGGCTTGCTGCTCAGCACCGCCGTAGCGGTGCCATTGCCCAACTTCGCAGAGCCATGCTCGACCTTCACGGTGAGGCGCAACGGCGCATTGCAACCCTTGAGCAGGAGTTGAACAAGGCCGAGCAGCGGCATCGCCTCAAGGTACTGACATCCCCCGTTGACGGCACCGTCCAGCAGTTGGCGATCCATACACAGGGCGGGGTGGTTACACCCGCGCAGACACTGATGGTCATTGTGCCGACGGGCGAGCCGGTGGAAGTGGAAGTGAAAGTCGAGAACAAAGATATCGGCTTTGTATATCCGGGGCAGCCAGTGGAAGTGAAAGTTGAGACGTTCACGTTTACCCAGTACGGGGTTGTCCCGGGGGTAGTGGAGAGTATTTCTGACGATGCCATTGAAGATGAGAGGCGAGGGTTGGTTTATAGCGCTCGAGTCCGCCTGGGTAAGGAAATAATGCGTGTAGGAAAACAGGATGTTCCGTTGACGGCGGGTATGTCAGTGCGTGCGGAGGTTATTACGGATAAGCGCAAGGTTATAAGTTATTTTCTAAGGCCTTTGCGGCGACATGTGCAGGAAAGTTTAACGGAGCGCTAAGTGATTACTTGTGAGGGTGATAACAGATGGACGCGAATCGGCTACGGGAAAAAAGCGGCTGGAGAATGCTGTACGAAATTATATGGAATGCACTGAGGGTTAGCGCAGCGGTCGCGTTGTGTGTTCCCGCGAGCTGTGTTGCTTTAGCAGTGGCGACTGTTGCTTTAAGCGAGAAATCGAAGCCGGTCGCACCCCCTGCGCCGAAAGTATGTGGTGTGGTGTCCGGTGTTATGTATGAGTTTTCAAGCGAATATGTTCCTTTCTGGCCGGAATATGAGGGTGAAGGAAATTATAAGAGAGGTTCTGTCGGCGTTGATAGAGGGTGTGAATCAAATTTATATTCTTTAAGTCTGGCCATGAACTGGCCTGAGTTAACGCCGGGAAGCTATTTCTCAGAGGCGTTTAGTGGAATCGTAGTGACGCTTGAACCATGGCCCGCTGGTGAGAGGGGGCTGCGCGAAACCTTTGATTTTTTCATTTCCGAGGCAACTTATAAGCAACGAGAGGCCAAGGTGTTTGATAGACAATTAGGTTTGAATCGAGTGGAGGGTGTTGATAGCGTTTTTCCCAATTCACCACGGATGATTTTCTGGTCTGAAAGAAATGGGTACATGGAGCAAATTGGAAGATGTAGTTGGAGTAAGTATAGGTCTAAATACCATCGGTGTCATTTTAGATATTTGCTGGAGGACAGTAAGACTATTGTAAAGATTGAGTTTGGATGGGACGAATTAAGCGAGTGGGGTGAGATGGTGTCGCGTGTCAAGAACTTCTTGGAATCTAATGGGATGTAAGGGTGGTTTTTAATGATGAAGTTAACCTCTTCTGATCAGGGGCAGTAAGTGGAAGTTAAAGTTGTTAACGTTTACCAGGTACGGGGGTGTCCAAGGGGGTGGAGAGTATTCTGATGACGATATTGAAGATGAGCGGCGCGGCCTGATGTATAGCGCTCGAATAGAACTGGCCAAGGAGATTTTACGCGTAGGGGATAAAGACGTGCCGCTGACGATAAGTATGACTGTGCGTGCAGAAGTGATTGTGGATAGGCGCAGGCTTATCAGTTTCTTCTTGAACCCCCTGCAGCGGCACGGTGGTTCAGATGCGTTTGGGGCTGGAGGCAGCATTTCCGTGTTGTGCGAAAGAAATTTTGGAAAAGTTCATGCATTGTCTGAAGCGAAGTTTGCTTAGTGGCTGATATGTGCAGACTGGCTCTAGGGAGGGGTGATGATTAGTTATAGGTATATCTTTCTCTTTGGGAAGGTGCTGTTCGGAAAGCTAATTGCGCTGTGTAGAAGATTTGGTTTGGTGCTGTGGGGTTTTAGCAAGTTGTTGTTGTTGCTAAGTGTGGTGTGGTTATTGGTCGCCATTGTTATTACTCCGACTTGGGCGCCGAAGAAGCTGAAGACCCCTAATCCAATGGTGTGTGGAAAGATCTCGGGTGTTGTTTATGAGCTCCCTAGGAAGTATGTGATCTATTGGCCTGAGTATGAGGGTAAGAGTTCTTGGGAGCCGGGATTTACAAATAACAAAAAAGGCTGTGGTGCAAACTTGGTGTCGCTCTATATGGCAATGAGTTGGCCGGAGATGCAGCCCGTCTCTTACGGTGAGGCGACGTCTTTTAGTTTTGATGGAATATCGGTCGCAATTGAGCCTTGGCCGCATGGGGAAGCGGGGTTGAGAAAACAGCTCCAGCATTACCTTCGTGAAACACCTGCGCCTCTAGTTCAGGCTAGCAAGCTGAACGAAGATCTCGGTCTAAATTTTCTCGAGGGAGTTGATAGTGCATTTCCTAATCAGCGCAAGGGCTTTTTCTGGCTGGAGGCCAAGGGGCGCATGCAATACATCGGTTATTGCAACTGGGTCGAGCATAAGGCCAATTACTCGCGTTGCTATTTGGAGTTTTTGATGCCCGGAGACAACGCCATTGTAAATGTGGAGTTTTTATGGGGGCGGCTAGGGGAGTGGCATAACATTGTTTTGACGGTGGGTGAGTTTTTCTTGAATGCTGTAAAATATGGAGTCGATAAATGATTAGGATAGAGCTGTCCGATGTGGATGAGGCACGTCAGGCTTTGCGTGATAAGGGGCCGGATGCAATGTATGATGTTCTGGCAAAAAAAGGAGACAAATACGCTGTCCTTGCAAATGGCGTTGCGCGCGGGGACTCTTTGTCAGGTGTTGCGGCAATAAATTATATGAAGTCGGTAGCGGCAGGTGTCGGTCGTCCGATGCAAGAAATCGATGTGGATAAGGTGAGGGTTGAAATGGCAAATAAATATATGGAGGTGTTGCTAAATAAGATTAGTAAAGGTCCTATTGTCGGTCAGGTAAGCCAAAAAGAGGTCGCGGCATTTCATAAGGAAACTTTCGAAAGCCTTGAATATCCTGAGAGGGCATGGACGTTGAGTCCGGTGTTTGATGTGATTGCTGTCGAAAATCGAGAGGACTACTGGCGGCATGTGCTTTCCTCAGCGGGGAATCTAACGGATGAATTTACACTTTCCTTTCACACTCACCGCATGATGGCAATGGCATCAGTAGTTTCTTCCGCCGAAAACCGTTTAATTGCTAAGGAGTGGATATCCAAGGTCGAGTCACCCACGGGTGTTCCTGACCTTATCAGTGCTGCCGCAGCTTCGCTTTTCAATTCCATCGATAATGCCTTTAAAGCCGCTAGTCACTTTGATAATGCAACTGATCAAACACTGCAGATCGAAATCACCCCCACAACCGAATCCCGCCGCGACCTCCAAGGCCAGGACGATATCCGCAATGACGTCTCCAACGGCTACGTCGATCGTCGCCTGACCCACAGTATCGCATTCACCGACAGCACCCTCGACAACACCGACTTCACCTCCGCTCAGTTGGGCAGTTTGGCCACCGGTGGTGTTCGCCCCGGCGAGCTCCAGATCGACCCCAACGTGCGACCCAATCAGCACCTGGCTCAGTTCTATCGTGATGGCAATGAACAACCGGATTTCAGCCTGCGCAATGCCGTGGTACTCAACGGGTTGGCAGCAATGTCCACGGTGAACACGTTTGTCGACCCGCTCTTGCTCGACCTGAGCGGCAAGGGCGTTGGCCTGACGGGTATCGAGGAAGGCGTACTGTTCGATATCGATAACAGTGGTTCACTGCGCCGCACCGGCTGGGCAGACCGGCTGACGGGCATGCTGGTGCATGATAATGGTACCGGCCAGGTGAGCAACGTCAGCCAGCTGTTCTCCGAATACTACGGCGGCAAGGCAGGCAGCGACGGCAACTCCGGTGAAACGCTGTTCAAGGATGGCTTCGCCGCCCTGGCAAGTGTTGACGCCAACGCCGATGGCGTCATCAACGTTGAAGACGCCGTCTGGGCGCAATTGAAGGTGTGGGTCGATGGCAACCAC
Source organism: Pseudomonas sp. BN607 (assembly GCF_029871175.1). NCBI lineage: Bacteria > Pseudomonadati > Pseudomonadota > Gammaproteobacteria > Pseudomonadales > Pseudomonadaceae > Pseudomonas > Pseudomonas sp. BN607. Next base: position 34,036 of record NZ_SSOE01000029.1, read on the forward strand.
GACGGGCGTGCCGATGCCGGTGAGCTAAGGGCATTGCAGGAGCATGGCATTAGCCAGATCAAGCTCGGCCAGGTCGAGCCGGTAGGAGAGGTGCGTCAGGGTAACGAGGTCATTTCCCGAGGCGCTTTCACTGTCAATGGTGAGGACCGGGAAGTACTGGCGGTGAGGTTTCTCGCCGATACCGTCGGTAATCGGATCGAGGCCCAGGAGGGTGGCACTCTACTGACTTCGTCAAGCGGGCCCACTTCCCGAAGGGCCTACATCAGCCAGAGTGCTCAAGGCAGCACGCTGGACGCCGCAGCGCTCGGCGTACAGACGCTGTACGGCAGCGCGGGCGATGATGTCTTGACCGCGGCTCCAGAGGGCAGTTGGCTGGTTGGTGGCGGTGGCAGCAACACCTATCACGGCGGGGCGGGCGACGATGTATTCGTGATCAGTGCCAGCGACGATTGGGCGAACATGCAGGGCAATGGTGGGCGCGACACGGCACTGATCGTGGGGGAGCATGGCGTTGGGCTGAACATGGCCAATGCCGGGCTGACCATCGCGCAAGGCGGGCGGGGTAAGGACATCATCGCCAGCGGCGGTCAACGCGGAGTATTCATCAAGGGCGGCTCGGGCGACAGCTTGCTGATTGGCGGGGGCGGCAACGATGTGCTTGTGGGTGGTACAGGCCGTAACGACATCATTGGCGGTACCGGCAAGTCGGTGATCTATGCGGGCCCCAAGGGGGATCGCATTCAGGCCTCGGCGGGCGGAAGTATCATTTACGCCGGTGGTGGCGCTGATCGGATTACGGGCGGTGCTGCCGATGACGTGATCGAGGCTGGACGCGGCGATGCCACGATCGACGGAGGCGCGGGCACCAACCTGGTCAGTTTGCATGGTGCTCACGACGAGTACCTGATCACACGTACCGAATCGGGCCACCTGATCACCGACACCGTGGCGGGACGAGATGGCCGTCTGAGCCTGAGCAACATCCAGAAACTCAGCTTCGCCGACATTGCTGCCGTCGATCTTCTTGGCGGGGGCGCCATGCCAATCGGCGACAGGCTCTCGCCTGAGCAACTGGCTACATTCGCCACCACTGACACGGCGCTGATAGTCCCTGCAACGGCGCTGCTGGGTAATGACCAGCCACTTGGCAGCAGCGGGCCATTGCGCATCGCCTCAGTCAGCGCTGGCAAGGGTGCAACAGTGCGGCTGAACGAGCAGGGTGATGTGGAGGTCACGCCGTTGCCAGGCCATGACGGTGATGTCAGTTTCCGCTACGACTTGGTCGATGCTGCCGGCAACGCGTCCATGAGTGTGACCGAGGTGGGCAGTGCTGCATCAGCACCCTTGCGGGCAACGGTAACGTTGCGCCATGAACAATCCCCCGCTGACCCGCTGTCGGGGCGGCAGTGGTATCTGGACGAGATCAATGTCGCGCCGGTATGGCGTGACTTCACGGGCAAGGGGGTGAGGATAGGGCAGTTCGAGCCGGGTGGGGAGTTTGCCGTGGCGCCGGAAATCTTCGACATCGGGCACCCCGATCTCAAGCCGAATATCGATCCCATCTGGCTGCAAACCCAACGCACCAATGGCACGCTGCCCGACCTGGCGTCCAATCATGCCACTCAAGTGGCTGGGGTCATGGTTGGCGCGCGCAATGATCAAGGAGGGATCGGCATCGCATATGAGGCGAAGATCGGCGGGCACTACCTGGCCAACAAAGGCGATGACCTGACCAATCTGGGGCAAATGGTCAACTACGACATAGCCAACAACAGTTGGGGTTTCAAAACGGACTTCGGGCTCACAAATGTTCCAGAAGGAAAAGTCGATACTGCTCTGGCGCTGGCATTCAGCACTACGCTTGCCGCCACCAACGGCCGTGGCGGGCTAGGCACCATCGTCGTCGCCTCTGGTGGCAACCAGCGCCATAAAGGCGGTAATGCACAGGGCTCGCTGACCAACAACAACCGCCACGCCATTGAAGTGGCGGCCATCAACGCAAAGGCAGACCTCTCGGTACTGCAAGCTGCCACGGCACCCTTTTCCAATCCAGGCTCCAGCTTGCTGGTGGCTGCACCGGGGAGCCATGTTCTATCCAGTGGCGTCAGCCTTGAAGCGGAGCGCGGTGCGTCGGTCGGCAGCGCCTACAGCACGACTCAGGGCACCAGCTTCGCCGCGCCGATCGTCTCAGGCGTGGTGGCGTTGATGTTGCAGGCCAACCCGGGGTTGGGTTACCGGGATGTTCAGCAGATCCTCGCACTGTCTGCGCGCAAAGTGGATGACGCATCAACCCAATGGGCTTACAACGCAGGGCGCAATTGGAATGGCGGTGGCATGCACGCCAGCCACGACTATGGCTTTGGCATGATCGACGCCCGCGCCGCGGTGCGCCTTGCCGAGTCCTGGGGAAGCCGGGCGACCAAGGCCAATGAACGGCTGCTGACAGCCAGCAGTGCACCAGTGGCTCAACAGGTTGCGGCGGGACAGGTTGCGACTTTGTCTTTGACCCAGCCGGCTGATTTGCTGGTGGAGCATGTGGAGGTCGATGTCCACTCGATGGTCGGCCGCCTTGGTGACATGACGCTCACGCTGGTGTCGCCTGGCGGCACGCGCAGCGTACTGCTCGATCGCACAGGCAAGGCGCCGGGCTCTGGTGATGACGATCTGGGCGATTCGCGTTCAGGGGCGTTCAAATATGGGTTCATGTCGACCCATCATCGCGCAGAGCGCTCGGCTGGGGAGTGGAGACTCGAGGTGCGTAATGCTGTTGCTGGCTTACCGTTAACGCTTGATCGCTGGACGCTGCGCCTCGTCGGCAGCCCCGGCACCACCGATGATGTCTATTACTTCACCGACGACTACGCGAACCTGGTGGCAGAAAACCCAGGGCGCGCGAAGCTTGACGATGCCATCAGCGGCACCGCTGGCGGGCGCAATACGTTGAATGCGGCTGCAGTAAGTCGCAGTATCTCGGTGGATCTGGCCAGCGGCAGCGCCAGTATTGCCGGTGCGGCGCTCACCATAGCCCCTGGCTCGGTGCAAAACCTTATCAGTGGTGATGGCGACGATACCTTGATCGCCGGGCCCGCCGGGGCATTACTGGATGGTGGCCGTGGGTACAATCTCCTCAAGGGGGGGGAGGGTACCGACCGCTTTGTCATCCACAGGCGTGCAGGGGGTAACGATGTACTCAAGCAGTTCGAGACTTCGCGTGAGGTGATCGACCTGGTCGGCTTTGGTGGTTCAGGGTTTGCTGACTTGCAGATGCAACAGGACGGCAATTCGACTGTGCTCGACCTTGGCAGTGGGCAGAAGCTGACGCTTGCGGACACTACGATTGCTGAACTGCGGTCAGCGAACTTCCGTTTCCTTGACGCTTTCACCGCTGCGCCAGGTTATTTCGAGGGTAGCCCTGAAGAGCAGACGACCTCGCCTGTCAGCGCGAATGTTCTGCTTACCGGTGGTGCAGGTGGCGTGTCGCTTGCCAGTGACGCATCCGGGCAGTTGGTGGCTTCGTTGGCAGGCACGGTATATTCCCCGCCGACGGTTGCGCCCAGCGTGTTTCTGGTGACAAAACAAGAAGGTGTGAGCGATTACAAGAACACCCTTCGGGGGTTCCGACACGGTATCGACAAGATTGACCTGACCCAGGTAGGCATCAGTCGCTTCGAGGATCTGCACGTCAGCAAAGTCCAGCGCTTCAAACTCAATGACTTTGCGCAGATTCACGGTGTAGCCGTTGATACCCAGGCAGTGCCGGGGCAGGAAGGTATTGTGAAGATGTTGTACCTGGATGCGCTCGAAGTTGCGCAGGTGACAGCGGAGGACTTTATCTTTGCGCAGCCGGCAATGGTCACATCTGAACCGGTTGCCGTGCCAGAGGTTTCAGCCCTTTCAGCAGGGTCATCGCTGGTTGCTGTCGAGCACTCGCTACCGAGCCTGGGGAATCTTGTTGACGCAATGGCCGCGTTCGCCCCTGAACCTGCGGGGCCTGTGCTTATCGGTGATATGTCGGCTCAACGCATTGACTCGACGATTGCCGTAGCCGCCTAGGCGTTGTCGTACATGCTTGGAGTGATATTGGCGGCCTATCGCCAGCAAGCCAGCTCTCACAGGTGCATCATGCCTTCAGGCCTGGCACGGCACGTGTGGGAGTGGGCTTGCCCGCGAACGGTCCAGCCCCTACCTCAAGGCCTGCGCTCGAAGTTTTTGGCCGCTGCTGCCGCCAGGTCAGGCGGCAGGAAGTCCTTGTCCGGGTTGTAGTCAGGTTTCAGGTAGCGCTTCAGGTCCTGCAGGTCTTGCGGGCTCAGGGTGCCGGCTGCCTGCTTCAGGCTCAGGTTGTCGAGGATGTAGTCGTAACGGCTGTTGTTGTAGTCGCGCACCGAGGTGTACAGCTGACGCTGGGCATCGAGCACGTCAACGATGTTGCGGGTACCAACCTGGTAACCGATTTCGGTAGCTTCCAGCGCGCTTTGGTTGGAGATGATCGACTGCTTGCGCGCCTGTACCTGTTCCACGTCGGTGTTTACCGCGCGGTGCAGGTTACGGGTGTTTTCCACGACCTGACGGCGCAGGCTTTCCCGCTGTTGCTCGCTCTGGCTCAGACGCTGGTAAGCCTCGCGTACCTGCGAGCTGGTCAGGCCGCCGCTGTAGATCGGAATATTCAACTGCAGGCCAACGCTGGTCTGTTCGACATCGCCGCTGTAGCGCACACCCAGTTGTGAAGGGTTGGTAAAACCGAGGCTGTCGTTGTCACCCTTCTGGTACTTGGCCACAGCATCCAGGGTCGGCGCATGGCCGGCCTTGCGCTGGCGCAGTGTCTCTTCGGCAGCAGACACCGCATAGTTGGTGGCCAGCAGGTTGAGGTTCTGGCGGCCGGCGGTTTCGACCCAGGCTTTGGCGTCGTTTGGCGTGGGTACCTGCACCGGCAGCGTATGCACCACGCCTTGAATCGAGGTGTATTCACGGTTGGTCAGGGTGACCAGCGCTTCGAAGGCATCCTGCACCTGGCGCTCGGCGATAATCCGGTTGGCCCGTGCAGTGTCATAACTGGCTTGGGATTGCAGCACGTCGGTCTTGTCCGACAGGCCCACATCGAAGCGCTCGTTGGACTGGTCCAGTTGGCGCTTGAACGCGGCTTCCTCCGCCTTGGTCGCGGCCAAGTTGTCCTGCGCGCGCAGGACGGCAAAGTAGTTTTGTGCGGTTTGCAGGATCAGGTTCTGTTCAGTCGCCGACAGCTCCAGCGCTGCCTGTTCGTTGACCGCTTCAGCTGCCTGCAGCTGGAACCAGCGATCAGCGCGGAAGATTGGCTGGGCCAAGGTCGCGCTCCAGGAGTTGCCGCTGCGGTTGGAGGTGATGGACGGCTCGTCCAGCTTGGTGCGGGTGTTCATCATTTCGGCATCGGCCGACAGGTTCGGTAGCAGCCCGGCGCGTGCCTGGGGCACTACTTCGCGGCGGGCGCCATAATCGGCGCGTGCTGCAGCCAGATCGGCGTTGTTGTCTACCGCTTCCTGATAGACGCTGACCAGGTCGGTTCTGACTGTCGAGGGCAGCTCTGCTGCCCAGACCATTCCGTTGGACGCACAAGACACGGCTATCGCCAGTGAGAGTTTGCGCAGCATAGAGGCAATCCTTGTACGAAATTTAATTACTGAACTGTTGAGTATCGAGCGATGCGCCAGTGTAGTGCCATGCGCACCCGGCAACAATCGCTCGGTGTGCCTTTCATCATCCGCGCATTTACCCGCTTGGCTTTGCCGACCACTCCAGTCTAGACTGCGCATGTTCTTGTCGGGGTGCCTTGAAGCAAAGGCTGAGATCGCAGAGGTGCGGATCCCGTTGAACCTGATCAGGTTAGCGCCTGCGTAGGGAACAAGATTGCTCGCCTTCCCGGGGAGTCTCTTGTGCCAGGTCCGGGAATGTCGCAGCTGCATGCAGCTTCAGGCACCCCCTTATCCGGCACTGCACCCATCCAGGGTGCGTCCGCGCTTTTTCAGGTTCACCCCGACATTCCACTGCTAGGAAGCCGTCTGGAGAGCCTGTGATGACCAAACAAGAAAAAGCGATCAACCTCAGCGAATCGGCACAAGTCGATCAGCAGTCCGTGCAACCCTTCCGCCGTTCGCGCAAGATCTATGTCGAAGGCTCGCGCCCGGATATCCGCGTCCCCATGCGTGAAATCAGCCTTGACGATACCCCGACCGATTTTGGTGGCGAAACCAACGCCCCGGTGCTGGTCTACGACACCTCCGGCCCGTACACCGACCCCGATGTCATCATCGATGTGCGCAAGGGACTGGGCGATGTTCGTTCGGCCTGGATCGAAGCCCGCGGTGACACCGAGCGCCTGGACGGCCTGAGCTCCGACTTCGGCCAGCAGCGCCTGAACGATGCCGAACTGGCCAAGCTGCGTTTTGCCCACGTGCGTAACCCGCGCCGTGCCAAGGCCGGTGCCAACGTCTCGCAGATGCACTATGCCCGCCAGGGCATCATCACCGCCGAGATGGAATACGTGGCCATCCGCGAAAACATGAAGCTGCAGGAAGCCCGTGCCGCCGGCTTGCTCGACGAGCAGCATGCCGGCCACAGCTTCGGTGCCAACATCCCCAAAGAAATCACCCCCGAATTCGTCCGCGAAGAAGTCGCCCGTGGCCGCGCGATCATCCCGGCCAACATCAACCACCCGGAACTGGAGCCGATGATCATCGGCCGCAACTTCCTGGTGAAGATCAATGGCAACATCGGCAACAGCGCCCTGGGTTCCTCGATTGAGGAAGAAGTGGCCAAGCTGACCTGGGGGATACGCTGGGGCTCTGACACGGTCATGGACCTGTCCACCGGCAAGCACATCCACGAAACCCGCGAGTGGATCATTCGCAACTCGCCGGTGCCGATCGGTACCGTGCCGATCTACCAGGCTCTGGAAAAGGTCAATGGCGTCGCCGAAGACCTGACCTGGGAGCTGTTCCGCGACACGCTGATCGAGCAGGCCGAGCAGGGTGTGGACTACTTCACCATCCACGCTGGTGTGCTGCTGCGCTATGTGCCGCTGACCGCCAAGCGTGTCACCGGCATCGTCAGCCGTGGTGGCTCGATCATGGCCAAGTGGTGCCTGGCGCACCACAAGGAAAACTTCCTGTACACCCACTTCGATGAAATCTGCGAAATCATGAAGGCCTACGACGTCAGCTTCTCGCTGGGTGACGGCCTACGCCCTGGCTCGATTGCCGACGCCAACGATGCCGCGCAGTTCGGTGAGCTGGAAACCTTGGGCGAGCTGACCAAGATCGCCTGGAAGCACGATGTGCAGTGCATGATCGAAGGCCCTGGCCACGTGCCGATGCAGCTGATCAAGGAGAACATGGATAAGCAGCTGGAGTGCTGCGACGAGGCGCCGTTCTACACCCTCGGCCCGCTGACCACCGATATCGCCCCGGGCTACGATCACATCACTTCGGGCATTGGTGCGGCGATGATCGGCTGGTTCGGTTGCGCCATGCTCTGCTACGTCACCCCCAAGGAGCACCTGGGCCTGCCGAACAAGGATGACGTCAAGACCGGCATCATCACCTACAAGATCGCCGCACATGCCGCCGACCTTGCCAAGGGTCACCCGGGCGCCCAGATCCGTGACAACGCCCTGTCCAAGGCACGTTTCGAGTTCCGCTGGGAAGACCAGTTCAACCTCGGCCTGGACCCGGACACTGCCCGTGCCTACCACGACGAGACCCTGCCAAAGGAGTCGGCCAAGGTCGCGCACTTCTGCTCGATGTGCGGGCCGAAGTTCTGTTCGATGAAGATCACCCAGGAAGTGCGTGAGTACGCCGCCAAGATCGAGGCCGTGGACGTGACGGTCGAACAAGGCATGCGCGAGCAGGCCGAGCGGTTCCGCCAGGAAGGCAGCCAGCTGTACCACAAAGTCTAAGCACGCCATTTTCCTTTGTGGGAGCGGGCTTGCCCCGCGAATGCGTCAGCTGCGCCAACGCGTTTGGCAGGCCCGACGCCTTCGCGGGGCGAGCCCGCTCCCACAATGGGACGGCCAAGCCCCATTAATTCCTCTGGCGAACATGACAATGACCACCCCCAGCCAATTCTCCCCCGACCACCCGGTCCCTACCCACCAACGCATCTTCGGCGCCCGCGACCTTTTCTCGCTGTGGTTCTCCCTCGGCATCGGCCTGATGGTGTTGCAGGTCGGTGCCATGCTGGCCCCAGGCCTTGGGCTTGCCAGCGCGGTCTTGGCCATCGCTCTGGGCACCGGCGTGGGTGTGCTGCTGCTCGGCGCCGCCGGGGTCATCGGCAGTGATACCGGCCTTTCGGCCATGGGCACCCTGAAGCTCAGCCTGGGTAGCCATGGCGCCCGCTTGCCGGCGCTGCTCAACCTGCTGCAACTGGTGGGCTGGGGTGCCTTCGAGATCATTGTCATGCGCGATGCTGCCAGCCTGCTGGGCGCCCGGGCATTCGGCGAAGACAGTGCCTGGAACAGCCCGATGCTGTGGACCCTGTGCTTCGGTGCCTTGGCCACCCTGCTGGCCGTCAGCGGGCCACTGGCCTTCGTGCGCAAGGTGCTGCGCGCCTGGGGTATCTGGTTGCTGCTGGGCGCATGCGCCTGGCTGACCTGGAACCTGTTCGCCAAGGCCGACCTGGCAGACCTTTGGAACCGCGCCGGGGACGGCTCGATGTCGCTGGCAGTGGGTTTCGACATCGTCATTGCCATGCCGCTGTCGTGGCTGCCGCTGATCGCCGATTACTCGCGTTTCGCCCGCAATGGCAAGCATGTGTTCGGCGGCACGGTACTTGGCTATTTCATCGGCAACACCTGGCTGATGAGCCTGGGCGTGGCCTACACGCTGGCGTTCGCCGCCAGTGGCGAAGTCAATGCCTTGCTGCTGGCCCTGGCAGGCGCAGGCATGGGTATTCCGCTGCTGCTCATTCTGCTGGACGAGTCGGAAAAGGCGTTTGCCGACATCCACTCGGCGGCTGTGTCCACCGGCGTGCTGGTACCTGTGAAGGTCGAGCACCTGGCGCTGGCCATTGGCTTGCTGTGCACCCTGATTGCCCTGCTGGCGCCACTGGCCCAGTACGAAAACTTCCTGCTGCTGATCGGCTCGGTGTTCGCGCCGCTGTTCGGCGTGGTGCTGATGGACCACTACGTGATCCGTCGTCGTCGCCTGCCGGCACAGGTGGGAGGCTTGCACTGGCAGGCATTGGTGGCCTGGTTTGCGGGGGTGGCGGCCTATCACCTGATTGCCGCCAACGCTCCGGAGCTGGGCGCTACCCTGCCAGCATTGCTGCTGGCAGGTGTATTGCACGTGCTGTTAAGCCTTAGCCGCGGCCGGGAAACAGTTCAGGCTTGAGTACGCCGTTCAGGCGCGGGTAGGGGATTTTCAGTTCCACGTGGCCCATGGAATAGGGCGCGATGGCATAGACCTCGTACTTGACCACCACCGCGCCGTACGTCAGGGCGATGTGCGGCGATTTCTTGAACGGCCAGGTCTTGACGAACTCGGCGTCCTTGTCCATGCCCACGCTCATCAGCCAGGCACGGTGCGATTCTTCGACGGTTTTCCAGAACGTCTCTTCTTGGCCAGGCACCAGCATGTCCTGCAGGGTCAGCACCTTGTCCAGTTTGCGCGAATAGTTGATGAAGCCACGCCCGGGCATGCCGTGGGCGCCACCGCTGTCCAGGTAGCTGGACAGCTCGATGATCACCAGCCCGTCATGCTGCTCGCGTACCTTGGCTTGCAGGTAGCTGCTGTTACGTTTGTCGGCACTGGCCAGATATTGCTGCTCGTAGGCCTGCAGGGTGCCCGGCGCGGTGCCATGCTGATTGTCTTCGGTGAGCTGCAGCAGGCTTTTTTCGACGATGCCGTCGAGCTTGGGCAAGGCCGGGAAGTGGACCACGTCGATGTTTACCAGCGGGCAGTCGCTTTCGCTGCAGCCGGGTTTGACATGCTCCCAGGCGTCGCGCTTGACCTCGAGCGGGGTCCGGTAGTTGGGTGTGAACAGGCTCTGGCAGGCGCCCAGAGCGAGTGCCAGCACGGCCACGGAAGTCAGTTTGACAAGTGTCATGATGATCCTTGCAGAACAGGGAAAAGTCGGCCTTTGACCGTCTGCGCGGCCTTCAGTTCGCCACTAAGCTAACAGAGTGAAGACCCGCTGTCCCGAGTGCGCGAACGGTTACTGGAAAGGGGTGAAACCCGCTAGCGTGCAGAGTAGGATGGCGCGATGCAGTAAGTGAGGTAATGAGGATTTCCATGTCAAACACGTTGAACTCAGTGCCCAAGGCGGTCGAGATCGTCAAGCGGGCCAATTGCTTCCAGGGCTTCTACAAGCTCGACAAGGTGCACCTGCGCCACGAGCTGTTCGCCGGGGGGATGGGCCGCGAGATCAGTCGTGAGCTGTTTGTGCGCCATGATGCGGTGTGCGTGCTGCCCTACGACCCGCAGCGCGATGAAGTGGTGCTGATCGAGCAGTTCCGCGTGGGCGCCATGGGCAAGACCGACAACCCCTGGCTGATCGAAATGGTGGCCGGGTTGATCGACAAGGATGAACAACCCGAAGAAGTTGCCCACCGCGAAGCCGAGGAAGAAGCCGGCCTGACCTTCAGTGCCCTGTGGCCGATGACCCGCTACTTCCCTTCGCCCGGCGGCAGTGACGAGTACGTCCATCTGTTCCTTGGTCGTTGCACCAGCGAAGGGGCCGGTGGCCTGCACGGTCTTGAAGAAGAGGGCGAAGACATCCGCGTGCGCGTGTGGTCGTTCGAGGATGCCTTGCAGGCAGTGCGCGATGGACGCATCTGCAATGCCGCGACCATCATTGGCCTGCAATGGCTGGCGCTGAACCGTGACGAAGTACGAGGTATGTGGAAGTGAACCTGCTGCGCGAGCGCTATCGAGTCGACCTGGTCGGGCTGCAGGCGGCCTGCGAGGCCAACTACGCCCGGCTGATGCGCCTGCTGCCCGATATGCGCACTACCCAGAGCTCGCGCCGCATTGGTATGACCCAGGGCGACCAGATGCTCGGCGTGCTCGTGCTCGACGTAGTCCTGGCCTGCCCTTACACCACCACCCTGCACGTGCGTCAGGAGCACAGCTTGCCGTGGCTGCCGGTGCCGCACCTGGAAGTGCAGGTTTACCACGATGCGCGCATGGCCGAAGTGGTCAGTGCCGAACACACCCGGCGCCTGCGCAGCATCTACCCGTACCCGAACGAAGCCATGCACCAGCCAGATGAGAAAGCCCAACTCAACCTGTTCCTCGGTGAATGGCTGAGCCACTGCCTGGCGTGCGGCCACGAACTGGCGAGTGTTCGCTGAAGTGTGACGCAGGTCGTTTGCGGGTGTTTGCTCGCGACCGTTGCCCAGCCATAATTCCTGCTGAAACCGTTCGAGGAGACGGCCGTTGCCGCAGCCAGACCAATCGCGCCCCGTGCATGTGGTGCAACTGACCGATGCCCACCTGTTCGCCGACCCGGCGGGCAGCATGCTGGGCCTCAACACCCGCGACAGCCTGCGCCATGTGGTCGCCCAGGCGCGGCGCGAGCAACCGCTTGTCGATGTGCTGTTGTGCACCGGCGACCTGTCGCAGGACGCCAGCGTTGCTTCTTACCAGGCGTTCCGTGAGCTGACTGCGCCGTTTGCCGTGCCGACTCGCTGGTTGCCGGGCAATCACGACGAGGCCCAGGTCATGGCGCAGGTCGCGCCGGAGCTGGTGCAGGCGGTGACCGATATTGGCGCTTGGCGCATTGTCATGCTCAACACTGCCGTGCAGGGGGCGACCCATGGCTTTTTGGCAGATGACCAGCTGCTACTGCTCGAGGCAGCCTTGAAAGACGCGGGCGAGCGGCATTGCCTGGTGTGCTTCCACCATCAGCCGGTGGATATCGGCTGTGCCTGGATCGCGCCGATTGGCTTGCGCAATGCCCAGGCCCTGTTCGATATAGTCGAGCGTTATCCGCAGGTGCGGGCGTTGCTGTGGGGGCATGTACATCAAGCGTGGGATGAACAGCGCGATGGCCGGCGGCTGCTGGCTACGCCGTCGACCTGCATTCAGTTCGCGGCGCACAGCGAGGACTTTCAGGTGAGCGAAGAACAGCCAGGCTACCGCTGGCTGCGACTGCACGCCGACGGTCGGCTGGAAACCGGGGTGGAGCGGGCCCAAGACTTTGAAGTGAAGCTCGACTTCGACAGCCCGGGGTATTGAAAACCTTGGGGCTGCTGCGCTGTTGAAGAAATTGTTGCGAAACCCGTGACACTGCGTCAAAACCCGGCGAACGCGCTACACTGCGCGTCCCTGCGCCCGCATCATCAGGCGCGAAGCCACAGATTCCGGGGGCAGCATGTCGGGTTCCATCCTCTATATCCATGGCTTCAACAGCTCGCCGCTTTCAACCAAGGCGCGCCAACTCGAAGCCGTCATGCAGCAGCTCGGCCTCGCCGACCAGCTGCGGGTGCCCGCCTTGCACCATCACCCACGCCAGGCCATGGTCCAGCTCGAAGCAGCCATCGCCGAGCTCGGTGCGCCATTGCTGGTGGGCAGTTCGCTCGGCGGCTACTATGCCACCCATCTGGCCGAGCGACAGGGTCTCAAGGCCCTGCTGGTCAACCCGGCGGTAACCCCGCACAAGCATTTCGACGGCTACCTGGGTACCCAGCGCAATCACTACACCGATGAAACCTGGGAGCTGACCCTTGATCACGTGCAGGCCCTGGCCGAGCTGGAAGTTCCAGCCCCGGTAGATGCCAATCGCTATCAGGTATGGCTGCAAACCGCCGATGAAACCCTGGACTATCGCCACGCCGAGCGCTATTACCGTGCCTGTGCCCTGCGTATCCAGGCCGGCGGTGACCACAGCTTCCAGGGCTTTGCCGAGCGTCTGCCGGCCCTGCTGGCCTTTGCCGGAATTGCCCGCGGGCAGTATGCGGCGCTCGATTTTTCTGTATTTTGACTTTTTTGCATTCACCAGACTGACGACGAGACCTTATGGCCAATCCCAGCGCTAGCGCCTATAACGCAGACGCCATCGAAGTCCTCTCGGGCCTTGACCCGGTCCGCAAGCGGCCGGGCATGTACACCGATACCAGCCGCCCCAACCATTTGGCCCAGGAAGTCATCGACAACAGTGTCGACGAAGCCCTGGCCGGCCACGCCCGTTCGGTGCAGGTCATCCTGCATGCCGACCATTCGCTGGAGGTCAGCGACGACGGCCGGGGCATGCCGGTGGACATCCACCCGGAAGAGGGCGTGTCCGGGGTCGAGCTGATCCTCACCAAACTGCACGCTGGCGGCAAGTTCTCCAACAAGAACTACCAGTTTTCCGGTGGTTTGCACGGTGTGGGCATTTCGGTGGTCAACGCCCTGTCGACCCAGGTGCGCGTGCGCGTAAAGCGTGACGGCAACGAATACCAGATGACCTTCGCTGACGGCTTCAAGGCCAGCGAGCTGGAAGTGGTCGGCTCGGTCGGCAAGCGCAATACCGGCACCAGCGTGTACTTCAGCCCAGACCCGAAGTACTTCGACTCGCCCAAGTTCTCCATCAGCCGCCTCAAACACGTGCTCAAGGCCAAGGCGGTCTTGTGCCCGGGCCTGCTGGTCAGCTTCGAGGACAAGGCCAGTGGTGAGAAGGTCGAATGGCACTATGAGGATGGCCTGCGCTCCTACCTGGTCGATTCGGTCAACGAATTCCAGCGCCTGCCCGAAGAGCCGTTCTGTGGCAGCCTGGCCGGTAACAAGGAGGCCGTGGACTGGGCCTTGCTGTGGCTGCCTGAAGGTGGCGACAGCATCCAGGAAAGCTACGTCAACCTGATCCCCACCGCGCAGGGCGGTACCCACGTCAACGGCCTGCGCCAGGGCTTGCTGGATGCCATGCGCGAGTTCTGCGAGTTCCGCAATCTGCTGCCGCGTGGGGTAAAGCTGGCGCCGGAAGACGTCTGGGAACGCATCACCTTCGTGTTGTCGATGAAGATGCAGGACCCGCAGTTCTCCGGGCAGACCAAAGAGCGGCTGTCCTCGCGTGAGGCGGCGGCGTTCGTCTCCGGGGTGGTCAAGGACGCCTTCAGCCTGTGGCTCAACGGCCACCCTGATCTGGGCATGCAACTGGCAGAGCTGGCCATCAGCAACGCCGGGCGTCGCCTCAAGGCCAGCAAGAAGGTCGAGCGCAAACGCGTCACCCAGGGCCCGGCCCTACCCGGCAAGCTGGCTGACTGCGCCGGGCAGGACCCGATGCGCGCCGAGCTGTTCCTGGTCGAGGGTGACTCGGCCGGTGGTTCGGCCAAGCAGGCGCGGGACAAGGAATTCCAGGCCATCCTGCCGCTGCGCGGCAAGATCCTCAACACTTGGGAAGTGGATGGTGGCGAAGTCCTCGCCAGCCAGGAAGTGCACAACATTGCCGTGGCCATTGGTGTCGATCCGGGTGCCACCGACCTGGCGCAACTGCGCTACGGCAAGATCTGCATCCTCGCCGACGCCGACTCCGACGGCTTGCACATCGCCACCCTGCTGTGTGCGTTGTTCGTCCAGCACTTCCGCGCGCTGGTCGAGGCCGGGCACGTATACGTGGCCATGCCGCCGCTGTACCGCATCGACCTGGGCAAGGAAATCTACTACGCCCTCGACGAAGCCGAGCGTGACGGCATTCTCGACCGGCTGGTTGCCGAGAAGAAGCGCGGCAAGCCTCAGGTAACGCGCTTCAAGGGCCTGGGCGAGATGAACCCGCCACAGCTGCGTGAAACCACCATGGACCCGAACACGCGGCGCCTGGTGCAGCTGACGCTGGACGACGTACAGGCGACCTGCGAGCTGATGGACAAGCTGCTGGCCAAGAAACGCGCCGGTGACCGCAAGAGCTGGCTGGAAACCAAAGGCAACCTGGCTGAGGTCATGGTTTGATTCGTCTGCTTCTGTCGGCCTGTCTGGCGCTGGTTGCCCTGCCAAGCCTGGCGGGCAATTGGCCGGAGCTGAAGCTGAGTGCCGAGCACCCGATCGACGGTATGCGCGGTGGCAACCTGTCTGGGCTGGCCCAATGCCGGGGCGGGCTGTGGGGCGTTTCCGATCGTGATGACGACCGCATCTACCGCTTCGACCAGCAGAACGCCACCTGGCGTGCGCAGCCGCTGACCTTCACCCCGCCACCCGCGCCGGAAAGCGGGCTGCCGTGGGGCTTGAAGTCACGTAACTGGGCGGCTTCCTACATACGTGGCGGCGAGCTGGATTTTGAAGGCATCAGCTGCGACCAGGCGGGCAACATGTACCTGGTCAGCGAGGCCCATGCCGCCGTGCTGCAACTGCCGCAGGAGGGCCAGCCGGACTGGTTGAAAATTGATCAGGCCATGGTTCGCCAGGCCAGGGCCAGCGGCATGCTGCTGAACTTCAATGCCCTGTTCGAAGGCTTGGCGATCAACCCGGCAGGCGATCGCCTGTGGCTGGCCGCCGAGCGTGAGCGCCGTGGCCTGGTGGCCATCGAGCGCCAGCAGTCGGTATGGACCTGCGGGCGCAGTTGCGTACTGCTGAGCGAGGCCGGGGTCGAGATGCAGCCGGCGCAAATGCCAAATGCCCGGGCCTTGTCGCGCGATTTTGCCGACCTGGCCTGGTTCGAGGGCAAGCTGTTCACCCTTGAGCGCAATGCCTACCGGGTATGCCGGCGTGACGCTGACAGCGGCAAGGTCGAGCGTTGCTGGTCGTTCGCGGCCGAGGCGTTGGAGCCCATGCGCCGTTACGATCAGCCGTTCGGTCTGGCCGAAGCACTGGTGATCGACGCCCACGGCGCCTGGATCGGTCTGGACAACAACAACGGCGACCGCGCCGATGGCGAGAGCCGCCCGATTGTCTGGCGCTTCGACGCGCCGGAAGGTGGCTGGAGCGCCAAACCATGAGCCAGGCGCCGGGCAAGCGCGCGGGGCGGGTGCTGATGGTGCTTGCCTGGGCGGCAGCCATGTTCCTGGCCACGCGCTTTTTTGGCCAGTGGGAAGACAGTCGGCGCAACCCCAACAGCCAGGTGCAGTCCGAGCATGGCCAAGGCTACATCGAGGTGCGTCTGCTCGGTAATGGCCAGGGCCACTTCGTTGTGGATGGGGCGATCAATGGCCAGGTAGTGCATTTCATGCTCGATACCGGTGCCACGGACGTTGCGATCCCCGAGGCCCTGGCCCGTGATTTGAACCTGGAGCGCGGCAGCCCGGTGCTGCTGAGCACTGCCAACGGTCGCACCGAAGGCTACCGCACGCGCCTGGCCAGCCTGCAACTGGGCGATATCCGCCTGCAGGACGTACGCGCCATCGTCGTGCCCGGCCTGGATGGGCCCACCGTATTACTGGGCATGAGTGCCCTGCAACAACTTGAATTTACCCAGCGCGGTGGCACCATGCTGCTGCGCCAGAACCTGAAATGACGAGGCCCGCATGAGCGACTCACTGGAACTCAGCCTGGACGGCGTCGAACGCCGCTCGCTGGCTGACTTCACCGAACAGGCCTACCTCAACTACTCCATGTACGTGATCATGGACCGTGCCTTGCCGCATATCGGCGATGGCCTGAAGCCGGTGCAGCGCCGCATCGTCTACGCCATGAGCGAGTTGGGGCTGGATGCCGATGCCAAGCACAAGAAGTCGGCGCGCACCGTCGGTGACGTGCTCGGCAAGTTCCACCCCCACGGCGACTCGGCCTGCTACGAGGCCATGGTGCTGATGGCGCAGCCGTTCAGCTACCGCTATACCCTGGTCGATGGCCAGGGTAACTGGGGTGCGCCGGACGATCCGAAGTCGTTCGCCGCCATGCGTTACACCGAGGCACGCCTGTCGCGCTACGCCGAAGTGCTGCTCAGCGAGGTTGGCCAGGGCACCGTCGACTGGGTGCCGAACTTCGACGGCACCTTGCAGGAGCCAGCCGTGCTGCCGGCACGCCTGCCCAACATCCTGCTCAACGGCACCACCGGTATCGCCGTGGGCATGGCCACCGACGTGCCGCCGCACAACCTGCGTGAAGTGGCCAGTGCCTGCGTACGCCTGCTCGACGAGCCCAAAGCCACCATCGAGCAGTTGTGCGAGCACATCCAAGGGCCGGACTACCCGACCGAGGCCGAAATCGTCACGCCGCGTGCCGAAATCCTCAAGATGTACGAAAGCGGCCGTGGCTCTATCCGTATGCGCGCGGTCTACCGCGTAGAAGACGGCGACGTCGTCGTCACCGCGCTGCCGCACCAGGTCTCCGGGGCCAAGGTGCTGGAGCAGATCGCAGCGCAGATGCAAGCCAAGAAGCTGCCGATGGTCGCCGACCTGCGCGACGAGTCGGACCACGAGAACCCGTGCCGCATCGTCATCATCCCGCGCTCCAATCGCGTGGATGCCGACGAACTGATGCAACACCTGTTCGCGACTACCGACCTGGAAAGCAGCTACCGGGTCAACGTCAACATCATCGGCCTCGACGGCCGGCCGCAGTTGAAGAACTTGCGGGCGATCCTGGTGGAGTGGCTGGAGTTCCGCACCAACACCGTTCGTCGCCGCCTCCAGCACCGCCTGGACAAGGTCGAGAAGCGCCTGCACCTGTTGGACGGCTTGCTCACCGCGTTCCTCAACCTGGATGAAGTGATTCATATCATCCGCACCGAAGAGCACCCCAAGCAGGCGCTGATCGCGCGCTTCGACCTGACCGAAATCCAGGCCGACTACATCCTCGAGACCCGCCTGCGGCAGCTGGCGCGCCTGGAGGAGATGAAGATCCGCGGTGAACAGGACGAGCTGCTGAAGGAGCAGGCCAAGCTGCAGGCGCTGCTGGGCAGCGAAGCCAAGCTACGCAAGCTGGTGCGCAGCGAACTGATCAAGGACGCCGAAACCTACGGTGACGACCGCCGCTCGCCAATCGTCGAGCGCGCCGAAGCCAAGGCCTTGTCGGAAAACGAACTGATGCCGACCGAGCCGGTTACTGTGGTGCTGTCGGAAAAGGGCTGGGTGCGCTGCGCCAAGGGCCATGATATCGACGCCACCGGCCTTTCCTACAAGGCTGGCGACGGCTTCAAGGCCGCCGCTGCCGGGCGTTCCAACCAGTTTGCCGTACTGATCGACTCCACCGGTCGCAGCTACTCGCTGGCGGCCCACAGCTTGCCATCGGCGCGTGGCCAGGGCGAGCCGCTCACCGGCCGCCTGACGCCGCCACCGGGGGCCACGTTCGAATGCGTGTTGTTGCCCGAAGACGACGCGCTGTACGTAGTGGCTTCGGATGCCGGCTATGGCTTCGTGGTCAAGGGTGAAGACCTGCAGGCCAAGAACAAGGCCGGCAAGGGCCTGCTCAGCCTGCCCAACGGGGCCAAGGTCATGACTCCGCGCCCGGTGGCCAATCGCGAGCAGGACTGGCTCGCAGCCGTGACCACCGAAGGCCGCCTGCTGGTGTTCAAGGTCAGCGACCTGCCGCAGCTGGGCAAGGGCAAGGGCAACAAGATCATTGGCGTGCCGGGCGACCGGGTAGCCAGCCGTGAAGAATATGTCACCGATCTGGCCGTGATTGCCGAAGGCGCGACCCTTGTATTGCAAGCGGGCAAGCGTACCCTATCTTTGAAAGCGGACGACCTGGAGCATTACAAGGGCGAGCGCGGACGGCGCGGCAGCAAGCTGCCACGCGGGTTCCAGCGTGTCGACGGGTTGCAGGTGGAAGTGCCGGCGTAATCGGCAGAAATGTCTGGAACGGCAATTTCAGCGCCGTTCCGGGCAGAAATGCTGGAGTCGGACGGTTATTTCGCGGATGATATGGCCCCTGTGGTGCCGGCGTGGCCGTGTGCACGTTTGAATTTATATGTATCACTGCGGTGTGCCTGTAGGCGGCCGCCTGGATGGGATGATGAAATTTCTGCGCCTTCCATTTGCGCTGTTGATGACTGGCCTGCTGGGCCTTGGCGGGTGCACCATGCACCAGCCGGTTGCCCTGTACCAGCTAGACAGCGGTGATCCTGGCCAGCCGTCGCAGAGTGCCGGCATGGCCGTGGTGCTTGGCCCGGTATCGGTGGCCGACTACCTGCAGCGCGAGACGTTCCTGCAGCGTCAGACCGATGGCAGCCTCAGTGCGGCGACCGACGGTCGTTGGGCTGGCAGCCTTTCGTCGGATATCGACCAGCTGCTGGTACGTCAATTGGCTTGGCGACTGGACAGCCAGCGGGTAGTGCTGGCCCCGGCGACTGCTGGTTTTAGCCCCGACGTGCAAGTCTTGTTGTCGATCACTCGCCTGGACTCGGGCAAGGACCAGCCGGCCATCCTCGACGCCCAGTGGCGTCTGCTGGACCGTCGTGGCCATGTGCGTGACAACCGTATCGTTCACCTTGAGCAGCCGCACGAGGGCAGTGAGTCGTCGCAGGTGCAGGCCCAGGGCCAACTGCTGCAAAAACTGGCCGAGCAACTGAGCACGGCGTTGAAGCCGCTGGCCAACCAGCCGGCCATTGCCGAGGAGTCGCCTAAAAAGCCCGCTGCTCCGGTGCAGGTGAAGAAGGCGCCGGAGAAGTCCAAGATTCCGATGGCTTCGCCGATCCGTACCGACATGGAAGTCTATCGGTTCTGATCGAAGTGCCACAAAAAAGCCCGCATTGATGCGGGCTTTTTTGTGGCTTTCTGAAAGTGCCGGGGCTGCTGTGCAGCCATCGCCAGTTGTACGGGAACCAGGCTTGCCGACGATGGGGCGCTAAGCGGCCCCAGGCTGACTACCTCAGGCCCTACGCTCGTGCATCCGCGCCAGCTGGCGTTCCAGCATCGATGGGTAGGGCTCCATCAGGCGTTCGACGCAGCAGGCACCCTCCGGGCTGGCAATCGGGCGGATACGCGCGCGCTGGCGAATCAGCGTGTCATCGCTGATCGGGCGCTCCACCAGCAACAGGTTGCGGCTGTGCTGCGACAGCGCCAAGGCATCCTGGGCCTTCTCTGCCATCAGCAGGTCGACCAGTTCCAGCCCGTGCAGGTCGTTGCCCAGCGCCAGACCAAGCTGCAGTTGCAAGGTGATGCCACTGTCAGCCACCTCGATTTGCAGCGCATGGCCCAGGGCCCGCAACAGTTCGCCGCAGCAAATGGCGTTGGTCAGGTAGTCCTCGCCACACACACGGCTATGGAACAGTACCAGGGTACTGCCGTCGTTCAGCGTATGGGTTTCACCGTCGTAGAGTGAGGCCGCGTGCTCCAGGCAATCGCTGTAGCGCTCGGTTAGCTCAGTCAGGCGTGTCCGTGGCAGGCGGCGCAGTTGCTCCTGCGAACCCAGCTGTACGGCGAGCACGGCGCTGAATTGAGGCTCGTCAGACTCGACCACGGCGGCTTTTGGTGCATTGTCGTCGTCCAGCAGGCCGGCGAAGGCCTCATCGTCATCTTCGTCTTCCACGGCGGTTACCCGGGTGCGCGGCACAGCCTTGGGCGCCGGGGCCGCGTCTTGCAGGTCGTCGAACTGCTCGTCGTCTTCTTCCTCAGGCTCCGGCTCCGGCGGCGGTGGTGGCGCCAGGCGCGCATGCAGCTGGCGAGCAATGTCGCCGATCTCGTCCTGGCGGTCGGTGGCCGGGGTGTAGTGCTGCGGGTCGCGCAGCCACACCCGTAGCTGCAGCAACGGCAGCGTGATGTGGCGGCCTTGGCGCAGGCTCAGGGTTAGTGCCAGCACCAGCAGAATGGCGGCCAGGATGCCCATGCTCTGCAGGCTGATCAGCATCGGTTGCTGGAACTGGCTCATGTCCAGGCTGATGCGCAGTTGCCCGGCAGCCACGTCCTGGAAGCTGATTTTGGTCTGGTACACACCTTCGGCCTCGCCCAGCAGGCCATTGCGTGGGCGCTGGCCAGCCTCGGCGAGGATACGGTTGTCCACGCTGTAGATCGCTGCATGGGCTACCAATGGGTTCTTCACCAGGTTGCCCAACAGCACATTGAGGCTGAGGATGTCATTGGCTACCAGCAGTTCGGTCGCCGAAGTGGCCGTCTGCGTTGTCAGGCTCTGGCCCAAGGCATCGGCCTGCTCATGCATGGCCTGCTTGAACTGCAGGCCCATCACACAGGCGTAGATCACCAGTGCCAGCGCCACCAGGAAGATGTTGGTGCAGGCGATGCGCAGTGCCAGCGGCACGCGACGTTGACTCAGGGCACGATAGATCATCAGGAAGAAGTTGTCTGGTTTGACGGGCGTGGGCCGGTTCACTGAGCTCGGCTCTTTATGGCTTGAAAGTGGGGGGAGTATAGCGAGCCGGGTTTTGTCGGCAAAGTATCGTTGGCGCCCGATGGTCATGGAAAATCGGTAGAATGCGCATTTTTCATCGAAGCCGGAGCCAGGTTGTGCGCGAAATCGTCCTGATCAACATCACCGGTGAGGACCGTCCAGGTCTCACTGCCGCTATCACCGGCGTCCTGCTGCAGGGCGGTGTGAGCATCCTCGACATCGGCCTGGCGGTCATGCACGGCACCTTGTCATTCGGCATCCTGGTCGATATCCCGGACAACGAAGTGGCGACCGCACTGCTGCAAGGCGTGCAGGCCAAGGCCCATGAGCTGAACCTGCAGGCACGCTACACGCCGATTTCCGAGGCGGATTACCAGCACTGGGCCGATGGCCATGGCGAGGCGCGCCACATCGTTACCTTGCTCAGCCGCAAGATCACCCCCGAGCAACTGCAGCGGGTGAGTGCGGTCATCAGCCAGTACGGCCTGACCATCGAGCGTATCGAGCGCCTGTCGGCCCGTGTGGCGCTGGATGCCCACACCGACAAGGGTAAGGCGGCCGTTGAAATTTCCGTACGTGGCGTGCCGAGCGACGCCCAGGCCCTGCGTGCCGATTTCTTTGCCTTGGCTGAAGAGTTGAGCATCGACATTGCCTTCCAGAAGGACGACCTGTTCCGCCGTAACCGCCGCCTGGCGGTATTCGACATGGACTCTACCCTGATCGAAGCCGAAGTCATCGATGAACTGGCCAAGGCCGCTGGCGTGGGTGAACAGGTGGCGGCGATCACCGAGCGCGCCATGCGTGGCGAACTGGACTTCCGCGCGAGCTTCAAGGAACGCATGGCACTGCTCAAAGGCCTGGATGTAGGCGTGCTGGACGAGATCGGTGCATCGCTGCGCCTGACCGAGGGCGCCGAGAACCTTTTCGCCGAGCTCAAGCGCCTGGGTTACAAGACCGCGATTCTGTCCGGTGGCTTTACCTACTTTGCCCGCCAGGTGCAGGCGCGCCTGGGTATCGACTATGTATTCGCCAACGAATTGGAAGTGGTCGATGGCAAGGTGACTGGCGTGGCGGTCGAGCCGATCGTCGATGCCCAGCGCAAGGCCGAGCTGTTGCAGAAACTGGCGAGCGAGGAAGGCTTGCAGCTGGAGCAGACCATTGCCGTAGGTGATGGCGCCAACGACCTGCCGATGCTGTCGCTGGCCGGCCTGGGCGTGGCATTCCGCGCCAAGCCACTGGTGCGCCAGTCGGCCAAGCAGGCGATTTCTACCCTGGGGCTGGACGGGGTGCTGTACCTGCTGGGCCTGCGCGACCGCGACGCGCGGGGCTAGTTTGCCGTCTAATCTGCAGCGCCTGTGAAATCGAGCGCCGCCCGTGTGGCGCTCGATCTTACAGGCGCAAAATAAACCCCGACATGCACCCCAATGCTAAAACCGTAATCAAGCCTGCGCAGGCGCCGCCAACGACTGCCCCATGCGCACTGCGGAGCCAGCGCCGAGGCTTTCAGCCCACTTCACCTGCTCCGGCCCAAACAGCACGATGGCGGTCGAGCCCAGCTTGAAGCGGCCCAGCTCGGCACCTTTCTCCAGGTGGATCGGCGCACGGCTGGCTTCGTCGTAACGGAAGGTCTTCAGCTCGCGCTTTGGCGGCGTCACCAGCCCGGCCCACACGGTTTCGATCGAGGCGACGATCATCGCACCCACCAGCACCACGGCCATCGGCCCGCGCTCCGTATCGAAAAGGCAGACCACGCGCTCGTTACGAGCGAACAGCTCGGGGACGTTCTCTGCGGTGGTCTGGTTGACCGAGAACAGCCGGCCCGGCACATACACCATTTCGCGCAGGGTGCCGGCCAGCGGCATGTGCACGCGGTGGTAGTCCTTGGGGGACAGGTAGATGGTGGCAAATTCGCCGCCCATGAACGGCGCGGCCATGGCCGGATCACCGCCCAGCAGTTCCTGAGCGCTGAAACCGTGGCCCTTGGCCTGGAAGATGCGGCCGTGCTCGATCGGGCCGAGCTGGCTGACGGCGCCGTCGGCCGGGCACAGGATGGCGCCCGGGGTTTCGTCCAGCGGGCGGGCACCCGGTTTCAGGGCGCGGGTAAAGAACGCATTGAAGTGCTCGTATGCGCTCAAGTCCTCGACCAAGGCTTCGGACATGTTCACCTGGTAGCGCTTGGCGAACCAGGCGGTAAAGGCATTCTTGAACCAGCGCACGCGGCACTCGGCGATGCAGCCGGCCAGCCGGGACAGCAGGTGGTGCGGCAGCAGGTACTGGCTGATGATGAACAAACGGGATTTCATGCAGGTTCCTTAAACTTCTACAGGCGTGTCCGGGTGGTTGCCCCATTCGCTCCACGAGCCGGCGTAGGCCTTGACGCGTGGGTAGCCGAGGGCCTTGGCCACCAGATAAGTGAAGCCGGAGCGGCGGTGGGTCTGGCAATGGGTGATCACTTCCTTGTCAGGGGTGATGCCCAGTTGTTTGAGGACTTGTTTGATGTCCTTGCGAATGCGCAGGTGGTCGTTGAGGTCCATGCCGGCGGTCCACTCGAAGTTGATCGCCCCGGGGATGTGCCCGCCTTTGGCTGCCAGTACCTTCTCGCCGCTGAATTCCTGCGGGCCGCGAGCGTCCCAGATGACCAGGTCATCGGCGCCCAAGCGGCTTTGCAGGTACTCGCGGGTGGCGGTGGGGGCGGTGTCGATACGCAGGTGCACCGGGCTGTTGCCGCTGCCGGGCACTTCGGTGGAAAGCTTGTCTGCCGGCCAGGCCTGGATGCCGCCATTGAGGTAGTGGTAACGCGTGTGGCCGATCACGTCGAGTATCCAGATGAAGCGCCCGGCCCAGCCGCCGCCCTCATCGTCGTACACCACATAGACCGCATCGTCACGATGACCGAGTTCGCTGAACAGCTTTTCCAGATCACCCAGGGCTGGCAGCAACCCGGGCGCGGGTGGCTGGCCAAGCTGCGTGCGCTTGCCTTCGACAAAGCGCGCGCCAGGGATATGCCCGCTGACATAGCGGTTGGCGCTGCTCAGGTCGACCAGGATCAGCTGCGGTGAGTCCAGGCGTGGCAGCAGGTCTGCGGCGTCGATCACCAGCGGCAGGCCGGAAAAGTCAGTCATCCACGGTCTCCAGTGTGGAAAGAAGGGCGATTGTAGCGCAAGGCTCAGACTTTGCGGTTGGCAAACACCGACAGCGCCCGCTCGATGCATTGCGCGGTCTTGCCGAAGGCTTGCACGCTGATATCGGCCAATGGCCGGCAACCCTGGTCGGCCACCAGCAGCATCAGCACCTGGTCGTTGACCGCCAGCGAGCGCAGCAGCACATGTTCGCTGCGGAACAGGGCCCGCAGCGGTGCGGGTAGCAGAGCCGAGAACTGGCTGTGGTTTTCCGGGGTGATGCGCAATTGCCCGGCCTGGCTCAGCAGCTTTTGCAGCAGTTTGTTCTCCGATACCTGGAGCGCCAGCGCGCCAGCCTCCTTGGGCAGGCCGGCAATCTGCTGCACCCGCAGGGAGTCGCTGGCCTTGTCCAGGCCCAGCAGCATGATGCGTTGCATGCCGCAGGCGAGCAGGGCTTCCTTGGCCTGGGTGGCCAGGTGCACGGTATTGGTGAACGGGCTGGGTTGGGCCAGCAGGTGCTGGCACTGAGTGCGCCAGCGCGTCAGCTCTTCGCTGCTGGGCGGTGGCGGGGCCAGCATGTCCGGATGCGGGCGGCGCTGGTGCCACGGCCAGATCAGCGCTTCGGCCGGATGGAACAGCGCGTGTCGGGCGTGGCGCCGGGCGCTCGCGGCAGCCTGCTGGTGCACCTGCTGCTGGACGTCCTCCAGCGAGGTTTGCAGGTACAGCGCAGTCAGTAGCTGCCAGCGCAGCAGGTGCGGGTTGTCCCAGCCGACCTGTGCCGCCAGGGCCAGGTTGTTGGCCAGTAGTACGGTATTGGCCGGCTGGTTGAACCAGCGGCGCAGGCCGGGCTCGGCGTCCAGGCGGTGTTGCTGGCTGAGCAGGTCTTCGTCGCGGGCGATGCTCAGCACCTGGGCCAGTTGCTCGCGCTCTTCCAGCAGCAGGCGGTACCCCTGGGTGACCCACTGGGGCAAGCGCCAATACTCGGCCATGGTCCGGCACAGCGCCATGATGCGCACGCCAAACAGTTCTTCCTCGACGTGGGCGGCCTCTTCCCCTTTATGGATAACCCGCAACTCCCAGGTGTCGAGCAGCTTGGGGTAGGCGAGGGCTAGCGGCCAGAGGGGTGACAGGAACAACAGGCTGCCCCAGTGAATTTCCTGCCACAGCCGCGCCAGGCGACTGGCGAACAAGCCGCTGGCCTGCTGCGAGGCGTGTTGGCTGATCAGCTGGAACTGGCTGAGCACCGGCGGGATCTCTTCGACAGGCACCGCAGGCAGGCGCTTGAGCAGTTCTTCACTGCGTTCCAGGCCCAGGCGGTTGAGGGCGACTTCCAGGCTTTCGGCGGGCTCTGCCAGGCTCGCATTGGTGGGATGATTGGCTTCGCGCATCACCGACAGTACCAAGGCCGGGCTATCCTGCATCAGTTCGGCGATGTCGCGCAGTGAGCGGCGGCTATCGTGGATGGCGGCCATGACCCGGTCGTAGCTATGCTTCGGCACGGGAATACGAACGCTTTCGAGCAGTTTTACCCAGGCCTCTAGCGTACGCGGGGCCTGAGCGGGCACCTTGGTTTCAATTGGCATATTGACATCAGTCCGAACTGGCTTTTCGTATTATGTGGCTATAGTCTGGCGCAGTTCTGCCGATAAGTAGAAGAAGAGTTTTAAAGCTCTCGTCTCTCCCCTTGACCACGACAGCAAGTGCTTTGAACCTATGGCTAAAATTATCGGCATCATCGTCGTATTCGCGAGCGTGCTCGGCGGCTACGTGCTCTCCCACGGCAAGATCGCAGCGCTGATCCAGCCGTTCGAAGTACTGATCATCGGCGGTGCGGCCTTTGGTGCATTCCTGCAGGCCAACCCTGGCCACATGACCATGCACGTCATCAAGAAGTCGATGAAGATGTTCGG
Organism: Pseudomonas sp. BN607; assembly: GCF_029871175.1. Lineage (NCBI taxonomy): Bacteria > Pseudomonadati > Pseudomonadota > Gammaproteobacteria > Pseudomonadales > Pseudomonadaceae > Pseudomonas > Pseudomonas sp. BN607. The sequence goes on from NZ_SSOE01000029.1 coordinate 60,223, forward strand.
CTCGCGCTTCAGCCATGCCTTCTACCTGGAGGTACTGGGGCTGGTATACGAGATCCTCAACAAAAGCCGTCGCGAAGGCATGATGGCCATCGAGGCCGATATCGAGGACGCTTCAGCCAGCCCGATCTTTGCCAAGTACCCGACGGTGCTGGCCGACGAGCGCATGACCGCGTTCGTTTGCGACTACCTGCGCATCATGTCCACCGGCAACATGGCCCCCCACGAGCTCGAGGGCCTGTTCGACATGGAGCTGCTGAGCATGAAGGAAGAGCTGGAACACCCGTCCCACGCGGTGACCGGCATCGCTGACGGCATGCCTGGCTTCGGTATCGTTGCGGCGGTACTGGGTATCGTGGTGACCATGGCTTCGCTGGGCGAGGGTGACCAGGCGGCCATCGGCATGCACGTAGGTGCGGCGTTGGTCGGTACCTTCTTCGGTATTCTCGCGGCCTACGGCTTCTTCGGCCCGCTGGCCAAGTGCCTGGAGCACGATGCCAAGGAAGAGCTGAACCTGTACGAATCGATCAAGGCTTCGCTGGTAGCCTCGGCCTCGGGCATGCCGCCTTCGCTGGCTGTCGAGTTCGGGCGCAAGGTGCTGTACCCCAAGCACCGCCCGAGCTTCGCCGAACTGGAACAAGCGGTTCGCGGTCGCTGAGTCATGGAGAACAACCAGCCCATTATCGTCAAGCGCGTAAAGCGCTTTGGCGGCGGCCACCACGGCGGCGCCTGGAAAATCGCCTTCGCCGACTTCGCCACGGCGATGATGGCGTTCTTCCTGGTGCTGTGGCTGATGTCCACGGCCACGCCGGAACAGAAGATTGCGATTGCCGGCTATTTCAAGGACCCGATCGGCTTTTCGGAAAGCGGTACGCCCTATGTCATCGACCTGGGCGGCTCTCCTGAGCTGGCACCGGAAAAGACCATCAATCCGGAAGTGAAGTCCGAACCTACTCCTGACACCACGGTGGAGCTGAACAAGGAGCAGGTCGAGACCATGGCCGAGCAGGTCGAGCGTGAGCGCCTGGAGCTGCTGCTGCAAGAACTGCAGAACAAGGTGGAAGAGAACCCGCAGCTGCAGAAGTTCAAGGACCAGATCCTGTTCGAAATCACCCAGGACGGCTTGCGTATTCAGATTATGGACGCCGAGAACCGGCCGATGTTCGACATCGGCAGTGCGCGCTTGCAGCCATACTTCGAAGACATCCTGCTGGCCATGGCAGACACCATCAAGGCAGTGCCGAACAAGATCAGCATCAGCGGCCACACCGATGCCAAGCCGTACGCTGGCAGCGGCGAGTTCGGCAACTGGGAACTGTCGGCCAATCGTGCCAATGCCGCGCGCCGAGCCTTGGTAGCCGGGGGTTACCCGGATGGCCAGGTGGCGCGGGTGGTGGGTTACGCCTCGTCATCGCTGTTCGACCGCAAGGACCCGTTCAACCCGGTTAACCGCCGTATCGACATCATCGTGCTGACCAAGAAGGCCCAGCGCAATATCGAAGGTGAGCAGGGTGCGCCGGAAACACCTCCAGCTGCGCCAACTGCTCCTGCAGCGCCAGCCAGTGGTGCTGCGCCAGGGGCTTCGGCACCAGCTGCCCCAGGGGCAAGTGAACAGCCACCGATGCAACCGCGTGAGCTGCGCCAGAAGCTGAACATCTTTGAAGATGGCACGCTGAAGATGGATGAAACCAAGGAGCAGTAGCTCCTTTGGTGGCATCAGGGCTGACAGGAGCTTGGCGGAAAGATTGAAGCGCCTGTGAGAGCGATGCGCCGCGCGGGCGGCGCTCGATTTCACAGGCAGCGCAAAGCCCGCGGCGAGAGCAGCTGTTTCAAGTCAAGCTGGCGATGATCGAGCGGTAGCTGTTCATGCGCTGCGGCTTGATCCGCCCCTCGTCCAGCGCCTTGAGCAATGCGCAGCCCGGTTCGCGGTCATGCTTGCAATCGCGGAAGCGGCAGGTGCCGAACAGGTCGCGGAACTCGATGAAGCCATCCTCCACGTCGTCGCGGCTGACATGGCCAAGTCCGAACTCGCGGATACCCGGCGAGTCGATCAGATCGCCGCCGTTGGGGAAGTGGTACAGGCGCGCAGTGGTGGTGGTGTGAGTGCCCTGGCCCGACCATTCCGACAGGTCGCCAACACGGGTGCCAGCCTCTGGCAGCAGGCTGTTGACCAGTGATGACTTGCCCACCCCCGACTGGCCGACGAACACGCTGATGTGGCCGTCGAGCTGCTGTTGCAGGCGCTGCATGCCATCACCGTGGTGGGCCGAGACTTCCAGCAGCGGGTAGCCCAGCTCGCGGTACACCTGCAGCAGCGCATGCAGGCCAGGGCCGTTCTCGTCGTTGACCAGGTCGGCCTTGTTCAGCAGCAGCAGCGGGCGCAGGCCGGCGTGCTCGGCCGCTACCAGGTAGCGGTCGATCAGGTTCGGGTGTGGTTCCGGGGCCGGGGCGAACACGATCACGATCAGGTCGACGTTGGCAGCCACCGGCTTGAGTTGACCATGGTTGTTCGGCCGGCACAGCTCGGTGCTGCGCGGCATTTGCGCCACGATTACGCCGATGCCCTGGTTACCCGCACGCCACACGACACGGTCGCCGGTGACCAGCGCCGGCAGGTTGGCGCGCAAATGGCAGCGGAACACCTGGCCCGCGGTTTCGCCATCCTGGGCTTCAACTTCTACTTGCACGCCAAAGTGCGCGATCACCAGGCCCAATTGCTCTGGCCCCAGGTCGCCGCCTTCCAGTTCCTGCAGCACGTGCTGCTCGCGTTTGGCGGCGCGAGCGGCGCGCTCACCCTGGATTTTTTCGATCCGCCAGTTCTGGCGGCGATTGAGCTGGCGTTTGGCCATGAAAGTACCGTGAGAGAGGCCCGGGGTAGGGCATTGAAAACGGCATGCAGTTTAGCACGCCAGGCGTTGGACTATTTGGCTTACCTTGTGTGTTGTGGCCGCGCAGTGAATGGGCGCGCCTTGGCCACTAGGCTAATATGACGGCCTATATGAGGAGCCTCTGCATGCAAAACCCACAGAACCTGATCTGGATCGACCTGGAAATGACCGGCCTGGATCCGGACAGCGACGTCATTATCGAGATGGCCACCATCGTCACCGACAGCGAACTGAACACCCTGGCCGAAGGCCCGGTGATTGCCATCCACCACAGTGATGAAGTGCTGGCGCGCATGGATGAGTGGAACACCCGCACCCACGGCGCCTCGGGCCTGACCCAGCGCGTGCGCGAGAGCCAGGTCGGCATGGCCGAGGCCGAGGCGCAGACCATCGCCTTCCTTGAACAGTGGGTGCCGAAAGGCAAGTCGCCGATCTGCGGCAACAGCATCTGCCAGGACCGACGCTTCCTCTATCGGCACATGCGCAACCTGGAAAACTACTTCCACTACCGCAACCTGGATGTCTCCACGCTGAAAGAGCTGGCCGCGCGCTGGGCGCCAGATGTGCGTGACAGCTTCAAGAAGGGCAATACCCACCTGGCGCTGGACGACATCCGCGAATCGATCGCCGAGCTGCGGCACTACCGCCAGCACTTCATCAAGGTGTGAGCCGTAATGGCGCAGATATTCTGTCTGCGCCCCCTTTTGGTGCCTTGGGCAACTGGTTAGACTGCGCGCCCTTCTCGCACGGACCTGCACCATGTTGTTGATGCTCTACCTCATCGCCATCACCGCCGAAGCCATGACCGGTGCGCTGTCCGCCGGGCGTCGAGGCATGGACTGGTTTGGCGTGGTGCTGATCGCCTGTGTCACCGCCCTGGGGGGCGGCTCGGTGCGCGACGTGCTGCTCGGGCACTATCCACTGACCTGGGTCAAGCACCCTGAGTACCTGGTGCTGACCAGCCTGGCCGCATTGCTGACCATCTTCATCGCGCCGATGATGCGCCGCCTGCGTTCGCTGTTCCTGGTGCTGGATGCCCTGGGCCTGGTGGCGTTTACCCTGATTGGCTGCATGACCGCGCTGGAGATGGGGCAGGGCATGCTGGTGGCGTCGATCAGCGGGGTGATCACCGGGGTGTTTGGCGGGATCTTGCGCGACATCTTCTGCAACGACATCCCGCTGGTGTTCCGCCGTGAGCTGTATGCCAGCGTGTCGTTTGCAGCGGCTTGGTTCTACCTGGGGTGCGTATATTTCAAGGTGCCGGCAGAGCAGGCGATGCTGCTGACCCTGTTTGGTGGCTTTCTGGTGCGCCTGTTGGCGATCCGCTTTCACTGGGAAATGCCCAAGTTCCACTACAACGACCAGCAGTGACGCAGTTTGCGGGCGCAACATGCCCCCTGTGGAGGCAACTGTCTTGCTCAATTTCTAGAATCTAGCGCGATTCCCCTGTGGGAGCGGGCTTGTCCCGCGAACACGGGCGAAGCCCGTGCCATGCACTGTGTTGGATTCGTCGCGGGCAAGCCCGCTCCCACAGCTACCCCGCAGGCTTGAGGCTGATGCAGTACCAGGGGAAACAACTGGCTTGCTCAGTTTCTAGAAT